>CAZAQY010000245.1:0-12198 GCA_964486845.1 uncultured Pirellulaceae bacterium
GAACCGACAAAATGGAAAACAAAATTCACGTTTCTGAGGCGAGAAGGGGTACTATTCCTTCTCCCGCCCGGCCAGTTCTTCCAGCCGCCCGCGGGCCTCGGCCGCGGACGGCGCGGCGGCGTGCTCGCGGGCGACTTCCCGATACAGCGTGACGGCTTCCTCCCGCTGGCCGATTTTTTCCAATTCGCGGCCCGCCAACAAGAGGGCGCTGGCGACCAGGCGGCGGTCCTGCCCGTAAAGGATCGGCACGCGCAGGCAGGCCAAGGCCGATTTGTCGCTCTGCCCCCTGGCCGACCACGCTTGGCCGAGCGCAAAGTACGGCCCGGCACGCAAGTCCGCAGGAAGCCTCGCCAGCCAGCCCTCCACCTCCTCGACGGTCGCCGTGGCCGTACTTCGCAGCAAGCTCAGAAAGACGTCCCTCGCCGAATCGAATTGCTCCAACTGGCAGTACGTGCCGGCCAGCTTGGCCATCACCTGCCGCTGCACCCACACGCGTTTTTCGTCCCGCACCGCCTGCTGGTACGTCACGGTGACTTGAACTGCGGGGTCCTTGGCGGTCTTGTAGATGACCGTATCCGCAGCAATGAGGCTTTGCGCGACGCTGCAGAAAAACACCGTCGCCAGCAATCTTCGAAGTTGCGAGTAGCCGAATTCGTGAGAATTCGGGGTGGTCAGATGCTGGCAAGCCGGCATGAAAAACCCCCAGAAAAACCTTCACGGGCCCGGCAGACGCGTGACGTCCACGTAGACGTGTTGGCCGTTGTTCTGCCGCGCCAAGCCGACCAGAAAATTCTCGCCGCCTGGGTTGGGGCCGGCGCCGAATTCGATGGCGTTAATCACGGTGCCGGTGTTCAGACGCCGCAGGTCCTCCAAATCGGCCGCGCTCAGTTGCGGTTCGCCGGCGTCGGTCAGGAAGAAAATCACGTCGGGCGCCAATCGCAGCGCCAAGCGCAGCGGGTCCATGTGCCGTGTCCCGTTCCAGGCGGGAACCTGGCCGACGAACTGGGCCGCCAGCGCCTTGTTCGCCTCCGTGGCAAACATCAACTGCGGTGGCTGCGAAGGAGACGGGTTGAAGGCGGTCACCTGCGCGTTGTAAAAGATGATTTGAAATTGGTGAATGGGCTGCAGCGATTGCAGGCTCCTGATCAGTTCTGCTTTGGAGGCGGCCAGCGGCCGGCCCTCGTAGCCGTTCATGCTGTCCGAGCGGTCGAACACGTAGATGAACACGCTGCCTTCGCCCTTGGCGCCGAAAACGTAGGTCTGCGCCCCCTTGCCCAACTTCCTGTCGGGCCGGAGACCCGCTGTCAAGTCGCCGGCGTTGGGCAGCGCGGCCGCCACGTCGGCGCCGACGCCCAGGCCGCGGAGCGCATCGGTCGAAGGCAACATGTCCGCCGTATCGACCGGCGACTGGGCGGCGGAGGGCAGCGCGGCTTCGAGGCCTTGCGAACCCTCGGAGGTTGCCGTAACGGCTTGTTGGGCGGCGGACGGCCCCGACGCGTTGTCCGCAACCTCCTCGGCAAAATACTCCACCGCATCACCGGCTTGCTCGACCAGCACGATCCCGGCCCGCCGCGCCGGTTCCGGCGCCACGCCCCGCGATGGCAGCGGCGCGATCAGCGCGCACAGAATCAGCAGCACGCCGTGCAACAAGGCCGAGAGCAGCCAGGCGGGTACGCGGCGGCGCGCGGTAGTGCTCGACTGGGCATGAGGGTCCAGCGCCAATCCGTTTTCGATAGGTTCTCGACGTCGGCGCGCCATGAGAGGTATTGGACGAAGGCCGTAGCACGCGCTCTCCGAGCCGTGCGGATCTGCCCCGATCGTCCGGAGCTACGCACGGCTCGGACAGCCATGCTACGAATTGTTCGCCGCATCCTCGATCGTTACTTGACTACGAAATTGACCATCCGGCCGGGCACGACCACGACCTTGACGATCTCCTTGCCCTCGATCCACTCGGCGACCCTCGAGTCGGCTCTCGCCGCGGCCTCCAGTTCCTCGGCGGTGGCCTGGGCCGGGACGCGAATGCGGCCCCGCAACTTGCCCTTCACTTGTACCGGGACCTCGATCGTATCCTCCTTGGTCAACGCTTCATCATAGCTCGGCCAGGGCTCGTAGGCCAGCGTCTGCTCGTGCCCCAGGACCTGCCACAGTTCCTCGGCGATGTGCGGGGCAAAGGGCGACAGCAGCAGGACCAGTCGCTGCATCGCCGATTGGGGACGAATCTCTTGCCGCGTGAAGAAGTTCGTAAACTCCATCATGCGGGCAATCGCCGTATTGAACTCCATCCGCGCCGTGTCCTCGGTCACTTCCATGATCGTGCGGTGCAGCATGCGGTTCTGTTCCTCGTTCGGCTCCACATCTTGGACGGCAGGGTGCAGGGCGGGGGTCTCGCTGCGATCGTCGACGATCATCCGCCAGACGCGGTCCAGGAAATTCCGCACGCCGCTCACGCCGGCCATGCTCCACGGTTTCACGGCCTCCAGCGGGCCCATGAACATTTCGTACAGCCGCAGCGAGTCCGCGCCGTAGTCGCGCACGATCTCGTCCGGGTTTACGACGTTGCCGCGACTCTTGGACATCTTGTACGCGCGGCTCTCGATGCGCACCGCCGGGTTGCTCCTGAGCACGAAGTTCTCGCCTTGCTTCTCCGCCGCCTCCGGTTCGACCTTGGCTTCGGTCACTCGCTCGCCCGTCTCCTGGTCGATCAAGAAGCCTTGCGCGTCGCGCTTGACGCGAGTGACGCTGACCGCGCTGCCGTCCGCACGGCGGTAGGTGGTGAACTCCATCTCGCCCAGGATCATGCCCTGGTTGACCAACCGCTGGAACGGTTCTGCCGTACTCACGTAGCCGCGATCGAACAACACCTTGTGCCAAAAGCGAGCGTACAACAGGTGCAGCACGGCATGCTCCGCCCCGCCGACGTACAGGTCCACCGGCATCCACGCTTTTTCCTTGGCCGGATCGACGAACGCCTGATCGTTCAGCGGGTCGATGAACCGCAGGTAGTACCAGCACGAGCCGGCCCACTGCGGCATCGTGTTCGTCTCGCGACGGTAGGTTCTGCCGTCGATTTCCGGATACAGCCATTCCTCGGGCGCTTTGGCCAGCGGCGGCTCCGGACGGCCGTGCGGCTTGAAGTCGTCCAGCGGCGGCAAGTCGACGGGCAACTCGTCGTCGGGCACCGCGCGCAGGCAGCCCGCCGGCCGCCCCTGCTCGTCCAACTCGTGCAGGATCGGAAACGGCTCGCCCCAGAACCGCTGCCGGCTGAACAGCCAGTCGCGGAGCTTGTAGTTGACGGCCTCGCGGCCGAGGCCGGCCGCCGCGAGGTCGTCGCTGATCTTCTGCTTGAACGCCGCCGTCTTGAGTCCGTCGTACTTTCCGGAGTTGACCGCCACGCCGTCCTCGGTGCAGCATTGCCGGCCGGCCAAGACGGCCTTGCGGTCCACACCCGGCGCATCGCCGGGATCGACTACGGCAATGACCGGGATCTGGAACCGCTCGGCAAACTCAAAGTCGCGGGTGTCGTGCGCCGGCACGGCCATGATGGCTCCCGTGCCGTAAGTGATCAGCACGTAATCGGAGATCCAGATCGGCACTTCCTGGTCGTTGACCGGGTTGACGGCGGACGAGCCCGTGAACACGCCTGTCTTTTCCTTGTCCTCCTGCCGTTCGCGGTCGCTGCGAGCGGCGGCGCGGGCGCAGTAGGCTTCGACCGCCGCCTTCTGTTCCGGCGTGGTCAAGCGTTCGACGAAGGGATGCTCCGGCGCGAGGACCATGTAGGTCGCTCCGAACAGCGTATCCGGACGCGTGGTGTAGATCCGCAGCACGTCGTTGCCCGGCTTGCGGGGATAGCCTGACTGGGAGCGTTTCGCTCGCCAATCAGCGTACCGGGACCGGTCGCCGATGTAGAAGTCCACTTCGGCGCCCACGCTGCGGCCGATCCAATCCCGCTGCATCTGCTTGATGCTCTCCGGCCAGCGGAGGGTATCCAAGTCCTTTTCCAGCCGATCTGCGTAGGCCGTGATCCGCAGCATCCATTGCCGCAGCGGCAGTCGCTGGACCGGATGGCCGCCGCGCTCGCTCTTGCCGTCCTTGACCTCTTCGTTGGCCAGCACCGTACCGAGCGCCGGGCACCAGTTGACCAGGGCGTCGGCCTGGTAGGCCAGCCGCTGCTGGTCTTGGTACTGCCGAATCGCGTTCTCGCCTTGCCGAGCCACGTCGGCTGGAATCGGCAGTTCGGAGATCGGCCGTCCCTTTCCCTGTTCCGTGTCGAACCAGGTGTCGAACATCGTCAGGAAGATCCATTGCGTCCAGCGGAAGTAGTCGACGTCGGTGGTGGCCAACTCGCGGTCCCAGTCGTAGCTGAAACCGAGCATCTTCAGCTGGCGGCGGAAATTGGCGATGTTGCGTTCCGTGGACTCCCGCGGCGGCGTGTTCGTCTTGATCGCGTGCTCTTCGGCGGGCAGTCCGAAGGCGTCGAAACCCATCGGGTGCAGCACCGATTTGCCCCGCATCCGTTCGAACCGGCAGACGATGTCGGTTGCCGTATAGCCTTCCGGATGGCCCACGTGCAGGCCGTCGCCGCTGGGGTAGGGGAACATGTCCAGCACGTACAACTTGGGCCCGGCCGGCAGGTCGGGCGTCTTGAACGTCTGGTGTTTCTCCCAGTATTTCTGCCATTTCGGTTCGATCAGAGCGGGATTGTAGGGTGGCATGAGCGTACGATGTTTCGAGTGTCGTGGACGTAACGCGAAGAATTGTACACGCTTCGCGCGTTTTTACAAACGGGAGAAACGACCGCGCCGTGGGGTGTTTTGAGTGACACGGTTGGTCGACTCCGCGTGTCCCCAACCAGCAACATCCGACAGAGAGAGCCACCACTCCGTTTCCTCTGTTTCCTCCTGTTCCATGATGTCGATTGATTCGGTTGCGGCCGAAGGTCGCATTGAACCACCTTAAACTCAGCCGCGCGCGGTATACCTGCCCTCGCCGATGAAGACGGTGGCTTCTTGCTTGCCGGCGTCGGCTAGCAGGACGGCGCAGCGGTCTGCCCGCCTGCCGTGCCGACTGGGCAAACGGTCCGGCCAGGGCTTGATAGTCGTCCAGCGCTTCGATCTGCCAGACGATGTTGCCGCCCGGCCGGATGCAACGATGGGTGCGGAGGTTCTCAGTCTCCTGCGCTATCCCCGACCGCCGCGCCGGGGCCGGCATCGTCCACCGCCGGTGCCGCCGAGGCCGTTTCCACGGACTCCGGATCTTGGAGGGGCACCAGAGATGTCACGGCCGCGGTGTCCGTGACGCGGTCCTCCGCCGCCGGGTCGACCACCAACCACAGTTTGCGGGCTTCCTCCGGCACCGAATCGCGCCAGACGGCGAGGATGGTCTCGACCTTGATGTGAGGATTTCCGCGTTCATGCCCCGGCTGCCCCGACGCCTTGGGACGCAAGGGGACCCAGAGCATGTCGATCCGCGAGCTGTCGCTGTAATACTCGCCGCCCACGATTTCGCCGGCCGGATTCAAGTCCAGACGGTAGTGGAAATACTTCACCCTCGAATTGCGCGGACTTCGCTGGTACTCGCCCTGGGTCTCGCGGGCGTAGGTCAGGTTCAGCGTGACGTCCACCTGCCGCTGCGAGCTTTTCCTCGCGGTACTGGTAAACGAATAAGCGGGATAGTTCCATTTCTGCGGCCCGGGATCCGCTTCCATGCCCAGCGGATGTGCGCCGCGGCCCAGCCAGTTGGCGACGACCGCGTGGAACAATGGCGCCTGAATGTTCGCGGCGGAGCCCGACAAATCGGCGATCTCGTTGTAGATGTACAGTTCAGCTAACAGGGCCTTGATGTCCGCCGGCGAGAACACCACGCCGTTGCGGGTCACGCTCCGCTGCGGCTCCGCGTGCCGAATGGCGGCAGCCGCCCAGCCGTTGCAGTGGCCGTGCCAGCCGGGCGTCGCCATCCGCGTCACTCGCCGCCCGCCGAACAGTCCGCCTCGGCTCACGACGGGTTCCTGGAACGCGGAGGTGTCCCACTGCTCGTGGGCCGTGGCCAGCATCTGCCCGCCGTGGAACGCCTGGTCGTATTTGCGCAACGCCGACACGGTGCCGCCGTACCGATCCAAATAGATGGCCCCGGAATAAGGGACTCGCTCGCCCTCGACGCCGCCCTTGGCCGGCAAGTCGTCGAACTTCCAGACAAAGTCCGTGCCCCAAAAACGGCGAAAGATTTCGTTCTGCTCCTGAACATCCTGCTGCGGGATCGGGGCGCCCAAGCTCGTGACACCCATCCACAACACCATCAACACCGTAGTTCCCATGCCTCACTCCGCTTTCGAAAAACCCGAATCACGAAATCCAAAACTCGAAACCAATGTGAAATCCCAAATCTGAAACCTCAGATCTCAAATTTGAAATCTCAGATCTCAAATTTGAAACCTCAGATCTCAGATCTCAAATCTCGGATCTGAAATCTGAGATCTCAAATTTGAAATCTCAGATTTCAAATCTCAATGAGCCAAACCGCAGTCCCCCCTCGCGCATGCAGTTGCGAACACTCAACGGACGACTCCCGCAACCCGCATCCCGCATCCCGCCCCTACAGGTTAAACGCCCCCGCGCGTTCCGTTTGAAAAATCACTTCATCCACTCGCAACCGGCGGACGCCGGCAGGGACGCGCCATTGGACGACGTCGCCGACGTGGTAGCCCAAGATCGCCGTTCCTACGGGAGCCAACACCGAGAGCCGATTCCGGGCGATGTCGGCATGGTTGGGATACACCAGGGTATAGGTCTCCACTTCGTCTGTGTCCAGGTCGCGCAGGACCACCGTCGAGTTCATCGTCACGACATCGTGAGGGACCTCGTCGGAGGGCACGATCTCCGCCCGCTGCAGTTCGGCCACTAATTCGGCGAGGTGCCGATTGGAGCCGCCGTCCAGCGCGAGTTCCGTGGCGACGACGTCACACAAGCGGCGGAGATCCGGTTCGGTGACGTAGATCTTGCGGCGGCTCACGGTGGGGCTCCCCTTGCAACTGAAATCAAGGACACCTGTGGCGGACATAGATCGCTAACTCCCTGGAGATCTCCCTCGAGCAACACACTCTGAACTCAGGGGGAGATAGTACCGGCGAATCAACAACTGTCGCAACTTGACAGTTGCCATCACGCTCCGCGTGATGATCGCCGGCAGGAACTGGACAGTTGCCATCACGCTCCGCGTGATGATCGCCGGCAAGAACTGGACAGTTGCCATCACGCTCCGCGTGATGATCGCCGGCAAGAACTGGACAGTTACTGATTCCCCGGTTCTTACAAACCCTTTAGGCTCGATACAGCAATTTCCGGGCCGGCGGCGCAACGTTCTGTGAATCCGGGGTCAGACGTACAGAATTCAGTTTTCGCGGGGAAAGCGTCTTCCACTTGGCTGGACGATCGGCCGCGTAAACTGAATTCTGTACGTCTGACCCCGGGTTCGAGTGTCCACGGCGTGCGACAGCGTCGTCAGGCGTTGTCAGTCGGGAGGCGGGGCGCGATAGTCGTTGGACGCGAGGCCGTGTTTCTTCAGCAGCCGGTGCAACCCTTGACGAGACAGACCGGCCTGTTTGGCCGATCGGCTTACGTTGCCCCGGTTGGTCTCCAGCAACGAGATCAGGTAGTCGCGTTCGGCTTCGTCCAGCGCCTGGCCGCGTGACGCCGGAACGGAATCCGCCGACTGCGCCTGTTGACCGGCCAAGGCGTCCGGACGCAGCGGCGGCGGCAAGTCGGAGGTGTCGATGCAGGTCCCGCGTGCCAGGGCCAAGGCCCGTTCGACGACGTTCCGCAGTTCCCGGATGTTGCCGGGCCAGCGGTAGCGGCGGAAACACCTCAACACCGCCTCGGAGAACGCCGCGACACGGGGGTTTGTATCTCGCAATTCGGCCAGGAACTGATCGGCCAACCGCAGCACGTCCTCGCCCCGTTTGCGGAGCGGCGGAAGTTCGATGTGCAGGACGGCCAGGCGGTAGAACAGGTCGCGGCGGAACCGCCCGGAGTTGACTTCCAGTTCCAAATTGCGATTGGTGGCGCAGATGAACCGCGCGTCCAACCGCACCGCCTCGTGCTTGCCGACCGGCGTGAACGTTTGGTCCTGCACCACGCGCAGCAATTTCGCCTGCAGCCAGGGGGGCAATTCGCCGATCTCGTCGAAGAAGGCCGTCCCGCCGGCGACTTGCCGCAGCAAACCGGGCTCGTCACGGACCGCGCCCGTGAAGGCCCCCTGGGCGTGTCCGAACAGGACGGACTCGAACAAGGGCTCGGGAATCGTCGTGCAGTCCACGACCAGAAAGGGCTGCGCGGCGCGGCGACTGTGGCGGTGAATCGTGCGGGCCACGATCTCCTTGCCCGTGCCGCTTTCCCCCGTGATCAGAATGTTCGTGTCGGTGCGCGCTACCCGGTCGATGATGTCGAACAATTCCAGCATCTGCGGACAGTCGCCGGCGATCTCGGGGAACCGCCGAGCCAGTTCACGCCGCTGTTCTTCGCTGCGTGGCTCGCGCGCGGGCCGCCCGGCGCTCCTTCCCAGCGTCCGGCGGATGCTGGACAGCAGGTCGCGGTAGCTGACCGGCTTGAGCAGATAATCCGCGATGCCCAGCCGCAGGCTTTCGATGGCCGTGGGCAGGGACGGGACTCCCGTGATCACAATCAGCGGCACTTCCGGCCACCGCGCTCGCCCCTCCCGCAACAGTTCCAGTTGGGCGTTGCCCGGCATGTTCAGATCGGACAGCAGCAGGTCGAACCGTTCCCGGCCCAGCGAGTCCAGCGCGGCCCCGGCGTCCGCCACACAGATGCACTCGTAGCCGGCCTTGGCCAGCAACTCGCCGGTGGTCTTCAAGAACAGCGGCTCGTCGTCAGCGATCAGGATTCTAAGGGTCGGTGTCGGCATCGACCGCCTCTTCCTGGAGAGCCTCGGAACACGCGGGGAAAACGGCGGTGAACGTGCTGCCTCGCGCGGGGCGACTGTCCACGTCGATCCGGCCGCCCAGCGCCTCGGTCACGCTTCGCGAGACCGACAACCCCAGCCCCATGCCGGCATGAACCTCGCCCGTCTTCGTGCTGAAAAACGGATCGAAAATGCGCGGCAGCACGTCGTCCGGGATGCCGGGTCCCCGGTCCTCGACCCTGACCGCGATCTCGTCGCAATCCGCGGCGATGCGGATCCGGACGGTGGCTCCCGGCGGTGAAGCCTGGATGGCGTTCTGGATCAGGTTGTACAAGACCTGCTTGACCTCGCCCTCCGGCAACCGCACCCGCGGCAATCCATCCGCCGTCTCCCTGCGCAGCGACACGCCCCGTTTCCGCGCCACGCGACTCAGCAACTCGACCACGTCTCGCACCGCTTGCGCCAGGTCAAACTCCGTGGCCTCTTGCGGTGCGCGGCCGTACAACTGATACATCTGATGGATGATGGCCCCGATCCGTTCGATCTCGCGGTCGATCAGTTCCAGCAATTCGAAGTGCGGGTGCTGCGGCGTGAGGTCTGCCCTGATGAGTTCAAAGGCATTGCGCAGGCCCGCCAGCGGATTGTTGACTTCGTGAGCCACGCCGGCCGCCAATTGGCCGAGGGCCGCCAGTTTTTCGATTTTCCGCCGATGCCGCTCGAGTTGCTGAATGCGGGCGGTCCGCTCCTGCACCAACTGCTGCAAGTGCTCCGCGTGCAGCCGCAACTGCTCCCGCAGCTTGCGACGTTCCGCGGTGTCGCGGACGCTGGTCCGGAAACCGAGGTGGCCTTGCTGAGGCATGGACATGGGTTGCCAGGAGATCGCCGCCCACCTGGTCGATCCGTCCCGGTGCAGGATGCGAAATTCCGCATCGTTGCCGCTGGAGCCCTCACGGGCGTCCGCCAAAATCGCGGCAATCGAGACGCGATCCTCCGGCAGGACCAACGCCAGCGGATAATCCTCCATCGCATGGCACTCGGCGGCGGAGTAGCCGGTCAAACGCTCCACGGCAGGGTTGACCCAAATCAGCCGGCCATCGGTTCCATGCCAGCTTTCCCAGTCGTAGGTGCAGTCCGCGACGGCCCGAAAATGCGCTTCGGAAATGGCCGCCGCCGGATCGCTCTGGGTTGGGCAAGCGTGGTTGCGCATAAGGTCTTGGGTTGCCGGGGAGCCGGCGAAACGTCATCGGCCGTGCTGAACGACGCGTCCATGATTCCTTCGCCGATGTTTGACGCTTCTATTGTGGCGGATCGATTTCGGTCAGGCAATCCGGCAAGCGGCCCTCCAGCCCCCAAGCCGTGCCCTTGGAGGTCCGTTGCCGTAACGGGCAGTGCTGGATTATGATGAAGCGGTGTTTTGAAGATTCAGATTTCAAACGTCAAATCTGGAATCAAGGCCGCGTTAAAGACTCCTGTTCAGAAAGTACGTAACGGATGGATTACTCGGCGGTCTTGTTTGATCTGGACGGCACCCTGCTCGACACGCTGGAGGACATTGGCGAGGCGGCCAATCGCGTGCTGATCCAACGCGGCTTTGCCCCACACCCGCCGGATTCCTATCGATATTTTGTCGGCGAGGGGGTGCGCGTGCTGTTTGAGCGCTCGCTGCCTGCCGAGGCCTGCAGCGATGACGTGCTGGCTGCCTGCGCCGCGGAATTCCGCCAGGCGTACGCGGAGTGCTGGAACGTCCGGACTCGCCCCTATGACGGGATCGAGGACCTGCTGTCCGCGCTGGTGACGCGGAACGTGCGAATGGCCGTGCTGTCCAACAAGCCCGACGTGTTCACCAAGTCCTGTGTCCGTGAGTACTTGCCGCAGTTTCCGTTCGAGGCGGTGCTGGGTCAGCGGGACGGAACGCCTCGCAAGCCGGATCCGGCGGGCGCGCTGGAGATCGCCGCCGTCATGGATTGGGCTCCGGAACGCTTTCTGTACCTGGGCGACACGGCCGTGGACATGCAAACCGCGCTGGCCGCCGGCATGTTTCCCGTAGGGGCTCTGTGGGGATTTCGCCCTCGGTCGGAACTGCTCTCCGGCGGCGCGCAAGCGGTGATCGAACGTCCGCTGGAACTGTTGCACTGGTTCGGAGCGACTTGACACCGCCTTGCACGGATCCGCGCAACTGCAGGCCGCGTGAAGCAACTTCGGCGCATCGTTCACAACCGACACGCCATAACCAGCCGCATCATTCGCTAGGACCGCTGTCTCCAATGTGTGCGCGCCGCTTCTCGAATCCCTTACGCAACACGCATATTTTTTCCTTCCGGATTTCCCGCCCGCCAGTCGAACTAAAAAACGGCCGACGACGGGAGGTCGGGCAGCGGGCCGAGGAATGGATGACAGCGGGGGAGTTCCGAAGCATGTCCGTGACGATGTTGTCGATTTTGCTCGCGTTGTCGAGCATAGGGGTAATGGCCTCGTCAGTACTGCAGCACGTCGGGGGCTGGACCGACGACTTCCAGCGGTGGCAGGGCCCGGAACCGGCGGGCGACGGCGAAGCGCCGGAGGAAGATGCACCGCAGGGGGATGCGGCCAAGGTCAAGTTTCATTCGGTGCTGCGGAGCCTGCGACGGATCGGCGACCAGCCTGTTTCGCGGCTGGCGACTCCGCCGCCCCAGGAGCGCGAGGTGTTCGCCCCTCGCCCCTTGCCCGCCGCCCCGGCGCTGCAACCCTCTTTGCCGGTTCCCGCGCCGATTTGGCCGAGCGTGCGATTCCTGGGCCGCGCGGCGGTCAAAAGCGACGGCGATTCCTCCACCGCCGCCCCCGGCACGACTGGTGCCGGCTGCCCCCGGCTGACACTCGCTTGCCAAGCGCCCCAGGCCGTGGACCTGGGAAGCCAGGTGCGCTACCGGCTCGTCATTCGAAATACGGGCGAGAGCGTCGCCGAACAAGTGGTCGTGGAACCGCAGATTCTGTCCGGCGGCAACCGGCTGTCCACCAAACGCTTCCCCGTCGGGGACCTGGCGCCCGGCGAATCGCGCGACATCACGCTTCGCGACCTGGCTCGCAACACCCAGTCGCTGCACGTCCACTTCTTTGCGACGGATCGCAACGGCTCAGAGGCGGCGGCGGCGGCACGCGTTCAGGTGCGCCGACCGGCTGTCCAGATCTCCCTGGACGGACCCGGCCGAATCAGCCTGGGGGACCAGGCGGTGCTCGAAATCCGCGCGGCGAACACCGGCGCCGGCGGCTTCACCCAGCGCAACCCGTCCGACGGCCGGCCCGCCTCCG
>CAZAQY010000246.1:0-12184 GCA_964486845.1 uncultured Pirellulaceae bacterium
ACGCCTGAACCACCTGCTCGCGTTCGGAACCCAGCAGGTCCGCCGTCCACACCGTACTGTCGGGGGAAGATACGAGGGAAGTGAGCAGGAGTTGATAGTGGGTCACCAGGCGTTGGATGGTCGAGCGATCGAACAGATCCGTGTTGTACTCGAGTGATCCACGGATGCTGGAGTCCGTTTCTTCCAGCATCAGGGTCATGTCGAATTTGGACGTGGCGCTGTGCACTTGCAGCGGTTCGAAGGACAGCCCAGCCAATTCAACTCTTGGCATCGGTGCGTTCTGCAAGACGAACATGGTCTGAAACAGCGGGCTGCGGCTCAGCTCTCGCTCCGGCTGCAGTTCGTCCACGAGGCGCTCGAAGGGCACATCCTGGTGGGCGTAGGCACCGAGGGTCGCTTCACGTGTGCGGGCCAGGAGTTCTACGAACGTTGGATTACCGGTTAGATCTCCCCGGAGCACGACCGTATTGAGGAACAGGCCGATCAGACCTTCGAGTTCCGAGCGGTTGCGGCCAGCGACGGGGGTGCCCACGCAAACTTGTTCCTGCCGGGCATAGCGGGCCAGCAGCGTTTGGAATCCGGCCAGCAAGGTCATGAACAACGTGCAACCCTGGCGACGGCTCAACTGCCGCAGGGCAGCGGTCAACTCCTGGGACAACTCAACGCTTTGCAGGGCTCCTTCGTAAGTCTGGACCGCTGGGCGGGGCCGGTCCGTGAGGAAATCCAGGGCCGCGGGTGCGTCCGCCAAATGGTTCCGCCAATACTCGACCTGCGGGCGGAGAAGTTCTCCCGCAAGATGCTGTCGTTGCCATGCGGCATAGTCAGGATATTGGAGGGCGAGTGGGGGAAGAGGAGAAGGCCGACCCTGTGAGAATGCCTCGTACAGCGTGGCCAGTTCCCGCAGGAAGACGCCCATCGACCAGCCGTCGGAGACAATATGGTGCATCGTGAGCAGGAAGACGTGCTGGGTTTCGCTCAAGCGGAGGATCGAGGTGCGAAACAAGGGAGGACTGGCAAGCGAAAACGGGCGCTGCGCCTCGTCGCTTGCCAGAGTCTCGACTCGCGCCGCCTGTGCCGTTTTCGAGAGGCCGGTCAAGTCGGTAACTGGGAGATCGAGGTCCAACGCGGGAACGATCCGCTGAAGGGGTCTTCCCCCGACGGTTTCAAAGCAGGCTCGTAGGGCCTCGTGCCGTTGGACGATTTCGTTCAAGCTCGCGCGTAAGATGGGGACATCCAAACGTCCACTGACACGGACTGCAGCCGGGATGTTGTACAGCGGGCTGTGCGGGCTGAGATGATCCAGGAACCAAAGACGTTCTTGCCCGAAAGACAGTGGCAGTTCGCCGCGGCGATCAACAGGTTCGATGGTGGCAATGGCGTTCTCTTGCGGCCGATCGCGGTGTTCGATGAGTCTCGCGAAGTTGGCGATCGTGGGTTCCTCGAACAACTTCCGCAGCGGCAGATCCACGCCGAATTGCTCGCGGACGCGCGACACGATTTGGGCCGCCAGCAGCGAGTGCCCGCCGAGGTCAAAGAAGTTGTCGTGGATCCCGGCCCGCTCGACCTCGAGCACCTCCGACCAGACCGCCGCGAGGAGTTCCTCGGTGGGCGTGCGTGGGGCGACGTAGCCGGCGGTATCCAAGTCGTGGCGCGACGTATCGGGAGCCGGCAGCGACTGGCGGTCGATTTTGCCATTGGGGGTCAGCGGCAGCGCGTCCAGCGTGACGAAGGCCGCGGGCAGCATGTACTCCGGCAGACGGTCTCGAAGGTGGTTGCGGAGCGCATCCGCAGAAACCGGCTGCGCGGCCTCGGTGACCACGTAAGCAATCAAGCGATTCTGTCGCGTTTGATCGGGGCGAGCGACCACGACGGCTTGCCGGATGGCCGGATGCGCGGCCAGCGCCGTTTCGATCTCGCCCAGTTCGATGCGAAAGCCGCGCACCTTGACCTGATGGTCCATGCGTCCCAGGCACTCGATCTGACCATCGGGCAGCCAGCGTGCCAGATCGCCGGTCCGGTACATTCGGGCTCCCGGTTCGGGACGGAAGGGATCGGGCAGGAAGCGTTCGGCCGTCAGGCCGGGGCGACGGAGATAACCGCGCGCGACCCCGGCTCCTCCAATGTACAGTTCGCCCGGCACACCGACGGGCACCAGCTCCAGATGTTCGTCGAGCAGGTACACCTGGGTGTTGGCCAGCGGCCGGCCGATCGTGATCTTGTCGTGCCCGCGTTCGATCTGACAGGCGGTCGACCAGACGGTGGTTTCGGTGGGTCCGTAGAGGTTCCAGAGGCAACGGCCACGAGCCAGCAACTGGTCAGCGAGTTCGGCGCCAAGGGCTTCGCCTCCCACCAAAATCTTCAGTCCGGGGGTGCCCGGCCAACTCGCCTGGAGCAGCATGCGCCAGGTGGCCGGCGTTGCCTGCATGACCGTGGCGTGGCTCTGGACGAGCAACTCCTGCAGGCGAACGGGGTCGGCGGCAGTGGCTCGGTCCGCCAGCACGACGCGTGCTCCCGCCAGAAGCGGCAGGTACAGCTCCAACGCGAAAATGTCGAACGACAGCGTGGTCACGCTGAGTAGGACGTCGGAGCGGTCCAGGCCGGGTTCACGAGCCACGGAGCAGAGGAAATTGACCAGCGCGCGATGGGGGATTTGAACTCCCTTGGGATGGCCCGTCGAACCGGAGGTGTAGATGAGATAGGCAAGGTTTTCGGGCTTGGCCGCCGGGGGCGGTGCGTTGGCGGGTTGCTGGGCGATCTGTTCCCAGTCGCTGTCCAGGCAGACGACGGGGCCGGGATACGGCGGCAGGTCCGCGACCAGCCGCTGTTGGGTCAACAGCAGAGCGGCGCGGCTGTCTTCCAGCATGAACGCCAGGCGCTCTCGAGGGAAAGCCGGGTCGAGGGGCAGATACGCGCCGCCCGCCTTGAGGATGCCGAGCAATCCCACCACCATGTCGAGGCTGCGTTCGGCGCAGATGCCCACCGGCGTATCGGGGCCGACGCCCAGGCGGCGGAGATGGTGGGCCAACTGATTCGACCGCTGGCTGAGTTCGCCGTAGGTGAGGTGCTGGTCGGCGCATACCACCGCGGTGGCGCTGGGCATTTGCCGGGCCTGGGTTTCCAGCAATTCGTGGCAGCAGACGTCGTGTGGGTAGGTCGCCTTCGTTACGTTCCAGTCGGCGAGCAGCCGAGTTCGTTCCCTATCCGGCAAGATCGGGATCTGGCCGATGGGCTGGCGAGGATCGGCCACGACGGCCGCAAGTACTTGCCGGTAACTTGCGGCAAGCCGTTCGATCGTGGTCGGCTCGAACAGGTCGGCGTTGTATTGCATGCAGCCCGCGAGGTGGGGACCGGCTTGCTCGATGATCAAGCTGAGTTCGAAGGGGGTTGCTGCGGCGCGCAACCCGAAGGGCTCCATCGTGAATCCGCCAAGTTCCAGACGGGCGTTTGCCTGGCCCATCATCACGGCTGCGGCTCCCTGCTCCTGGGCACGATGGGACTTTTCCATCAGGAACGCCGCCTGATAGATCGGTGGCCGACTCGGGTCGCGAATCGGCTGGAGACGTTCCACCAGGAGGGAAAACGGATAATCCTGGTGCTGCAGACCGTCGAGCACCGTTTTCCGGACCTGTCGGAGGATCTGCGTGAATGCCGGATTCCCGGCCAAGTCACTGCGGAACACGACCATGTTGGTCAGGTAACCGACTAGCTTGTCAAAACCCGGCTTTTGGCGAGACGCCACGGGCGATCCTACCAGGATATCGTCCTGCCGCGTATAACGGTGCAGGAGCACCTGGTAGGCGGCCAGCAGGACCATGAACGGCGTGGCCCCTTGGGCCCGAGCCAGGTCGTTAACACCATCGGCCAGAGCGTCCTCGATCTGGAAGTTGACGGCCCCGCCCCGATCCGTTTGGGTCTCCGGATAAGGTCGGTCGGTAGGCAAATTGAGCAGCGGCAGTTCGCCGGCCAATTGCTCGCGCCAATAATCCCACTGCTGTTGTCCCGCCGTCCCGCTGAGCAGTTCTTCCTGCCAGCGGACGAAGTCGGCATATTGCACGCGCAGCGGCGCGAGAGGGGGGCCGCCGCCGGTCCCGCCGGGGCGATAAACCTGGCGGATGTCGGACATCAGGACGACGAGCGACCAGAAATCCGCGATGATATGATGGGCGACAAACAGCAGGACATGATCCTCTTCCGCGCGGGTGAAAATCGTGCCTCGGAACAACGGCCCCTGAGCCAGATCGACAGGGCGATAGGCCGCCGCGGAGACCTCCTCGTAGAGCCGTTCCTCGGACCACTGGCGGGCGTCGATCGTGGTCACGGCGACCGGCCACGCCCGCTGGATCACCTGAACCGGTTGACCTGCACGTTCGGGGAAGGTGGTGCGGAGTGCCGGATGGCGGTCGGTGACGAGCTGTAAAGCCCGGTGGAGAGCTGGAAGGTCGATTGCCGTCCGCACCCGAACGGCGAAAGGGAGGTTATAGGCCGCGCTGTCCGGGTTCCATTGGTGCAGAAACCACAACGCCCGCTGCCCGTGCGAGAGCGGGCACTCGGCATGGGAGCGGGCGACCCGCTCCTCCAGCAATCGGCGGACAAGCTCGCGCTTCTCCTCCGGCGTTTGAGGAAGCACCGCGCAAGTCGTGCTCATTGGTCCCTTCCTTCATGAGCCAGCATGCGATGCATCAGGGCATCGACCTTGTCATCGGGGAGTCCATCGAGTTGTTGCAGCAGTTGCGTCGCTTCTTCGCCCATGACGTCTTCGGTTTGATCGGGCGTCTCCGTCGGTTCTGGATTGGGTGGACCAGCCGGACGCTGGGCGAGTTGCGGCAGTAGTTGGTCCGCCAGCTTGGAGATGGTTGGCCCCTCCAGCAGATGCACGATGGGGATATCCACTCCCAACTCGCCTTCGACGCGACTCTTGATTTCCATGGCCATCAGGGAGTCGATCCCCAGGTTCGTCAGAGGCTGCTCGACGTCGATCCTGGTCTCCGGCAAGTCCAGCGTGTGGGCCAGTTGACCGCGAAGGTAAGCCTGGAGTCGGGCGGCGCGCTGCTGAACAGGGGCGGCGTACAGGCTTTGGAGGAGATCCGGAACGACGGATGTCGCCGGAGGTTCGGGACTCGGGGACGCGTTCGGGACGGACGCCGGACGCGGGATGCGCGGCTGCGACACGGCGAACCGCCGCAGGCAGACATCCCCGGCTTCTAGAATCAACCGTTCGGACTCGTCCCAGACCCGCACAGACCCGTGGAGCAATTCCGAGCCGTTCGACGTGTGCGCCTGGAGGGTGGCGTGGGACCACAGGTATGCGTCGGAAGGCAGGTCCGCGTACCAGCGCAAGTCACCGAGACCGGCAACACCGAAACGCGTCCCCTCTGCGAGGAAATCCGCACGGCGAACGGCTGCCATGACGGAGCAGCAGGCGTCGATCAGCGGGGTCCGAAAAGCCGCGTCCCCGTCTTTCCCGTCGGCGGCGGGGACGAAGCGGATTTGGCCCAGGGCTTCATGCTCCCCAGACCAAAGCCGTGCGACATGTCGGATGGCTGGAGCGCACGACTGGACGTGACGCTGGTACGTTCGATCCGGGGCCGGCAGGACCTGAACCTGACAGGCCTGACGGATCTGTTCGAGCGGGCAAGGGCGGCGGTCCGCGACGTCTTCCAGCACCGATCGAACGCGGCCCGAGACGTGCAGGCGCCACGTCTCTCCGTCCGGCTGTGCCGGCGTGCGGCTGAAGAAACGGAACGCGGCATGGTCGGGACCCTCGGCTTCGAGGACGACTTGCAAAAGGATTTCGCCTTCCGGCGGCAGGACCAAAGCGCGAGAGAATTCCATGTGATCGAGGACGAATCCGCCCCGATGAAAAACGGACCGGGCCGCCGCGACCGCAGCTTCGGCGTAGGCTGCCACCGGCAGGACGACACGACCATCAAGCTGATAGTCGAGCAGAATGGGATGCCGGGCAGGACAGAGCCGGGTTTCCCAATAATGGACCTGCGTCTGGACCGCCAACTCGATCTTGGGACCCAGCAAAAGATGACCAGACGGCTGCTCGGCGTCCTTCGCCGTCGCCGCGTCTGCCAACCGGACACTCGGCGCCGGGAACGCCGGTTCGATCCAGCACCGCTGGCGCTGCCAAGGGTACGCCGGCAGCGAGACCCAGCGCCGGCGGTTGGGGTTCAGCCGTTGCCAGTCGATGCGCACCCCGTGGGCGAACAGCGCACCGACAGCGGCCACCATCGCTTCCCGATCGCAATCGTCCCGCCGCAACGAGGGCAGGACAACGGCTTTCTCCCCGCAGTGTTCGACGCATTGCGTGACGGCCGCAGTCAGTAGCGGGTGCGGTCCCAACTCCACGAAAGCCCGGAAACCGTCGTGGCTCAGCCGGTCGATCGCCGGCGCGAACTGGACGGGACGGCACACCGTGTTTCCCCAATACGCGGCGTCCAATTGTCGCCCGTCGATCAACTCGCCCGTGATCGTCGAGTAGAACGGGATGCGAGCCGCCTGCGGTTGGATGCCCTCCAAGGCCGCCTGCAGTTGTCGCCCCGTCTGCTCCAGGCGAGGCGTGTGCGCGGCGCCGGGAACGTTCATCAGGCGGCCGCCGATCTTCTGCTTGCGGAGCCTGGCGAGGAGTCCTTCCAGCACCTCGCGATCTCCCGACAGGACCGTGTAACTGGGGCTGTTGTGCACGGCAATCCATACGCGATCCTCACAGCCGCGAATCAGTTCCGCCGCTTGTTCGGCGGACACTCGCAGGGCGGCCATGGCGCCTCCGTCCGAGAATTTTTGGAGTGCTTGCTGCAACACGCGACTCCGCTGGACGATGATGCGGACGGCATCCGGCAGCGTGATCGCTCCGGCCGCATGCGCTGCGGCGACTTCCCCCATGCTATGCCCGACGACGGCGGCCGGTTCAATGCCCCAACCGCGCCAGGCATCTGCCAACGCCACCTGGAAGGCAAACAGACACGTCTGGGAGATCTCCACGTCGCCGTGTTCGATCCGCGATTCGGATTGGCCGGCGTCCAACTCCGTCAACAAGGACCAATCGGCGTGGGCTTGCAGCAGCGCGTCACACTCCTGCAGCTTCGCACGAAAGGCGGGGAATCCGTCGCACAGCGGACGGTGCATGCCCAGCCATTGGCCGCCGTGCCCGGAGAAAACGAAAGCAATCCGCGGTGCGCGACCGGAGACCAGCCTGCCCACCGCGAGGTGCGCGTGACCTGCGCCGGCGCGGAGCGCGGCCAACTGTTGCGCTAGATCTTCCACCGCGCGGAAGTGGAGCGCAGCGCGGTGGTCCAGGTGAGTCCGGCGGACGGCCGCGTGATAGCACCAGTCGGCCAGGTCTTCCGCAGTGGGCGCAGGCGTCTGCTGGAGGTGGTCTTCCCACCTCGCCGCCACCTCCGCCAGTGCAGGACGCGAGGCGGCGGAGAGCGGCAACAGGTGCACGGGAGGGACCGGGGCCTCGTCCCGCTCATTCGCTTGGACGGCCAACGGAGGCGACTCGACAACCAGGTGGGCGTTGGTGCCGCCGAAGCCGAACGAGCTGACCCCCGCCAATCGCCGGCCCCCTTGTCCGGGCCACGGCATCCGTTCGCAGGGCACGAAGAACGGCATCTCGTCGAAGGGGATATGAGGATTGGGTGCGGTGAAGTGCAGGTTGGGCGGAATCTGTCCGTGCTGGATGGCCAAGGCGACCTTGATGAGTCCGGCGACGCCGGCCGCCGATTCGCAATGCCCGATGTTGGTCTTCACCGAACCGATCGCACAGCGCCGGTCGGGAGGCCGCCCGGTCGCCAACACGGGACGCAGCGCCTGTGCCTCGATCACATCGCCCAAGAGCGTGCCGGCCCCGTGGGTCTCGATGTACTGGGCTTCACCCGGTGAGATCCCCGCCTGATTCCAGGCGTCGCGCAGCACTTGCTCCTGCGCGGCCTGGTTGGGGGCCGTGATGCCGTTGCTGCGGCCGTCTTGATTCATTGCGCCGCCACGAATGACCGCGTAGATTCGGTCGCCCTCCGCCAGGGCTGAAGACAGTCGCTTGAGGACGACCAAGCCGGCTCCTTCGCTGCGGACGATGCCCTTGGCGTGAGCGTCGAACGCCCGGCAGCGGCCATCGGGCGCCAAGCCCCCCGCTTTGAGAAAACTGAACGAGATGTCGGGCGAGAGAATCACATTCACGCCGCCGGCGAGGGCGAGGTCACATTCGCCCGCACGCAGGCCCTGGCAGGCCCAGAGGACCGCCACCAGCGACGAAGAACAGGCCGTGTCCACCGCCACGCTCGGCCCGCGGAAGTCGAAGAAGTAGGAGATCCGGTTCGCCGCGATGCTGCCGGCATTCCCCGTGGCCCAGTAGGGATCGAGTTCCGAGGTGCGGGACATGAACTGGCGGCGATAATCGTTGGTGGAAAGGCCGACGAACACGCCGGCCCGCGAGCCGCGCACGCGGTCGGCTGGCAAGCCCGCGTCGGCGAGCGACTCCCAGGCGACCTCCAGCAGCAGCCTTTGCTGAGGGTCAATGAATGTGGCCTCGCGCGGAGAAATGCCGAAGAATCCGGGATCGAAGCGGTCGATTTCCGGCAACCAACCGCCCCAGCGCACGCTGCCGCGAGTGTCGCCGGTGTCCGCCGAACATACCAGACGATCGACCGCGTCGGCATCCCAGCGGTCGGCGGGCACGGCGGAGATCGCGTCCCGGCCTTCGCACAACAGTCGCCAGAAAGCATCGGGATTGGAGGCTCCGGGCAACCGACAGCCGAGTCCCACGATGGCAATCGGTTCCGACGCGAGAGCCCGCCCGCCGCCAAGGCTCGCCGGGGTCACCTCGGACTCGCCGTCACCCGCCAAATGATCGGCCAGGGATTCAATGGTGGGATAGTGGTAGAGGAGGATCGGCGACAACCGCCGTCCGAGCCACTGCTCCAATTCCGCCGTGATTTCCAGTGTGTCGCGGGACTTGAGTCCGTAGCTGGCCAACGGCTGGCGGATGTCGATGTCCGCGGTGCCGCACTTGAGTCGACGGGCGATTTGGGCGGAGAGCCAATTGCGGACCATTTCGGTCGAGTCACCGCGGGCCGGGTTTGGCTTGCAAGGAGCGGCGGAACCGCCGTTTCCCTCTTCGGTCGCGCGCGTCTCTCCGTCGTATGCGGCGGGACGACACAACGGCGCGGACCGTTCGTCACGGTACGCAGCCAAGACCGGCAGTTCGCCGCGGAGGAAGAGATCCCGGCAATGAAGCCGTTGCGTCTTCCCGCTGGGCGTCTTGGGCACGCCGCCTACGCCGACCAGCACCACGGCGTGCAGAGGCAATTCGTGCTCCTCAGAGACGGCCTGTTGAATGGCCGACAGAACCTCGGCCAGCGCCACCCCGCGTCCGTTACGCTCGACCTCGTGCACCACGACGAGTTGCTCGCCGTGTTCGTCGACGGCGAATGCCGCACCGCGGTGCGCGCGAAGCGCTCGATGGCACGCCTCGACCGTCCGCTCGATGTCCTGCGGATAGTAGTTCCGGCCGTCGATGATCAGCAGGTCCTTGAGACGGCCGGTCACGAAAAGCTGCCCGTCCCGGACGAAGCCCAGGTCCCCGGTGCGCAAGTACCGCTCCCCGCCGTCCTGACTCAAGCGGGCGTGGAATGTCTCCTCCGTCTCCTGCGGATGGCGCCAATAGCCTTGAGCCACCCCCGGACCAGAGACCCAGATCTCGCCGATCTGTCCTTCCGCACACCGAACCAGAGTCTCCCCGTCGACGATCGCCAGAAGCTGATCCGCCGCGGGGCATCCACAGCCGACCACTCGCACGCGATCGGCCGAGCTTTGCGGAGCAGCCACGCGACGGCAGGCCAAGCTGGCCTTGCTCACCAGTTGTTCCACGGTGCCAGACGCCTTGGGCCCGCCAGAAACGAACAGCGTCGCCTCTGCCAGACCATAGCACGGGAAGAACGCTTCGCGCCGGAACCCGAACGGCGCAAACTTCTCCGCAAACCGATCCAGCGTCTCCGCGCGAATCGGCTCGGCGCCGTTGAATGCGACCCGCCACGACGAGAGGTCCAACGCCTGGCAGTCCTCCGCCCGAAGACGGTCGACGCAGGCCTCGTAGATGAAGTTCGGACCACCGCTGGTCGTCGCCCGAAACGAGGAGATCGCTTCCAGCCACCGCAACGGTTGCTGCACGACACGCGCCGGCGACATCAGCACCGTCGGGAAGCCGCCGTACAACGGCTGCAAGATGCCACCGATCAGCCCCATGTCGTGGTACGGAGGCAGCCAGATGACTCCCATCGAGTCCGGACCATGCTGGAACGCGTCGTAGATCAGCCGTGAATTGGACAGCAGATTGCCGTGGGTCAGCACGACGCCTTTCGGATTCGCGGTCGAGCCAGACGTATACTGCAGGCAGGCGACGGACCTTGGCGTCAAGGGCGGAGGCTGCCATTGCCCTGCACAGGCGGGATCAACCGTGTCGGTCGCCAGCCGGGGGACCGCATCCAGCACGCGATCTCCACGGAACTGCAGGCTCAGGTTTGGCAGGAGTTCGCCAGTGGTCAGCGCCAACTTGACGCCCGCGTCGGCGGCAATCCCGGCCAGACGGGTCAGCGGCCGGCGAGGGCGCGGCAAGCAGACCGGCACCGCGATCACCCCGGCGTACAGACACCCCAGAAAGGCCGCAACGAACTCCGGCCCCGGTTCGTACAACAACAACGCCGTCTGTCCCGGACAATCCGATGCCTGCAGCCGCGCCGCGATGCCGCGAGCCCGCTCATCCAGTTGCCGGAACGTCCCCCAGGCGACGCCCGTGTCGCAATCCGCCAGGAACCCTAAAGCCCGCTGCATCGGCTGCTCGCGGGCGCGGTGATTCAGCAGAGCGACGAAGCTCGCCCATGATTGCTCGGCGAACGGCATCCGTGTGCTCACGTCCTGTCCTCACACTAATCAAGCGAACTTCAACCGATCCTCGATGTTCCCATACGCACACAACGAGGAGAATGCGGCCGCTCATCTCGCGCAAATGCCATCTCCGCTCCGCGAAAACTCGAAACTATTTGACCCGCCGGTGGGGACACGCCGAATTCCCGCTTGTCCGACGGCCGGGGTCCGGCGCAAACACTGGAAGGTTCAGGTTGCTGCCCAACCAATCGTAACCCCTCGTCGGGGAGGCGATTGTCATCACCGGCCAATGTTGAGGAGAACCACCGCCCTTCAAATCTCCCCAACTACCCATGTGATGCAGAATACGGAAACTAGTATACTCTTTGCCTCTTTACACGCAAGTGTCGTCTCATGCCAAATTACCGTCGAACGGGTGGTATTTTAGCAACTTCAATCAGATAGAACCGGATTCGCGCACGGCGCATGGGATCCGCTTTGTCGTGAAACACCGCGTCCGCCCGCAGTCGCTTGGCCACAGAAACGTCTTCACGCCGGCTTCCTCGAATCCACAGCGGACCTGAACGGTTGAGCCAGTCTTGGCAAACGTTTTCGGAAGTTCCAAAATAACGGCGACGGCAAGTTGGCCCGCGAAGCGGTGTGGCGCTTCGTCTGACAGAGGAAGCCCTGTTATGAAATTTTTCCTGATTGCGATTGGTTTCGGCCTTTTTGCCCTGGGACACCTCGGCGCCGCGGAGCGTCCCAACGTGGTCGTCTTCCTGGCCGACGACGCCGGCTGGGGCGACTACAGCCACTCCGGCAACACGCTGGTCGCCACGCCGAACATTGACGCGATTGCCCAGAGCGGGGTGTCGCTGGAGCGGTTCTTCGTTTGCCCCGTGTGTTCGCCCACGCGGGCGGAGTTCCTCACGGGGCGTTACCATCCGCGCGGCTCAGTGCGCGGCGTGTCCACGGGCCAGGAGCGGCTGGACCTCGATGAAAGAACGATCGCGGACGCGTTCCAAGCCGCCGGTTACGCGACGGGCGCATTCGGGAAGTGGCACAACGGCAGCCAGTACCCCTACCACCCCGTGGGCCGCGGTTTCGACGAGTATTTTGGGCACACCGCCGGGCACTGGGGCGAGTACTTCGACCCGCCGCTGGAGGACAGCCGAGGCCGCCTGGTCCGCACGCGGGGCTACATCGCGGACGTCTGCACCGAGTGCGCGCTGGCGTTCATCGACAGGAACAAGGGCCGGCCGTTCTTCTTTGCACTTTAGGACAGCCTACCATTGGCCGCTTGTTCACAAACAGAGGCCAA
>CAZAQY010000247.1:0-12103 GCA_964486845.1 uncultured Pirellulaceae bacterium
GATGGCCTCGACTTCCTGGCGTAGTCCAGGAGGTCGCCTAGTACCTTCGCACGTGAAAAATGGCAAAGATTTCCAAACAGGCGTCTCCTTCCTGGCGTGCATTTTTCTGTCAACCCATTTTCTGCCAGTTCTTCCGACCCGTGATTCGGAACGTGAAGCGAAAGGAACTGAAGTTTGTTCCGCCGAAGAAACCTGCTGACCTGGGCGACCTCGCTTGTTACCGTTTGTCTCGTGTGTTCTGCGGCATGGGCCGCGGAACCGGACCTGGCCGTCGCTGAATCCGCCGGCGGCCACGCGCCGCAGGGCTTGTTCAGCATCGTCTTCTCCGGCGGACCGATCGGCATCTCGATCATGCTGCTGCTGCTGGCCCTGTCTCTTACCGCCGCGTACCTGGGCTTCGAGCACCTGCTGACGATCCGCCGCGGCGAGTTGATGCCGGAGGGATTTGCCGACCAGGTTCGGGAACTGTTGCTGGCCGGGCGCGTCGTCGAGGCGGATCGAGCCTGCCGCGAGCAACCCTGCCTGCTGTCGTTCGTCCTGCTGAACGGGTTGGCCGAATTGGACACGGGCTGGACGGCCGTCGAGAAGGCGATGGAGGACGCGATGGCCGAGCAGTCCGCGCGGCTCTTTCGGCGCGTCGAATACTTGTCGGTGATCGGCAACCTCGCGCCGATGGTCGGCCTGTTGGGCACCGTGGTGGGCCTGAGCATGGCGTTTTATGAAGTCGCCTCGACGCAAGGTGCGGCCGGGGCAGGCGAGTTGGCGGGCGGGATCTACCACGCCTTGGTCAGCACGGTGGCCGGGCTGATCGTCGCCATCCCGTCGCTGGGCGTGTTTGCCATCTTCCGCAACCGCATCGACCAGTTGATCGCGGAGGCCGCCTATCTGGCCCAGCACGCCATGGCGCCGCTGAAACGGCGCCGCCTGCGGAGCCAGGCGCCGAGTGCCGCGCCGCCGGCGCCCCCGCCCCTGGAAGGAGGCCGGTGATGCGAGTTCCAGCCCATGTGCGAGGCAGTCCGCTGTGCATCAACATGACGCCGATGATCGACGTGGTGTTCCAGTTGATCATTTTTTTCTTGGTGTCCAGCCACCTGTCCAAGCAGGAATCGCAGCTGCCGCTGCCGTTGCCGCTGGCCGCCAGCGGCGAAAAAGAGGGCGACGCGACGAACCCGCGCGTCACGATCAACGTCCGGGCCGACGGTCAGCTATCCCTGGCGGGCAAACCCCTGGCCGCCGCGGAGTTGGCGCAGCGGCTGCAGGTCAAGCTGGCGGCAACGGGCGCGGACCTGGAAGTGCGGATTCGCAGCGATCGCACGGTGGCGTATCGGCACGTGGAACCGATTTTGCTGGCTTGCGCCCGCGCGGGGATCTGGAACGTCGCTTTCGCCGTCTACCGTCCGGAGGACGCGCGCTGATGCTTGCCCCGTCCAGTTACTCTCGGAAACGCACGGGACAGGATATCCCGATGACGCCCTTGATCGACGTCGTCTTCCTGTTGCTCGTGTTCTTCTTGCTGACGGCCAGTTTTCACGCCGTCGAGCACCTCTTGCCCAGCAACGTCTCGGCGCCGCACCGCAGCGGCGCAAGCAGCCCTCAGGAGACACCGCCGCCAGAGGAGGATTTCGACGAAGTTGTGGTTCGCATGCTTTGGCGCGGCGACCAACCCGCCTGGCAGGTCAACGGCCAATCGCTGGCCAACCTGGCCGAGGTGCGGGACACGCTGGCCGCGATCGCCCGCGTGAAAGCCGACGCGCCGGTGATCCTGCACCCGGATTCGGACGTGCCGCTGGGACACGTCATCGATGTCTACGACGTCACGCGTCTGGTCGGATTTCCGCAAGTTCAGTTTGCGGCGTCCGAGACTCGCGGCCGAGAGTGACAGAATCGGGGATGGCAGAATCATGGGAGAGAGCGGCGGGAACCCGTTTCTGCTTGTGTCTTCCAGTGATAGTCGCCGTAAGGCAGCAACTCCGCCGCCACCAGGCGTTCGCCTTCGCGGAGCAAATCGACCTCGACCCAATGGCTCTGCGACGCGAGCACTTCGGCTCGCTTCCGCCGATAGCTCTGCTGGCCCCTGGCGCTAGGCGCTTTGTTTGTCGGGCTGAAAACCTCGATCACCGTCACAACCTCGTGCAAGGAAGCGTCGATCACCTCGATAAACGCCTCTCGGAGTTCCTCTTCGATCAGCGTCCATGCAGGTTCGGCCAACCCGCCGGTTCCTCCAAATATGGATCCATGCCGGGAAACGGTGACGGCATCGCGAAGACTCCCAACCGGAACAGAAGTCACTTGCCGATGCAGTACAAGGCGCGGTCGCTGCGCAACAGCAATCGCCCGCCCGCGACGGCCGGCGAAGCGTTGAAGATGCTGGTGTCGGTTTCGATCGTGTTATGCGCCAGCAGTTCGAACTCAGGCCTGGCCGCCAGCACGAACACGCCCGCGTCGCGGTCTTCCTCCATGCCGTAGCCGCTGTAGCACGTCAAGAAGATTCTGTCGCCGAACGTCACGGCGCTGGAAGCTCCCGGCCCCGGCAGGTTTGCTTTCCAGACGATATTCGTCTCCGCATTCCACTGCGCCGGCAATCCCGTCTCGCTCGACTGCCCGCGCCCGCCGGGCCCGCGAAACTGCGGCCAATCGGCGGCCGCGACCGTCGCGGCAGAGAACACCAGTGCCCCCAGGCACAACGTCAAAACTCGGGTGACAGAAATAAGCCGCATTTTGGTGAACTCCTTGTTTGCGCCCCAAGATCGGGTCATCGTTAAAGGCCGGTTGACGGCACGGCGAGCGGCCGGCAGGGTTTTCCCCATTTACCCAGAGGCTACGGGTAAGTGGTTTTCTTCCCGTCGCCTTAGCTTCCGCCGTTCGCCAAATCGTAGCCGAAACACGGCCGCGGTGGTAGTCGCCGGGAGTAGCGAATTCCGCCATCGAAAACGCGTCCCGCGGTTGCGGCGAGCCACGCTCTACACGCAGTTGATCGCCGGCCGGACCCGATGCGAGACCCACGGTGCAACCGTTACCGCCGGAGAAGCGGGCGATTGTTTGCTAGCGGTCTTGACAAAAACGGCCCCGCCGTAGATGCTCATCGCAACCGCGAGGAACGATTCTTCGGCGGTATCGCCGCTCCGTCTCTCGGAGGACGATGGCCGGCACTTGACAATGGCCCGTTGGGCCTCTGAAGGGTGCCGCGGGCGGCGGCGAGTTCCTTTCTCAAGTTCCCCCAGAGGGAAAAGGCGATTTTTCACTATGACGCAGATGCTGTTTTACGACAAGGTTGTCCCGGTGTCCTCGCAACTTCACCGCGATTTGTGCATCGAGCGAGTTGACTTCGGCTTTGCCGCCAAGGTGAACTCGGTTCCGCTGACGGCCATCGAGATCCCGTTTGCGGCGCGCGAGTACACCATCGTTTTTGCGGGCAATGAGGAAGCCGTCGCTCCCGTGGTTGTGCTGGGCGTCGCAGACTCCCAGAATCTGTACCTCGACGAGAACAAAGCCTGGAAGGCCGACTACATCCCCGCCTTTGTGCGCCGCTACCCGTTCGTGTTCGCCCAAGGCCAAGAACCCAACCAATTCACGCTGTGCATCGACGAAGACTGGTCGGGCTGCAATCGCGAGGGACGGGGCCAGCGACTGTTCGACGAGCAGGGAAACCAGACCCCGTACCTGCAAACCATGCTTAAGTTTCTGGGCGACTACCAGGCGCAGTTCGTGCGCACGCAGGCCTTCTGCAAGAAGCTGAAGGAGCTGAACCTGTTGGAGCCGATGCAGGCTCAGATCACGCTCCCCGGCGGCGAGAAACGGCAACTGGGCGGGTTCCTGGGAGCCAGCCGCGCCCGGATCAAGACGCTGGCCGCGGATAAGCTCGCCGAACTGGCCAAGACCGACGAACTGGAACTGACCTACCTCCAGATGGCGTCGCTGAACAATCTGGGTTCGGTCGTCAATCGCGCGGTGCCGAAAAAGGCCAGCGACGTGCCGGAGGGACCCGAGGCGAGCTGAGTCAGCCGCAGGGTGTCCCACATCGTTTCCCGCCCAAAACAGAACCCCGGCCTGGTGGCCGGGGTCTTTCTTTTTGCCGCTTGTCGCCTCGCAACAATCACGGCAGGATCGAATTGATCAACTCGTCGAGCGTGTCCTTGGCGTCCGCATCGAAGTCGTTCCAGTACTTGGTGAGCAAGTCCAGAAGATCCTGCTCGACGGGATCCGGCGATGGCACGTTGAAGACCGCGCCGCCACCCGCTCCGGTATCGACCAGGTAGTCAACCGCGTCGCGATACAGGTCGTCGAAACCGGCGTCTCCGTACAAGCGGTCCCGGCCGCTGCCGCCGGAGATGCGATCGTTGCCATCGCCGCCGCGCAGCAGCGCGTCGTCGCCCGCACCGCCGGCGATCCAGTCGTCGCCCGCGTCTCCGTACGCCCGGTCCGCCCCGGCGCCGCCATAGATCCGGTCCTGGCCAATGCCGCCGTAGATGATGTCGTCCGCCGTGCCGCCAATCAGCAGATCGATGCCGTCGCCGCCCGCTATGTACGCTCGACCCGAACCGGCGCGGACGTTGTCATTCCCCGGTCCGGCGTCCAACGTGCTTTGCTGCATGATCTCATCGGTGACCCGGACAATGTCGTCGCCGCCCTCCGCATAGACCTCCACACGGGAAATCGTGGGGATGCCGAACATGGCGTCCATGATCGGCGTGTTGTACTTGATGCCCGTCGAGGTCAGGTCGGCGCCGCCGTTGTAGACCCCCTCCACTTCGCCGAAGTAGATCGCTTTCGCGTCCGACGACGTGCCACCGATGTCGTCGTCCACCACGATCAGTTCGCCGCACTCCGTGCCGAAGATGATCAGCGCCAGACTGCCCGCCACGTCGACGTTCACGTTGTTCAGCACCGTCATCGTCCCGGCGCCGCCCGAACCGTCAATACTGACCGTGAACTGGGTGCCGGGCGGCGTCGGATGGGCACCGTCGTGCAGATAGTCGTTGGCCCCGATCAGGATGTCCACGCGCTGGCCTTCGTCGGCGTCACGGCTGTCGACGCTGACCGTGCCGGCCAGCACACCGCCGTCGCCGTCGTAGGCGTCGAATGGCTTACCGTCCACCCGCGTGACCGTGAACGTGCCCTGGGACAGCACGATCGTCAGGATCCCGTCCCGATACGACGTCACGACGCGGTCCCCGTCGGGAATGAACAGGTCGCTGAGGCAGGAGGCGTTGCCGAAGTCCAGCGGCGTGGAGTACGCAGTCCCTTCCTCGAACATAACGGTGTAATACACGGGCGAGCTGGTCTGCTTCCAGCCGGATTTCACCACTTCGCGGATGAAGTACCTGCCGCTGGCAAGGCTCAGCGAACCGAGATTGTAGTCCCCATTGGTGTCGGTGACGGCCGTGGCCACCGGATCTCCATCATCACCCAGCACGCCAAACGGTCCATTTGGCTCAAACAGCCCATCGTCGTCCCTGTCTGCGTACAATTCGATCGTCCAGCCCGGCAGGCCCGGTTCGCCGAAATCCTGCCCACCGTTCTCGTTGGCATCGTAGTACTTGCTGCCTGTAAAGGCTGGTGTGGCCGCATTTCCGAAGTCGTTGCCGTCATCCACTTGGCCGGACGTCAACATCACGGAGTAACCCAACGTGCCGTTGGGAGCTGCGACGATGCCGGGGCCTGCCTGGGGAGCCATCTGCACCCAGTTTGCCTGCAGTGTTTCGTACACGGTGTACGAGCCGGGCGGCACGCTAAACGAATAGTGGCCGCTCCCGTCCGTCGTCGCCGACACACTTATCGCGTTCCCCATGCCGTCCGTGCCGCTCAAGTTGATCGTCCAACCAGCCAGACCCGGCTCGCCGTCGTTCACTCCGTTGCGGTTCTGGTCGTGGAACTTCGTCCCGCCCTTGGTCGCGTTTCGGAAGTTCCCAAAATCGTTGCCGCCGTCCATATCGCCCGACGCCAGCGTCACCGTGTACGACCCCGATGCCGGATAGCTCTGCGTCCAGCCGGACGGCAGCACTTCGTTCACCGTGTACGTCCCCGGCGGCACGCTGAAGGAATAGTTCCCGTTCCCGTCCGTGGTTGTCGACGCGCTCACCGGGTTCCCCCTGCCGTCCGTGCCGCTCAAGTTGATCGTCCAGCCCGACAGCCCCGGCTCGCCGTCGTTCACCCCGTTGCCGTTCAGGTCGTGGAACTTCATCCCGTTCTTGGTCGCGTTCCGGAAGTTCCCAAAATCGTTGCCGCTGTCCACGTCGCCCGACGCCAGCGTCACGGTGTAGGACCCCGATGCCGGACAGCTCTGCGTCCAACCGGACGGCAGCACTTCGCTCACCGTGTACGTCCCCGGCGGCACGCTGAACGAATAGTGTCCGTTCGCGTCCGTGGTCGTCGACATGCTCACCGAGTTCCCCATGCCGTCGGTGCCGGTCAAGTTGATCGTCCAGCCCGGCAGCCCCGGCTCGCCGTCGTTCACTCCGTTGCCGTTCAAGTCGTGGAACTTCATCCCGTTCTTGGTCGCGTTCCGGAAGTTCCCAAAATCGTTGCCGCTGTCCACGTCGCCCGAAGCCAGCGTCACCGTGTACGACCCTGATGCCGGACAACTCTGCGTCCAACCGCTCTGTAGTACCTCGCTGACCGTATACGTGCCGGGCGGTACGGCGAAGGAATAGTCCCCATCCTCGTTCGTGGCGGTCGTCAGGCTGACAGAATTGCCCTCGATATCCGTCCCCGTCAGATTGATCGTCCAGCCCGGCAATCCCGATTCCCCCTCGTCCCTCACGCCATTCCCGTTCAGATCCTCAAACTTGACTCCGCTCTTGATTGCGTTTTGGAAGTTGCCGAAGTCGATGTGGTCCAGGACCATGCTGGCGGAAACGTTGATTTGATGGGCGTTATTGGTCGCGGGACCGGGGTACGTTTGCGCCCAGCCGACGGGGATGACTTCTCGAATCACGTGGAGTCCCGGAGGAAGCGTCAGGCTGTACGAACCGTCCGCGGCCGTGGTCACGTGAGTCTCGCCGCCATCCAAATCGCCATTGTCGTTGGCGTCGACGTAGATGGTCCAATTCTCCAGGCCCGGTTCGCCCCAATCCTGGAAGCCATCGCCGTTGTTGTCGAGAAACTTGAAGCCCGTCACGGTTGCCGTCGGCTGGCCGATCTCAAGATTGTACTGGTTCACCTGGCCCACGCTGCCGCTGTAGACTTCGACGTAGTAGGTCGCGCCGTCGGCCGCGTCGAAGGTGGCGACGTCCACGTCGGTCGTCGTCCCGTTGCTGCTGGCGATGATCACGCCGGCGTCGTCGCGGATGCGGAGGCCCAGGTTCGTCGGTTGCGAGGGCAAGCCGGTGCCCGCCGGCATCACGGCGCGGACCTCCACCGGCCCCGTCACGTTGGAAACGAATTTGAAGTAGTCCCGGTCGGGACGCGTAATCGTGTAGCCCTGCAAGCTGGCATCCGGGATCGAGCCCAACGTCCCCAGGTCCGTCGCCGTGGCCCGCGTGTTGTTGTCGCTGCCCCCATCGTCTTCGCGGTCCGGATTCCAGATCCGCAATTGGTACTGCGCGTTGTCGCCCACGATGCCAATTTTGTATACGTCGGCCGGATTGACGTTCGTCACCGCGAACGAGGCCAGGGGATTCGTCCCGTCGATCGTAACTGCCGAGCCGATCGGCACGTCGGCGCTGTTGTACAAGGTGACCGAGGCATCGCTGGTCCCGCCTGTGTACCCGACGCTCACTCGCAACTCGCCCTCGACCGCTGCCTGAAACTGGAAGTAATCGGCGTCGGCAGCGGTGACGGTGGCGTCCGGCGAGGTGATCATGTCCACCACGCCCGTCGTCGGTCCGGGCGAGTCCACGGTCTGGGCGTTGCCGGGCGTGTCGTTCAGCGGCGGCGTTTCGTCCTCCGCAAACGTCACCGACAGCAGATGCCGTGGCTCCAAAGCTTCGAGGAAAATGGCACGGCGGCCGTGCCGACTGCGGCGTGCCGTGCGGGACTTCGTCGAGCGATCTGCACGTCGTATCTTCTGTGCAACGGTGCTAAACCAAGACATCACGTATCTCCCACGACTAGAGCTTCCTCGGTTCAATCCGGCGACGACACGGGCTTGGCCAACCCACGCCTGCGGGCCAGCGCCGAGTTCGCCGCCCCCCTTCGATACCAACAACGACGCGTTCCAAGAGAGCGGAAAACAACAATCCACCAACTAGTAAATCTCACTCCGCTCGCAACGGCTGTCAATAGTCAGAATAGGTAAAACAGTCAAAATTAGAAAATGCGTCCTAACGGGAGTATCTGGCCATGTTGACGGTCGCTCGGTCCTCGTTCTCAAGCTCCACTGGCCGCCCCCCGGTCCTCGGAAGTCCGCTTCCGGAGCGTGAAACAGAGCCTCGCAGCAAAACGGTTCCCAAGCCGAGTTTAGCAGCGTTCGAGAAATAACTGCTGCCTCGTCAAAGTAGCCATCACACTCCGTGTGATGATCGGCAAGAAACACAGGACAGTGATTTCTCGAACGCTGCTTAGGAACCAGAACTGGGCTCCTAATGAGAAATCCGGCTCAGGGGGGATTCCAGGATCTGATCCAGCCCCCCTGCAAGCGTCAGCTGCGCAAACAACCTGTCCAAATCGTCCACCGGCTGCGCGATCGGCGCAGGTCTGTCGCTCGGCGCAGGTCTCGCGACCTCGCCGAAACGGCTGACCGCAGGTCTCCCGAATTCTTGAGACCTGACGGTCGCAGCCTGTGCGGGGTCGGGAGACCCGCGCACAACGTGCATCGGGTCTGCGCAGGACACCCGCTTCGGCGCGGCACCGACTTCCTCGAAACTCGCTCCCGCCAACTCCACCGCCTCCCCCTCGCCGGCTCCGGCCATCACCACGCTGTTCAGGTAGTTGATCACGATCAGCACATCCTGCGGCCCGATGGCGCCGTTGCCGCTGACGTCCAAGTAAGGCGGCGGCACCGAGGGTGGCACGGGAGGAATCGGCAGCGCACGCGATTGCCTGGCGTTGATATCGTTGATGATCACCAGCGCATCCAGCGGCTGAACGACGCCGTCGCCGTTCACGTCCAGCGGGTTTCGCGGGTTCTGCCACGTGCTCCACAGGCCAGCGTCCACCGTGCTGTCGTCTATGGCTGCGACCAAGACCACGGTGGCCTGGGCGGACGCCGGGTCGAAGTCGCTGTCGATCGCGTTCTCGATCCCGACGTCGGCCGTCGCCAGACGCATGGCAAAGGGCACTTCCAGCGTCAGCGTGTACTGGCCGGCGGCCAGACCGGGAAACAGATAGGTGCCCGAGGTGTCGGTCTGCGTGATTCGGTTCACGGCCGCACCGCCCGCCGTCTCGGTGCCGCTCAAGCGGATCACGACGCCCGCCACTCCGGCTTCGCCCGGATTCTGGATTGCGTCGCCGTCGTCCTGCCAGACCGTATCGCCGACGATTAGCGGCAGATTCGCGTCCAATTGTCCGGGCGCGATCATGCCGGCGGCGCCGGTCACCGTCACGGGAGCGCCGATGTTCCGGGCCGCGATCTGGGCGGCCGCCGTCGCCGCCGTGCCCTCCAAACGCAACACGCCCGTGCCGCGCTGCCGCAGCAGGTACGCGGCATCCCGGTGGCGGAACGAGCTGTTGTCCACCAGTCGCAAGTCGATCGAGGCGCCCGCCACGACGGCCCCGTGCTCGACGACCAGCGCCCCGCCGGCGGTCACCGTGTTGCACTCGTCGAAGGCGTTGTCCGTGACCACGGCGCGGACCGCGGCGGCGCCGCCGGCCGTGATCCGCAGGCCGTTGCCCGTGACCGTGGAAAACGAATTGTTGAATACGAGCAGGTCTACGTTGCCCGTGGCATTCGCAGCGGTTTCGATCTTCAACGCCTCGTCGTGGACAGCGCCTTGACCATCGCCAATCGAAGTAAACGCATCGTATTGGACGATGGCCCTCAGGTCGGCCGCACCTTCGACCTGTACGGAGACCCCACTCCCAAAGACGTCGTTCCAGGAGTTGTTCTCCGCCAGCAGGGCGCCCGCTGCCTCGCCGCGCAGCGCCATCCGCGCAGCAGCGGAACCTTGCAGATTGCCCGCCGTATTGGCCGCCCAGCGGGTCTGGAGTGTGGCCTGCTCCTGGACCTCGACGTCGATCGCGGGGCCGGCCAGGCCGTCGAAGACGTTCTGTTTGAGCGTCAGGTCCGTCACGCTGTCCCCGCCCGAGCGGACCCGCAGTCCGGTCTCGGTGGTGCTGAACAGGCTGCCGTCGCCGTAGATCCGGTTGGCCTCCACGAGCCAGGTCGATTCGAGGCCGGTGCTGCTGGAAAGGAGCATGGCCACGCCCATCCCGTCCTCGAAATCGTTGCTCAAGATGGCGCCGGCCCCGCTCACCTCCCACAGGCGGATCGCGGCGTCCTGAACGCTGTCGCCCACTCGGTCGAACCGACTGGATTCGATCCGCACATGTCCCGTCACGCCTGCCAGGTCAACGCCGGCGTCGGACAACTGATCGAGGGTGACATCCGCGACGGTCAAGTCGCCCGCCCATTGCCGAATCTTGACACCGCTGGCGCCCGCGCCCGCCGCGGCGCCCGTGACCGTCAACCGCTCGATGATCAGGTCGCCGGAGAAGGCCGACGAATTGAAGAAGGCGGCATTGCCGGTCGGGGCCACGACCGCCTGATCGACGGAACTGCCGCGGATCGTCAAGTCGCCGGTCGGACCGCTCCGCACGATGCCCATCCGGCTCAAGTCGACCGATTCCGCGTACTGGCCGTCGCCGACGAGCACCACGTCGCCCGGACGGGCCGCGTCGACCGCGGCTTGGATGGTGGCATACGCCGCTCCCGAACCGACTTGCAGCACGGCCAACAAGCGGCGGTCCTCCAGCGTTTCGAGCGTCAGTCGTCGCCGCCCGCAGTCCGATCGCCCAAGCCGTGGTGAGCCGCTGCGCGTTGCTTGCCGAGTTTTGCGTTGTGTTCGCATCGTTGACCTCGTGAGTTCGTCTTGCCGCCATTCCCCATCTGTGGGGCGGGTTTGCTATCTTCGGTGCCGCCCGGAATCTACCCCGATTCTATTTCCACCTTTGGTTTCTACAACTGGATTGCCGGCCGCCGGACGCTGCGGCCGAGCCCCAGGCCAGTCCGGGGGCAGCAAGAACGGCCGGCGCATTGCTCGAAATCGCCCCGGAAGCCCGCAAAATCAAGGAATGTCGGACATTCGACAATTGACGCGACGGGAGGCCCGAATAATCATCACAAGGAACGAACGGGGAGCGCATCGCGTCTGTAGTGGCAGTGCTCCTGTCGCTGGACACGAAGGGCCTGGGATGTCAGTCAAGACGAATGATCTCGATGGGGCGGACGGCCTCGCGCGCGTTGCGCCGACCGGCGGCCACGTGGGGGCGCCGATCCTGCGCCGCGGTTCGGAAGGGCTGCGGCTGCTGTTGGACGCGTTTCAATATGCGTCCGACGTGGGCCGCGACGTGTGGGATTTTGCCGTCGAGATCGAATCGCTGCGCCAAGCCGGTTGGACCAACAGCGAGTTCCGCTGGCTCGTCTGCAAGGGCTATGTGCGGCACGCGATCGAAACCACGCTGGCCGCAGACGAGACCAGGTCCTTTCGTCACCCGCGGCGCGCCCAAGCGTTGATCTTCGGCAGCAAGACCTCCTTTGTCCTCACCGATGCCGGGTCCCACTTTGCCGCCGCCGTCCTGGACAGACTCGCCCCGCCCCCGCCCGAGCCCGGTTCCGAACCGGGCCTGCGGACGGCAATCGCCCCGCCCGTTGGCGCCCAACCGAAATGGGACCGCGAACGACAGGAACTGCGCGTTGGCGATGTCGTCGTCAAGCAGTTCAAAGTGCCCGCCGCCAACCAGGAGCGGATCCTGGCCGCATTCGAGGAAGACGGCTGGCCGATCCGCATCGACGACCCGTTGCCCCCCGCGGTGGAACAAGAACCGAAACGGCGCTTGCACGACACCATCAACTCGCTGAATCGCAACCAGAAACGTCACCTGATCCGCTTCATCGGAGATGGAAGCGGGCAGGGCATTCGCTGGGAATTCGTGAGTACACCCGGCGCTGACTAGTGTGCTTGCGCACAATACTCGATGGAAAAATGGCAGTTCTTGAGCAAGATCA
>CAZAQY010000248.1:0-12090 GCA_964486845.1 uncultured Pirellulaceae bacterium
TGGCGGCGTAAAATGCGCGCCGGAAAACATCACATGCGGCGATAACTGGTATAGGGTGGTCTTGCGCCGCTGCCATACTGACATACGGCACACAAAAGGATATGAGGGCGCACAGGTATGGCTTCGGCGCGAGTCATCGCCGCAAGAGACTTGCGCTTTTCTCCCAGTCTCTCTTCCCGGGTTCGTGGAATGATCAGCGCCCTGCGGGCCTTGGCTTTAGGCAGGTCGGCTTCGCAGAACTTGCTGCTGGCAGGGCCGGGAACGGCATACATCAGGCTTATCTCGCGTCCTTTCTCGTAGAAACCCGACCTGGACTTGGGACAACTCTTCCATGCATTTGAAGTCTCCTCCCCAAGGTCGCAAATGCCGGATAGTCATTCAACCTGTCATCCAATAGCGGCATTGTGGTGTTGTCCCTTTTCATTCGAGTCGGAGAATTCCCCACAGCTCAACCTCGGGGACCGTCACGTGCAGGCCGTCATTGCGAACCATAAACTCCAGCGATTGCGGCCCCTTGCCGATGGCGTGATACGTGACTTTCGTTGTACACCTGCCACCGGCCAGAGCGCTCCCCAACCGCACTTTCACTGCCTTCTGCGGCGTTGTCTGGTTTTTTTGGGCATCGTAGTCCCAATTGATCAAATGGCAAACTGTCGACGCGCCTTTCTTGTCGGGAATGACTCGCGGGAAGAGCCACACGCTGCTCTTGCTCTCCAAGGCTGTCAGCGGGTCGAGCCGTCCGGCGAGGCGCTGCGCGACGTCGTCCTTCTGCGAGATCGAAATAGCCGTCTTCTGATTCTTCCAGCCTTCCACGACCTGCTGTTGCCCGGCGTCCAGCTTGACCGGCTCGGGGATCAGCAGCAGGTCGAATCGCTTGGCATCCCCGGGAGCCAAGCGATTCGGCACCCACTCGTTGCCTGCTACAACTACGCCGAACGGCACGTTGAGATTCACTAGGCTTTCGCAGATGCGCTTCAACGAGCCGGAAGGATTGGCGGAAGGATCGGCAAACAGCACCCCCACCTGCGCGACGGCCTCGTAATCATCGAACAACTCCTGGTGCGTCCTGACAAAGTCGTACAGCGGTTCAAACGCCTCCTTGGGAGGATAATACCAGCGCGAGGTTTCGCCGAAACACCATCCCTTGCGCGGGTAGCGGGGCAAGCCGCCGTTGGCATACGAGGCGGCGATCCACAATCGCAGCAAGCCCGTCAAGTTCTTTCGCTTGATCGCGCTCCAGGCCGCCGGCGCAGGAGTGAACGAGTGCCACTTTCCCAAGGCATCCGCGTATTTGTCCAGCAACACGATCCCAGGCGGAAATTTCGTGTCGTCGCCTCGGCCGTCCGTCGCGAACTGTTGATAGTCGATTTCCGGCAAGAACAGGTCGAGAAAGCGATAATACAACTGGTAGCGGCCGTTAACGTTGACGTTGTCCCAGGCCATGGGCAGGTGCCTACCGCTCAGTTGCGAAGCCATTCTTTGCAGACTCTGGAACAGATCGGCGTCGGAGCGTTTGAGAAAGTCGCTGAAATCGCCGGCCAGCGGGATTTCGTTTAGTCGGAGGGCCACCCGGAGAGAGTCGTGATCGTCGGCGTGCTTCAAGAGCACCTGTCGGTAGTCGAGGTTGTCAAGATCGTCAATGCCGCGCGCCCGCAACTGCTCGGCGTCGTATTTCCTCCGCAGATATTCACGGAACCCGGCCAGGCAATACTGGCAGCAGCAGCCTCCCACACCGGAAACAAACGGCGTCCCGCCCCCGTCGTCCACCATGACCCCATCCACGCCGGCTGCGGCAAACATGAATATCTGGTGCCGGAGGAATGCCCGATAGCGCGGGTGATTGGAACAGTAGAAGTACACCGGGCGCCCCTTGTAGGAACGGTTGGCCATCCAGTTGATCTTAACAGGGTTGAGGGTGAAGTCGACGCACACCGCGTCCTGCAATCCTGGATCGTTCATCACGTACTCGAACATCTTCCCCAGGTGCGTCAACGGCCGCATCTCCGCGAAGAACATCTTCCCCTGCGCGTGCAGCCGGTCGATGAACGCCCGCCACTTGGGCAACTCCAGTTCGTCGACAATGTCCATGTCCTGAATGATGACATCGGCGTCATACTTCAGGTAATCGTCGGGCTGGTCAAACCAGGCTGCCACATGCGATCGCTTCAGAATCGACGTTGGCCTGGCAACCGGCGCGCGATTGTCGCTTGCCTTGGCCGCCGTTTCTTCCGCCCCGGCCCAATGCGCACGGCCATTTGTCAATCCAAAACAGACAGCCGCAGCAACGAGCAGACACGCGACGCGTGTGACGGCGACTCTCATCGGCGTTTTTCCTGGGATTGACGGGTGCGTGAACTGCCGGTTAACACCAGAAGCGCGTCTTCCCAGCCGTCGGGGCGCGAGAAGATGCCTAGTCGCATCCGTTCCGCGGTCCCGGCAGCGGCGTGATACTCGCCCGTGATCGGGTTGAACCATTGTGCCGCCATCGCCATTGGGAAGGCCCTCATGTCGATCGTGATCTGGGTATTGTCGGGCAGATAGGCCACGGCCAGGTCGCCCGCGTCGCTCTTGGCCAACGCCATCTTCCGCACCCAGTCGTCGGGCTGGGTCTGCACGAGTTCGTGGCACGGCTCAAGGGTCCACCATGGCAGCGCGCCGAAGAACTCGGACAGATGCTTCATTTGCGCGACCGAGGGGAGATCGAGCGCCGCCTTATGATCGTAACACGGAAACCACTTAATCGGAACACCCCAATTCCACACGCCGAAGCAGCCGTAGGTGTGGCCCGCGGCGCCCGACAGAAACGACCAGTAGCCGGCCTTGCGCGGCGGCAGGGGCACGCGCCCGCTCTCGATGGGATGGTCGTACGGTCCCTCCTGGTTGATCACCGGCTTGGGCGGCGTGCGGTGGTACAAGGCCAGCGGAAACTCAATGGCGTTCCGAGCCGCCAGGGGCGTGGAAAACGGCGTGGGCTTCTCTTTCTTGTAAGGGTCATAGGTCCATCCTTCCCCCGTTTGCACGCCGGCGAAGTCGACGTAGTGTTTGCCGTGAAAGGTGATGGCCGCGTCGAGGAAGAAACGCGGATGAGCGGAGATCAAGTGCATTGGGCTGGTTTCGCGCAGCGCACGGCCCGCCGCATCGGCCAGCGGACTCCCAAGGTCGTCGGCGATCGGCGAATAGGCGACGAAGCGGCCCATAAACCGCGCCGCCAGGCATTGGGCAAAACGCTCGACCTGTCGGGCGTCGTCGACCAGAAATCCCGGCCCGGGTTGGCGCACGGCGCAGATATACACCAGCAGGCCGTGCTCGTTGGCGGCCTGCACTTTGCGCTCGACCTGCTGCCAGTAGACGGGGTTCCACTGGAGTGACGGCCCGTTGCCGACGAACGGCGTGTTTCCGTCGCTGTCGGCCTTCTTCCGCCCGATCCAATCCGAACAACCGCCACAGTGCACCTGCACGACCGTGAACTTGTTGGCCGCTCGGTTCTTCAAATAGCCTTCCCATTCTGCCTGCGTCGCCGCAACGAAGGCGGACCAGGGCGTGTCACCGATCCACAGGAAGGGATCGCCATTGGCGTGGACCAGATACCGGCGATTGGCGCTGACCTTGAGATAGCCTTTTCGGTAGAGCGGATTATCGCCTGCGTAATTGATGACGTTCACTGTGCCGGTCTTGTGGTGCAGCCCTCCGTTGTTCGTGTCGGAACAGGTCGTCTGCCACTTCCAGGTTCCCGCGGCGGGAAACATGAAGCGGATCTTGAACGTCGCGCCGCCGTCCCAGAAACCATAGCACTTGAACGTGCGACCGTCCGGCGCCGTGTAGTTTACCGCCAAAGTCACCTGTTGATAGGGAGTGGCGTAGAGCGTATGGCTCGTCAGCGTCTGTTCCCAGGGAGTCCAGGTGGCAATAGCCGCCGGAACAGACTCGGCCGGTGCAACTGCCGAAAGAAATACGGTTGCGACGGCAAGAATCCGAAAGACCATGCGTGTCTGTCTCCTTATGGCGTAAGCCGGGACATCCAATCTCGCTGCCACGTGACGACTTACGGTCGAACCGCGACGGCTGCACGTTCAGGTCGGTCTCGTCACAGTCTAGGTCGCTTCGCCAGCGGCGCCCAGTCGCCCCTGGCTGGCGGCGTGAAGCGACGGACGCCTGTATTCTCGATGTGGCTGGTGCAGGGAGGTGTAGCGGCCACGCATCGGGTCGAACGAGCGGGCCGCCAGAGTGGCCGAGAACACAGATAGACCGACATTTCCAATATACTGTGAGCCTGAAGCCGATCCAGGCTCGTTCGATCCGCCATTTTAAGGTAGCGCCCCCCCGCGTCTAACGCGCACGCGGACTTTCGGTGTCCGCCGGCCATTTTCTTTGGGCTAGAAGCCACTTGACAAGCCTCTTTCAGGGGGAAGACCGCAGCTTTCGACGCTTCATACACGAGGCTTCCCTCCAGTTGCCAATTCGGTGATTGTTCACGGGGTTGTGATCAACAGTAGTGCCGTTGTCCCGCTACCACGCCAATTGCGCCCACCTCGAAGGCGCCGCTGGTGTGAGCGCCTGCTGCTCCGGTTGTCCGCCCGCCCTGCGAACGCGGCGGACGTTGATTCCCCACGGAAACCGCGGAGACGAACCGGCGTGTCCGAATTCTCCCGTGGGAATCGCCACCTCAAGCTCCCAGCGGTGGGCGAGCTTTTTCACGTGCCCTTTCGTTCCGGGCGTCCACAGGATGGGGAGCGCCACCCGGTTGATGACTTCGAGGTCGCGACACTCATCGTAGATGGCGAGCGCGGGGTTGACCGTCACTTCAAACCAGTTCTTTTCCGGTGTGTTAATGCAGATTGTCACATGGTCGTCGTTGAAAATCCCCGACGTATCAAAAACCCTCGTTTCTTCCACGAGTTTCTCCATGCTCTCCTCAGAGCAGCGCACGGCGACGAAGAGCTGTCCCTTGTTTTCTGTCAACGCGGCCGTGAATTCGGTTCGATTCCGTCCGACATCCTTTCCGGTCGTCTCGTCTTTCAGAGGCAGCCACGCGCGGGTGTACTTCGAGAAATCGCCATCCGGTTGCGCGTTGTTCGCCAGAACTCCAGCTTGGATGGGCCGGCCTCGCGGCATGCGGTCGTCGAAAATCGTCCTCAACCCCGCATAACTCTTCTCCATCGCAGCGATGCGGTCATAGTAGATCGTTTCGCGCTCGGTCCGCGCCTTGGCGGCATCCAGAAGCTCGAAATACTTCGGGACATCCGTCCTTTTCAAAAAGCCGTTGACTTCGGATACGGATCGCGACCCCGGGCGGAGCCAAATCTCTTCCGCATATTCATGAAAGGCCCTCATTTCCTTTTCCGCCGGACCGAACCAAAGCTTATAGTATTCGTCCAGCAGGGCATCCAGGTCGAGATCCGGGTCCCACAGGAGCTTGCAGTTGACATACATCATCAGGTGGCTGATCGGCACTTCGCCGATCCTCGTCGGGTTTGTCTGCGAGTCGGGAGCTACTTCCATGAAAAACCCGTCAAAGTACTTGCGCTGCTCTTGCCGAGCCTGCTGGAGCTTTCGCATGAAGAATTCCGGGTAGCGCGGCGAAGTCGGCCACCAATAGTCGAGCCACCATTCCCACTGCTGCGATTTGCCCCGCGGTTTGAAGGCGGCAAACATGGAACGGATGCCGTCGAAAAACGTCTTCTTCTCGTCATCAAACGCATAGGCCGACGGCGGCACGGCCTCCATCCGGCAGAGAATGTTGTCCGGTTGGTTGTCCGGGTCGATGTTCGTGGGAATGTTGTCGTTGTACAGACACCACCAGATCACTCCTTTGTCCGGGTGCGACTTCTTGAGTTCCCGCGCAACGGCGGCATGGAAGTCCCACATCATGTTGGCATAGGCCTGCTTGTGATCGATCCCCGGTGTCTCGTAAACCGCCTTGTCCCGCCAGTCGTAGGGATCGTTGGCGTCTTCCGGCGCGCCGAGCGTGACCTGGCTCAACATCGGATACGTGTCGAACAACTTCCGCGCCCAGTCCACACACGCGAATTGGAAATCCGGATCGGTATAGCGCGGAACCCCGCCCTGGTTACGGAAGCCGGGGAACAGTTTGCCGGGTGATTCCTCGGCATACCAGGAGGGATGACGAAGGCGGGTTTCGGGATCGCAGATGAGCGTTCTCAACGTATGATTGCAGACGATCCCCGTACGAGTGCCACACTTCAGCCGCTTGAGCCAAGCCACCCCGTCGCGGTCCGCAGCCATCGCCGAATGCCACCACTGACGGCGATCAAAAGCGGCCTGCCGGGTCTCGCGTCCGGGCTTCAGCGAGACGCTTGTCAGCTTGGGGAAAATCGTCCCGTCTTCGTAGGGGGCGTAGAAGCGGACGCCGAGTCGTTCGAGCAGTGCGCTGACCGCGTGCCAAGCGCCAATGTCATCGTTGTCAAAAATCCCGAGCGACTCGTTAAACTGTCCTCTCCCGGATGTGAAGAGTTCCTCGGTGTACTTTTCACCCATGAATTCCTGAAATTCCGCCAGATCGCGGAACTTCTTCGGCGGGAATAATGTGCTGGGGCCGGACAGCACGGCATAGGTATCGCCGATCCAGATATCGTATCCCGAGCCGGAAAACTCCGGGAGGCGGTAACCGAGCCGAACTGTATGCTCGTTGTCGCCGACATAAATCCGGTTGATCGCTTCGCTGCTCGGCGCGTGAACGAGGTTGAGCCGGACGCCGGAAATCTTCTCGAGATGTTCCTGAAGGTCCTGGGCGGCGGCTTGGATCCCCTTGTGCGCGTTGCGATCAATGACGATTTCCGCGCAAGGCCGACCGTCCCGGACGATGTCCAGTCCCCGCGTGGAGGCTGTTGGGCCGATCGCAGAAAGCAACGGGATCAACAGCATGGCTGGAAGCATGACGTTTTTCATTTGCACCCTCCTTTTGACCTGTGCGGTTCAGAACACGAGCCAGCCCAGGGCCTGTGGGTCAGTGACGGACGAGGCATCGCGCCAGAGCAGATACCGATCACCGCTGTCCCGGATCCAATTGCGAGCGGCGTTGAAACCCCAGGTCTCCCCGGCCGTCGGCGCTGCGCCACCCAATTCGGCGAACGGAATCCGAAACCACCCCGTCCACGTGTCCCCGGTGGCCCGGTAGTCGAATTGCCAGCGGCCGTTCCACTGCCTGTCCTCAGTCAGCCGGTTCTGCGCATCGGGTTTCCAAGCGGCATCGAATCGCGCGCCGGCCGTCGGGTTGGCAGCCAGGCGGTAGACTGGGCCGTCGGCCGCAGGCCGGATGCCCAGTTCGACGTATTCCTGTTTGAGGACGTCGCTCTCGGTTTTGGGCTCCGGCATATCCTTCGGAGACCGGGAGGGATACCGGCAGTCAAGTCGGACATACAGGTGGTCGCGGTCGCGCAGCGCCTTGAGGGTCGTCCGCACTTTCGTATAAGGCATGTCGCCGCGCTGGCGGAATACCACTGCCGAAACTTGTTCCCACGCCGCAGCGTCGATCGCCGGCGTTTCCGCGACCGTGGCCACTTGGAGCCGGGGCGGGTTGGTGAGGATCCCGTCGCGGATCGCCGCCCGATCCCAACCCAAGCTCGTCAGATACCAGAGTTTATGATATCCCTCGTCCTGCAAAGTCGCGTGCTTATACGTATGGTAGGCGAACGGGCAAATCTCGGGCCAGTCGTCCAAGGGTTTGAAGCCCTCGTTGCCGGTGCCCCTGGCCAGTCCCTCCAATCGCGCATACCAGGCGTCGATGGCATCCAACAGGGCCGTCAAGTTGTCCGGCGTCGGCTGCAACGTCCAAACATCCTGGAGGGTGAAGATTTTCGACAACTCGCAGAGGTAGTCAAACTCGATCCGAATCAAGTGAAGCCGCGCTCGCACGTCCGGGTCGTTTTTCGTCTGATGGTCGGCATTCGTCAGAAACATGTTGGCCTCGGCAACGAACTTGGGCGTATAGATGCTCTGGATGTGCCATTTGTTGTCTCGAAACCGGCTCCCGGCATACTTGCGACCCTCCGCGGGCATGAAAATGCCCAGAAAGTCCGAGTAGAGCGCGATTTGTTCGTGCAAGCGGTCGTAGAAAGCGGTCATGTTCCAAGCGGCATGGCCGAAGGCGGCCGCGCAGAACTCCTCCAGCAGGCTGCGCCAGTCCGCCGATGGATCGTCCATCATGCGGCCGTAAACATAGTAGGCCGGTGCTTGCAACCCGCGCACGTACCCGATTGCGCCGTCGCGCGTGGTCCACTGCACGTTGTTCCGCGCCATCGCCTGCACCAGGCCGGCCGCGTACTCGGGCGTCCGCTCCGGCGCAAAGGGCCCGCCCCAGCCGAACCCGGTGAACGTCTCCTCCAGGCCGCAAATCCCCGCCGGAATCCGGAGGTCGTTCAACTTCTCGAAATCGGCCGGCTTGCCGATTTGCAGCTGAGGAATCACGTTTTCCGGAAACTCCTTGACGGTCTGGATCGGAGTGTCCTGGTAGTCCCACAGCACGATGCGCGCCTGGGGGTACTTCTGGCGCACACGCTCTGTGATCGCGAAATATGCCTGCCAGAGCTTGCCGGAACGACCGCGCGCGTAAAGGTCCTTCCAGCCCTTGGCCTCCGCCCCAAACAGACGCAGGCAACGCTCGCAGTTGCATTGGCACAGGCGAAAGGAATCCGGTGGAAAAATCCCGATGATGGAGTCGCCGCCCAGAAACAATTTCTCCGCGGCCCGGAAAATCAAATCCTGCACCTCGGGATGCATCGGACACAAAGGCGACTCCTGCTGCGCGATCTCATCCGAACTGAACGTGAAATCGCGTTCGCAGGCCCGCTTTCCATTGCCCAACAAGGCGAAATACTCCGGATGACTCGGACCGTACTTGGCCAGCGGGATGACTTTGTTCCAATAAACCCATTTGCCCTGAACAAAACTCAGGAGCGGAAAGAAGTTGTTCGCGATATGGTAGAACGTCTCGTAGTTGCCGTCGGCGCAGGCGCGCAGCATCGGCGTTTTCTTGAGGTCCAGGTTCTCCGGCACCGCGATCCTCCCAACCGGGATGAACGCAATGCTTCGCGGATCCAGCTTGAGCGAACCGTTCTCGTTCAATCGGCACGGACCCGCGTCCACGTTCAGAAACAGGAAGCGCACTCCGACATATTGGCGCAGAAAATCGCAGGCCCCTTTGACCGTGCCGAGCAACGCCAGGGGAGTGCCGGAACCTTGGATGGTCTTCACGGGATCCTTCTTGTCGTTCCCGGCGATGACAACGTCCTTGCCAGCCGCCTTCTGGCAATACGTCCAGTCGTTGAATTGTTCGACCTTGACGCCGTGCTTCTCCGCGAATTTCGTCGCGCCAAGATAGATGCCGGGCTTGTCCGCCGCCCGCGCCCCTTCCCGGACCACCTCCACCTTGAATCCGTTCTTTTCAAACGCCGCCTGCATCAGCTTGGCGGTGCCCAGGAGCCAGTTGTCAACGATCTCGTCCGCAGCCTTGTCGGGAATCACGATCTGATAGGGGCAGACGCCGTTTTCGGCGAGCACCAGCTCCGCTCGGGCGGAGGGACGCGCCGCCAGAACGGCGGAAAAGACCAACAATAAGAGGTGTAACTTTCGCATTGCCCTTGCCCTTTCGATGTGTGTGTGCCGGCCAGCGAAGCCAGTGCCGGAGCCTACTCAGTCTCCTAAAGCGTACTGGACAAACCACTTAAAAAGCGAGCGTACCGAGCGTCTGCGGATCGGTGATGGAAGGCGCATTTCGCCATAGGATATGTTGGGGGGCAATGCCGGGATTGATGCGCACACGGTCGACGTTGAACCGCCAAGTCGCTCCCGGCGCGGGCGCCGCAACATCAAGCGCGGCATACGGAATCCGGAACCAGGCCGTCCAGACGCGGTCGGCCAAACCGTATTGGCTCTTTTTCCCCGTCGTTTTGAATGCGAATTCCCAGCGGCCGCTCCACGTCGTGTTTTCCGTCAGCTGGTCCCCCGCATCGACCGTCCAAGCCGCATGATAGCGCAGCCCGGAGGTCGGATTGGCCGCCAGCCGGTAAATCTTGCCGCCTGCCGAAGGCTGGATGGCCAGGTCGACGTGCTCCTGCTTGAAGACATCACGCTCGGTCTTGGCCTGGGGAATATCTTCCGGATGCTCCGCGGGAGACAGGCAGTCCACCCGCACATATAGCGCTTCGCGGTCGCGCAGCGCCTTGAGCGTCGTCCGCACGCTGCAAAACGGCATGTCATCGCGGACCCGCAGAACTTGCTCGGGCGCCCGGTCCCAGGCGCCGTCGTCGACGACCGGCGGCGTTTCGACCGTGGGTACTGTCAGACGGTGCTGGCTTTCGAGGATTCCGGCGCGAATCGCCGCCGTATCCCACTGCACGCAGGTGGCGTCCCACGTCTGCTGATAGGAGCGGTATCGCAACGACGCATGATTATAGTTCTGGCCCGAGAAAGGCGCCATTTGCGGCCAGTCGTCCAGGCGCTTGCCGGCCGCGGATTTCACTTGCGCATGCCACGTGTCAATGGATTCGACGAGCGGCTTCAGGGACTCCTGCGAAGGGTTCAGCAGCCAGGCGTTGTGCAGGTGGAAGATACGCGACAGCCCGCGCAGATAGTTGAATTCGATCCGCAGCAGTTGCAGGCGCGCCTTCACATCCGCATCCTTCGTCCGGTGTTCGGCCGAAGAGAGCAAGGCGTCCGCGGCCGCGCAATACTCGGGCGGGTACATGCTCAGCACGTGCCACTTGTTACCGTGATAAGTGGAACGGCCGTATTTGTAGCCCCAGGCGGGCGCGTTGATCCCGAAAAAGTCGGAGTACAGCGCAATCTGCTCGTGCAACGAATCATGGAATTGCCGCATGGTCGGCGCCACGTCGCCAAACGCGGCGGCACAGAATTCGGCCAGCAATTCGCGCCAATCGGCGGAGGGATCGTCCAACATGCGGCCGTATACGTAATAGGCCGCCGCCTGCAAGCCGCGAACATTCCCCATTGCGCCGTCGCGAGTGCTCCACTGCACTTTATAGCGCGCCATCGTCTGTGCCATGCCGGCGATGTATTCCGGGGTACGTTCCGGCAAATACGGGCCGCCCACGCCAAAACCCGTAAAAGTCTCCTCCAGAACACAGATTCCAGCGGGTGTTTTGACGCCCTCCAGCCTGTTAAAATCGGCCTTCGAGCCCATATTGAGTTTTGGAATAACGTTCGCCGGAACCTCGCCAACCGTATTGACCGGCGTGTCCTGGTAGTCCCAGATTACAAGTCGCGCCTCGGGGTGCATTTCTTGCAGCCTCTTGGCGATCGCGAAATACGCCTGCCAGAGCTTGCCGGAACGGCCGCGCGCCTGAATATCATCCCAGGACTCCGCTTTGGTGCCGCCAAAGAAGCCAGTGCAACCCTCGCAATTACAACGGCAAAGACGGTAAGAATCCGGCGGCATGATCATGATCGTTTTCTCGCCGGCCTTGACCTTTTTCGACAACTCTCGAGCCATCAGGTCCAAGACGCCGGCCTGCGTCACGCAATGCTTTTCCTCTCCAGCCTCGGTGACAGAGACCGAATGTTCAATGGAGCGTCTGCCGTCCGGCATCAGGGCAAAGTATTCCGGGTGAGTGGTGCCGTACTCGGCTCGCGAAATGACGTCCCCCCAATGCACCTCCGAACCCTGGACAGAACTCAGGAGCGGAAAGAAATTGTTCGCGATATGGTAGAACGTCTCGTAGTTGCCGTCGGCGCACGCGCGCAGTAGCGGCGTTTTCTTGAGGTCCAGGTTGTCCGGCACCGCGATCTTCCCAACCGGGTTGAACGCAATACTTCGTGTATCCAACTTGAGCGAACCGTTCCCATCCAATCGGCACGGACCCGCGTCCATGTTCATGAACAGGAAGCGCACTCCGACATACTGGCGCAGAAAGTCGCAGGTCCCCTTGACCGTGCCGAGCAACGCCAAGGGAGTGCTGGAGCCCTGGATGGTCTTCACGGGATCCTTCCTGTCGTTCCCGGCTATGACAATGTCCTTGCCGACCGCCTTTTGGCAATACGTCCAGTCGTTGAATTGCTCAACCTTGACGCCGTGCTTCTCCGCGAATTTCGTCGCGCCAAGATAGATGCCGGGCT
>CAZAQY010000249.1:0-12049 GCA_964486845.1 uncultured Pirellulaceae bacterium
CCATGCCCGTGGCGATTGCGGTACGGGCGACTGTGGCATCTACCCATGCTCGGCTGTGTATGGCGCCCGCCGCACCCCCGCGCTACAATCAGCCTCATCGTTAGCCCCAGCCAGTCGAGCAAATCCGCCTGGACGTCCGGGCTTTCCACCGTGTCCCCTGTTCCGCAATCGTCCGGAGGTATTTTCATGACCCAGAAAACCCGCACCCAAAATCTGACCGGCGACAAGATCGTCGACCTGCTGGCCAAAGCCGACATTCACGTCACCGGCGACCAGGCAGCGGCCATCGAGCGTTACGTTCGCGCTGCCGGCGGACTTGACCAGGCTCGCTTTGCCGTCGAGAAACTCGATGAGCTGATAACGGCGGCTTGCCGTACCAGCGGAGAATGCGGTCCGCTTCTGCCTTCAGCCAGTCGTCCAACGGCTTGCCGTCGCCGACCGAGGCGCCTTGGTTGGCCCACGTGGAACATTCGACGTACAGCAGCACGCCGGCCTGATCGGCCGCCGCAAAAGCCGCTTCCGGCGGGCACCAGGAGTGGAACCGCAGGTGATTCAAGCCGTGGGCTTTCAGAATCCGGTAGATCCTCTGCCAGGAAGCCAAATCGGTGGGCGGATACCTTGTACAAGCGGCATCCAGACGCCCGGCTTTTTCGGATACGCCGGGGTTCATCTCGACGCGCAACGGGGGGCCAGTTGCTTGCCGGCGTGACGAGCCGGGGAATGCGAGTCGGAAAGGGAGTCTGCTTCGTCACGGTGTCACCCTGATCGTTCTCCAAATACGGTAATCGCCAGTTGCTTGACCTGCCGCAGGTCCAGTTTTCCGGTACCCAGGACCGGGATCTGGTCCACCTGATGGAAACTGTCCTCGGAGGGGATGAACAGGTTGGGAAAGCCGAGTTCACTGAGTCCCCTCCGCAGTTCTTCGGGCGTTTTACTGATGGCCGTGTGGAGCACGACGATCCGCTCGCCCTTCGTCTCGTCGGTCACCGCGGTCACGACCGCGCGGAAGCCTTCCTCTTCGTCGGCGCCGATGATGCGGGCCAGAGCTTCCTCGATTCTCAAGTGCGGCACCATTTCTCCGCCGATCTTGGAGAACCGGCTTTGCCGGCCGGTGATTTGGATAAACCCGTCGTCGTCGATGAAGGCAATGTCGCCGGTCATGTACCAACCGTCTTGGATTACCTCGGCGGTCAGATCGTCACGGCCCAGATAACCCTTCATCACGTTGGGCCCTTTGATCCACAGCATGCCGGGCCGGCCGGGGCCCAATTCTTTTCCCGTGTCGAGATCGGTCACTTTGGCGGTTATTCCGGGAGCGGGCCGGCCGACCGTGCCTTCTTTCCAGTCGCCGGCGGTCCGAGACGGCGAACGGCTGGGCGGGATATTCGAACTGACGATCGGCGACAGTTCCGTGGTGCCATACCCTTCCACCGGCCGAATGCCGAACTTTGCCTCGAAGGCGTCGCACAAATCCCTGGGAAGCTTCTCCGCACCGGCGACGATGGCGTCGAGCGTTGCCAGTTCGTCGGTGTCGCAACGCCGCAGATACGTGCGCAGGAAAGTCGGCGTCACCAGCATCACCGTGCCGCCATGCTTCTTGACGAGTTTACCCACCTGCTTGGCTTCCAGCGGATTGAAATGGTAAACTCCCTTGACGTCCAAGCACATGGCGGCCCACAGGCAGACCGTGTAGCCGAACGAATGGAAGAAAGGCAGAACGCCGACCAGGACGTCGGAACGGTTCAGGTGGATAATCTGCTCGATGGCTTGCACGTTGGAACCGATGTTGGTTTCGGTCAACATGACGCCTTTGGGAACGCCCGTCGAACCGGAGGTGAAGATGACCGTGGCCAGGTCGTCGCCCGCCACGTGGTGCAGGCCCAGCGACCGCTCCAGCCAGGCCGCCGGTACGCCGTAAGCGGCGATGGAGCAGGCCAGCTTGTCCCAAAAGCGGGCCTTGTTGCGGAAATCCTCCAAGTAAACCAACTCGGCCGCCGGCTCCAGCTTGACTTTCTCCATGAACTGCCGGCTGGTGATGATGTGCTTGATCCCCGCCTGGCGAAGGCACTCGTTGATGACTTCCGACGAAACCGTGTAGTTCAGATTGACCGGCACGCGGCGGGCAAGCGTGCAGGCCACGTTGGCGACGACTCCGGCGACGGACGGCGGCATCAGCAGGCCGATGAACGGTTCGTCGTCAGCCAGTACGTCGCGCAGCAACAGGCGGCGGAGGATCAGCGAGCGCGCCAGCAGGGCGCCGCCGGACAATTCAATGCCCAGCGAATCGGCGATCTTCGAGCCGCGCTTTCTCTTCTTACACGTGCGCACGAAGGACCGCCCCAGTCTGCTTGTCCGATTCGTTCGTTGTTCCACCGCCGTTGCTCCCAACTCTTGAACCGCTCGCCGCACCTGATGCACGTCCGCCGGGTCGGCGGCCGGGCGACCGAAGTAGATCGAAATCGGATAGGGCCACCGTTGAGGCCGCTTCCAGAAGAACCTGCCTCGCTGAAAACTAAAGATACTCCCCCAAAGCTCGTCCAGGTAGACGGGAACCACCGGCGCGCCGCCGTGAGGAGGATCCCCGTGAACGTGATCAGGTTGCTGGCAGCCAGCACGGAGCCGCGCGACTCGGGCGGACTGCGATGCTGGAGATACGACTCCAGCGGCACGTTGAACAGCCCGGCACTGACGCCCAGGGCAAACAGCAGGACCGCGGTCCAGAGGTAGTAGCCGGTCCACGACGAGGCACTGGTGATCACGTCCTGCGGAACGAAGACAGCAGCACGGCGTTCAGCGCCAGACCGGCAGCCCCCAACGACAGAATCCCCAATTCAAATCGCGTCCCATCTTGGGATCCCCTTGCCGGTTCGCGCCCAATTGGCCCGGAATTCGCTGTTTCCTCGCTGATCGTGGTAGTCTGCCATATTGGTCGCCGGGAGGCAATCGTTGCGTTCGTTTGCGTTGGTTCAGAAGGGCATAAGGGGGCAACCATGTGCGGGGCCTGAAAAACGGCAAGTCCTTTGTACGATCGGTCTTGCCGCAACTCCAAGCGGAGTTCTTACTTGCCTTGCCCAATCCGCCACCGTCCGCTAGAATCACGAAGGGAAACAGCGCGAGCCTTTTCCGGCGGCCAGCCGCGGGGATGGGGCGATCGGAAGGGAAGCCGGGGTTATCGACAAATGTTCGGTTTGTCATGGATTACTTGCCTCTGGCCGGGCTTGCCGCGGTTGTGGTGGCGCGGCGACGGGCGGGCCCTGCTGGGAGCACTGGCGTTTGCCGCGGCGGTCAATTTGGGCCTCGTCAGCAGTCTGGTTTGGAGCGCGTCACTGCCCACCTGGCTGCTGGTGGCGGGCTGGACCGCGATCGTCGTGATTTGGATTGGCTACGCCGTCCACGGTTGGCAGTTGATGCCCGTTTTGCGCGGCATGTCTGGCAGCCAGGCGGGCCAGGACTTGTTCGTCCGGGCGCAGACGGAGTACTTGAATCGGCACTGGCTGGAGGCCGAAGAGTTGCTGCAGGAACTGCTGGTCGAACGGGACCAGGACGCCGAAGCGAAGTTGATGCTAGCGACACTGTATCGTCACACCGGCAGGAAGGCGGAAGCGAGCGATTGCCTGACGCGTCTGGAACGGATGGACGCGGGCGAGCGCTGGCGGGTGGAAATCGCCCGCGAGCGCCGCTTGTTGGACTCGGCAGAGACACCAACGCCGGCCGTGGCAGCGGGCGGACAGGAACCGGCACGGGAGGAGACGGCGGAAGTGGCGGGGGCAAGCCCCGTGCAAGTGAGTTGATTCGGAACTTGGCGGCACGAGCGTTTCGCGCACCGCGCCGCCGGAGCTTTCAAGTCTGCGGGAGCAGAAGAGGGGAACCCGATGTACGAACGGTTTACTGATCGCGCGCGGAAGGTGATGCAGCTGGCGAATCAGGAAGCGCAGCGGTTCAATCACGAATATATCGGCACGGAGCACATCCTGCTGGGTCTGGTCAAGGAAGGCAGCGGTGTGGCGGCCAACGTGCTGAAGAACTTGGACGTCGATTTGCGGAAGATCCGCCTGGAGGTCGAGAAACTGGTCCAGAGCGGCCCCGAAATGGTGACCATGGGCAAATTGCCGCAGACGCCGCGTGCCAAGAAGGTCATCGAATACTCGATGGAAGAAGCCCGCAACCTGAACCACAACTATGTCGGCACCGAGCACATTCTGCTGGGCCTGCTGCGGGAGCAGGAAGGCGTCGCGGCCCAGGTGCTGATGAACCTGGGCTTGAAACTGGAAGACGTCCGCGAGGAAGTGCTGAATCTGCTGGGGCACGGCTTGGAGGGCGAGGAAGAGCCGGTCGGAGAACGCGTCGGCCGCGGCGAGGGCCGCGGCGAGTCGCGGTCGAAGGGCAAATCGAAAACGCCGGCGCTGGACAGCTTCGGACGCGACCTCACGCAACTGGCGCGACAGAACAAGCTCGATCCGGTGATCGGGCGGGAGCGCGAAATCGAGCGGGCCATCCAGATCCTCTGCCGCCGCACCAAGAACAATCCCGTGCTGCTGGGCGAAGCGGGCGTGGGCAAGACGGCGATCGTCGAGGGATTCGCGCAGCGCGTCGTGAGCGGCAACATCCCGGATCTGCTGTCCGACAAGCGGATCGTGGTGCTCGACCTGGCCATGATGGTCGCCGGCACCAAGTACCGCGGCCAGTTCGAGGAACGCATCAAGGCCGTGATGAACGAGGTGCGGCGGGCCAAGAACACAATCCTGTTCATCGACGAGTTGCACACGCTGGTCGGCGCCGGCGGCGCCGAGGGCGCGATCGACGCGGCCAACGTGCTCAAGCCGGCCCTGGCCCGCGGCGAAATCCAGTGCATCGGCGCCACGACGCTGGACGAGTACCGCAAGTACATCGAAAAGGACAACGCCCTGGCCCGCCGTTTCCAGGAAATCATCGTCGATCCCACCAGCGCCGACGAGACGCTGGCGATCCTCAAGGGCCTGCGGCCCCGCTACGAGGAGCATCATCGCGTCCAGTTCACGGACGACGCGCTGGCCGCCGCGGTCGAACTGTCGGAACGGTACGTCACGTCCCGGTGCCTCCCAGACAAGGCCATCGATGTGATGGACGAGGCCGGCGCGAGAATCCGCCTGCGCTCCATGACCCGTCCGCCCGACTTGAAGGAGATCGACGAGGACGTCGAACGGCTGAACCGCGAAAAAGAGGAAGCCGTGGCCGCCCAGGATTTCGAGAAGGCGGCCGCGCTCCGCGACCAGGCCGACAAGCTCAAGAAAAAGAAAGAACAAATCACCCGCGAGTACCGCGAACGGTCCAAGCAGACGGACGGCGTGGTCGATGCGGAGGTGATCGCCGAGGTGGTCTCGCGCATGACCGGCGTCCCGCTCACCCGGCTGTCCACCGAAGAGAGCCTGCGGCTGATGAAGATGGAAGAGGAATTGCACAAGCGGGTGGTGAGCCAGGAGAACGCCGTGACGGCGGTGGCCAAGTCGGTGCGCCGCAGCCGCAGCGGCCTGAAAGACCCGCGCCGCCCCACCGGCTGCTTCGTGTTTGCCGGGCCCACGGGCGTCGGCAAGACGCTGTTGGCCAAGGCGCTGGCCGAGTACCTGTTCGGCGATCAGGACGCACTGGTGCACATCGACATGAGCGAGTATGTCGAGAAGCACAACGTCAGCCGCTTGATCGGCGCTCCGCCGGGCTATGTGGGCTATGAAGAGGGCGGCCAGCTGACCGAACGCATCCGCCGCCGGCCCTACTCGGTGGTCCTGTTGGACGAAATCGAAAAGGCGCATCAGGACATCTTCAACGTGCTCCTGCAGGTGATGGAGGAGGGCCGTCTGACGGACGCCTTCGGCCGCAAGGTGGATTTCCGCAACGTGGTGCTGATCATGACCACCAACGCCGGCGCCGAGGCGATCAAGAACGAAGGCGGCTTCGGTTTCCAGCAGCCGGACCGCGATGCCTCCTATGAAAGCATGAAGACCCGCGTCACGGACCAGATCGAGAAGGTCTTCCGCCCGGAATTCCTCAACCGCCTGGACGACGTCATCGTCTTCCGCCACCTGACGCACGACGATCTGAAGCGGGTGATCGAGATGGAAGTGGCGCAGGTCCGCAAGCGGTTGGCCGAACGGGGGTTCCAGTTGGAGTTGACCGACGCCGCCAAGGAATTCCTGATCAAGGTCGCCTGCAAAGACCTGGACTTCGGCGCCCGGCCGCTGCGCCGCGCGATCGAAAACCGCGTCGAGGATCCGTTGGCGGAGGAACTGCTGAAGGGCACTTTCCAGGGCAACAACAAGATCGTCGTCGACGCGATCCGGGACGACGAGGGCAAGGTGCGGCGCATCGACTTCCGCGGCGAGTCCGTCGAAACCAGTGAACCCGCTGCACCTGAGTCTGCCCCGGAGCCGGCCCTCGCCGCTGCCACCTGATCGACCTCGGGGGGGACCGCTCGCGCAGGGAGTCGGTCTCGTTGGGATCCGAAGTGGAAAGCGCGGAAGTGTCCGAAGTGAATCGCTTCGCAGCCCACGTCGATGTAGGAAGCGGCCAGAAAGTAGAACCACAGCTTGGTCTCCTGCTGGCTGATGTTGGGTGCGTTTTGCCGGGCCGCTGCGAGCCTCGTGAGCAATTGGCTTTCTTGGCCCCACAGGTAGATCGTCCTTCCGGCGAACTTCGCTCCGATGTTCTTCAGCATTCGGATGTTGTCGTCCACGTTCCCGTGTGCGGTCAGCAGATCGAGCATGGTGATTGAACGGGACAGGTAATTCTCCAGCACATCCCGACTGATCTTGCCGTCGAATTCGCGGTCACGGGCAGGGACGGCGGACGGCAGCGGAAGCGTCACCACGAACGGCTTTTCGGGGCTCGGCTCAAAGAAGCAGCGTGACTTCGGATGGTCGAATGGCAGTCCTGGGGGTCGTACTCGAAGTGTCATCGCCGCACCTGGAGAATCGAAGCGGGAGAAACGTAGCGCAAATCCGTCCATTCCGCAACGATACGGTGTCGAGCCACGTGTACCCAGCGATTTTCCTAGCTTTTCGTCATAGCCGACGGACGATACGATAGGAGACATCAGCCCGGTTTCCGGTCGCCGATGGTTCGGAACCTGCAGGCATATTGATCCCTATCCAGTTCGACGATGGCGTCACCATTGCGTGGCAAGGCGGTGATTGCCGTCGTGCTGGGGCCGACATGGCAATCCTGGAAGACTACCATGACCACAGCGACCGCTTCCCAGCATCATCTGCGCCGTGTATTCATCGAGAACTTCTCGGCAGCCGACGTTGCCGAGCCCCTGGCGTCCTTTGATGCCAGCACGTCGGCAGCCGATGTGCTGGCTGTCATGGCCCGCCGCGCTTACAAGGTGGCGGGGATCAGGAAGGACGGCACCATCTGCGGCTACGTGGAGCAGGAGGAACTCGTTCAAGGGGCGTGCGGTGATGTGCTTCATCCCTTTGAAGAAGGCGAGGTGGTCGCCGATTCGCTTGGATTCCCTGAACTCGTCAAGCGGCTGAGCGGCCGGCCACGGCTCTTCGTCAATGTTCTTGGCCAAGTCGGCGGGATCGTCACGAAGACTGACCTCCAGAAGCCACCGGTGCGCATGTGGCTGTTCGGGATGATTACGATCATCGAGATGGGGCTGACCCGGCTGATCGAATCAGCGTATCCCGATGGTTCGTGGCGGCAATGCCTGTCGGAGGGCCGACTGCAAAAGGCCCAGACACTGCTGGAAGAACGCAAACGCCGCAATCAAGACCTGGACCTGCTGGATTGTTTGCAGTTCTCCGACCGGGGCCAAATCGTGCTCCGCAATGAGGAATTGCGGAAGCAGGCCGGCTTTGTCTCGCGAAGCCGTGGCGAGCAGACCGTCAAGGAACTGGAGGCCCTGCGGAACAACCTCGCTCACTCCCAGGACATCATCGCCTGCGATTGGGACATCATCGTCAAACTGACGGGTTACATGGAACAACGGCTGGGTTCGCCGGCGTGAAAGAAACGCCGGGATCACTTCCTGTTCAAGATCATCTCCACCGCCGAGCAGACTCGCGGCGTGACCCGATCTTGCCTGGGCCACGAGGCCCCGCATCACGGGCCGGCGTTCCGCAGGGCTTGCAGGATCGCGCCGGCAATCGCCTGCATGCCCTTGTCGCCGGGATGAGCGGCGACGCCGCTGTGCGAGAACTCGCGTTCCGAGCGGGCGAAATTCGCCTCGTCTCTGCCGAGGCCGGCATCAACAAAAATCCCGCCGACTTCGCCGCAGGCCTGCTTCAGAATGCTGTCTTTTGTCCGCTCCGGCCAGAAGCAGCTGCGGACGACGATGACCGGATCGCCGTTCTCCTTCAACTTTTTCAAGAGCTTTGTCAGGCTCGCCTGGAATGCGGCCTTGTCTTGCTCCGACTTCAACGCGGGTACGTTCTCGCCGATCGCGACAAAGACCAGGTCGGCCTTAAATGCCAGCGCGTTCTGGAGCCCGGAATCCATGTCGTAGGCGGCGAACTGGCGTTCGAACTGGGCCAGATTGGCGACCAGCGACTGGGGCTCTTTGCCGGCCGCCTTGGAGATCGCCTTCAGGACGAGGTGTACGTAGTCCTTGTCCTTCGTACTGGCCGCCATGCCCCAGTTGCCCAACCAACCGATGGCGGGCGCGGGCCCGTGCAACGTGATGCTGTTGCCGAGGAACAGAATCCTGTTCGCCTTGATCTTGTGAAACCTCACGTCGCGGTCGTCCTGCGAGGGCTCGGCAGCATTCGCGGTGGTCGCCGTATCGGCTCCGGCTGGTTCCGCGGCATGCGCGGGCACCTGCGCGATCACGCTGGACTGCACAATCAGGGCCACGAAGGCGGAGATGATAGGGTTTCTCGACGGCGGTAGAGTTTTCAACATGGCGGCACCTCTTCAATGCAGCCGCACGTAGTCGAACGCGAACGTGACGCCCGGCTCGTTGGCCGGATCGATTCGCAATGCGCTCACCACGCCGCGCCAGTGCGGACTCTGGGCAAAATCCAACTCATAATCGTGGAACTCGTTATCGCCGGCGACCTGGACGCCCTGCGACGTCTGTTCGCTCATGGCGGCCAGCGTCGTAGCCCAAAAGACTTGCACGCGCTGATCGCGATCGCTGCGGATGCGGAACGAGAGGCGATGCAGGCAGTCGGCTTCGATTTGTATTCCAGAAATCTGCACGATCGGGTCGCGGCCTGTCGATCGGCCTGACAGCATCCCGCCCCGGACGGTCAACTCGGCGACGTCGCCGCCGGCCGTCCAACCTTCCAGTGCCCCGTCGGCATTGAACTCCCAAGCCGTCTTGGCGGCGACCGGCGGCAGGTCGTAAGGCCCCAGTCCGACGTCGGAAGGGATCAGGTTCGGCGGCCAATCGCCGGGCTCGCAAAATGCCTCGCGCAACTGGTCCAGGTCCTGGAACCCGTATTCGGCATAGGGTTCGATGTAGCTCCCCTCGCCCCACTCGTTCACCGGCCCGATGGCAAGGATCTTCTTGCCCGTCTGGTCCGCGTATTGCCGGGCGAGCCGGCACAGTCTGCCGAACAGCTCGGGCGTTCGTCCGTAGGCCACCAGCGATTTGTCGCCGTGCCAGGGCCGGGCGTCCCAGCCCGTATCGACGATCGGCAAGTACAGCAGGCCGCGGGCGGATTCCTCCGCTTCGCGCCACAGATCGGGGCAGGTATCCAGCAGCGCGGAAAATGGAAAGCGGCTGCTTTGGGACCGCTTGTGGGCGAGTTGGAAACCGTGGTACGTGGTCGCTGCCTCGTAACCTTCGCTGATCAGCTCCTTGGTGCGGTCGGGGTTGTCGTGGGAACTCATGGCCACAAAGTAGATGCCCGGATAGCCGGCCGCTTTGGCCATCTCCTGCGACATGGCGTACAGCTTGGCGGTCTCGCCGCTGCCGCCCAAGTCGTGACGCACGTTGTGCGGTGCCCAGATGAACACGGCGGGCCGGTTGTCGATGCGGTAGTACTCCGGCATGTGGAAGTAGTTGTCGATCCAGTACTGGGTGACCTTGCGCCAGTCGTCCGCGGAATGGGTGTTCGGCGGATTGTGGTTTGCCCACATGATGGCCCACTTCAAGTACTTGCGGTACTTGGCTTTGCCATAGGCGTTGTGGAGCCAGTGTTCCAAGTGGCGATTGCCCTGGCACCAGTACCAATCGACCATGTAGAAGTTGATGCCGTGCTCGACCGCCCATTTAATCTGCCAGTCGGCGCACTCCGGGTTCGACTCGTCGTACCAGCCGAGGATCGGCTTGCGGTTGGGAAAGTTGCGGATCGGCTGCCATTTTTCCGCGGTCGGAAAGCCGGGAAAATAGAACGCCCCGATTTCGTATTTGCTCCGCACCGGCTGCGGTTCGGGAACGTAGGACGACTTGGGAACGTCGGGCGCCTTGGTCGGTTCGAGCGATGCCGCGGAAGTCACGCCTTCCGTCTCCTCGGCTGCAATCTTGACCGCCAGGTCAATCTTGTCCAACGATTCCGCTTGGATTCGCCAGTCCACGGTTTTGGGCACATACAGCGACAGCCGGTCGATCTTCTTTTCGGCGCCGTCCAGTACCTTGACGCCTGCCGGCAGTTGGAGCGTGGCCGTTACGTTTTTTGCCAACTGGCCGCCAAGGTTTCGTACCGTGCAGGTGATCCCGGCGGGCCGCCCGACGCGATTGATCCCTTCCGCCGGTCCGAAATAAGCCACCTCCAACTCGGCAGGTCCGCGCGGCTCGGCCGCCACCTCGATCGCTTCCACCCGCGTGCCGGCCCCCGCCGCGTCCGGCAGTTGGAGGCCGATTTGGACAATGTCGTCACGCCAGTTTTTCAGCCCGCTGGTGGCGATGTTGTAGGAATGCACTTTGCCGTCCGGCCGCAGCGGAAACGCAATGCTTTCCCAGCCGAATGCACTGCTCGAAACGCAGAACAGCCGGCCGCTGCCCGCGCGATCGGTGGCCATTTGCACGCACACAAACGCATGGTCAGCGGCGGAAATCGCGACCGGTGGACTGAGCAGGATCGGGCCTTGTGTGCCCTCGTCAACGTCCGCCGATGCCTGCCACTGCTGGCGGAGTCCATCATGGATCCAGGCTTTCGCAGCCGGCGGGACAATCGTTGGCTTCTCGGCAATCCGGATCCACTGAATATCGAACTCGCCGGCATTGGGCGGATCGAACCGCAGCCGGATGACCTTCTTGGCCGCGTGCCAGAAGGGCCAGATGCGGTAGACATGAAACTGGCCGTCGCCCTGGGTGTGAAACAGCCGGTGCTTCCGGGGGCTGAACCCGCCGTACTGGCCTTCGAGCGTTTCGGTCCAATACAGTTCGGCCACCGCCGGAGCGGTGCCTTTCAAACAGATCTCGACATACTGGGCGGGGTCCGCCGCAATCTCAAACAGGGGGCTGAAAATGATCGGATCGCTGCCGGTAGCCTGGCCGTGCAACGCTCCGTCGCGGGCGGCGGCGCCGGCAATCAGTCCCCCCACCTGCCATCCGCGTAAATCGCCCGCCTGGTCGAATCGCCACTCGATGAGCGTCTTGTCCTCCGCTTGCCCATAGGCGGCAGCAATCAGCAATAACGCGCACGACCCAGCCAGTATGTTCCAAGTCACCTTCCTCGCTTGATTCACGGGGATCATCCCTTCCTGTTTGCGGTATCTCGGCTCGTCCGGTCCCAGCCGGCATGGATACTCTTGTCGCCGAACGACCTCCGGTTGTCAACACGGGGGACAAGCGCGGAGGTAAGGGCGTGCCGCTTCGGTCGCCGGTCGGGCTGATGGACTTGACGGGGCCGGAGCCTTAAAATGAGTGCTGGTCGATGTCCGGACCATTCTGCAGTCTGAGTTCGCCAGTCGTGCCTTCGCGCGGAGGGAACCGCGATTCCGTGTTCCACGAACGACAAGGGGGGACTAAGCATGTCATACCGACTGGTGAGTAAACCTCTGGCCGGGCCGCAAGCCTTCCGCAAACTGGACGATGCCGCTGCGCAAGCGCAAGCGGCCATTCTGTTGCAACTCGGCCAAGTGGTCCGGCCCTAACAAAGTACCGTCGATCAGCGGCTGCCGG
>CAZAQY010000250.1:0-11966 GCA_964486845.1 uncultured Pirellulaceae bacterium
GGCGTACCAGTTTCCGGCAGGTCGGGTCTGGGCAGTAGCGTTGGTTCCAGCGCCGAGCCCGATAGATCTTGTGACACCCTCGGCGCAGGCAAATCCGCCAACCGAGGCGATGGCCGCTCACCTCTAGTTTACACCAGACTTGTTTCCCAGCCATCCGGCTTCAGCTTCCCTTTGGCAGCTTTACCGCCGGTCAGACACCGGCGGAAGTGAACATCGCGGCCGATCTGAGCAATCTGGCGGATTTGGCCGCGCCGCTGGCGACCTACGCCTCGGGCGGGTTTCAGTACGGGTGCGACGAATTCGATAATCCGGCCACCGACTCCAGAATTCTGGGCGATCAGACCAGCGACTCGATCAACCCGCGCGTGTTCGAGGCGGACAAGGTGTACAATGGGCCGGAGGGCGACGAGACGGCGACGGGACCGAATTACGTGCAGAGTTACGACCTGATTGTGAATATCGCGGATGGCCGGCCGATTTCCGATCTGGTCATCCCGGACATGCTGCCGCCGAACCACGTCTATGTCGGCGTTCCGTCGGTGACGATCAACGGCAGTGCAGCCACGCTGGGCACGGACTACAATTTCATCGGCGCTCCACCCACGGTGAATCTGGGACTGACGAGTCCCGACATCGCCGCGCCGCCCTGGACGGCGCCTTCCAGCTTCGATGACCTGCAGATCGGCTTTGCCAACACGATCACGGGCACCGCCAACGCAAGGGACGTGGTTGTCACGGTCCAGCTCTACATCGCCGAATCGCGCGAAGGCACGCCTCCGCCCGTGGTCATCGACCCGAGCACGGGCGACGAGGTGCTGGAAGACAACACCGTCAACGCCAGCGTCTACTGGGTCCCGCTGGATAGCCGTGACGGCGCCACCACGGCATACGATTCGGCCAGCGGACCGTTTGTCGGTCATCCGACGGTGACGATTACGGAGAATCCCCTCGTCGCTGCTCAGAACTCCAGCGGAACATATACGTTCAGTCTTTCCTCCACGGCCGCGTCGTTCGGGGGGGCATTCAACTACACTGGTAACGGGTGATCTGACGTTCTTCTGCGCAAATTGTAAAGTTAGGTAACTTCAAGTGGCAAGTGTCGAGTGGCGAGTGGAAGAACGCAGAGTCGGATTCTCTTCACCTGCCACCTGCCACTTGCCACTCGCCATCCACTCGGCTGCGGCTGTGTCGCGCTAGAGTCCAGTCCGTTCGATGCGCGCGTCACGCGCGCACTCTTGTACAGCGGTTTGTCCAGTACACTTTTGGGCTGCGGACGAAAGCCCGCGTTGGGACCCCGCTCCGCCCGCGGCGGGTCCGAGTTCCAACCTGCCAAAACCCGCGCAGAGTTGCAGCAAACCGGCCGTCAACGACCTGGGCAGCCCTCGCCAGTCGCACCAGTTGCCTTCTTCCTCCGCCGGCGCAACAGCAGCCCGCCGGTGGCGAGGAGCCCCACAAAGGTCAGCGCCGTTGAAGGTTCGGGAACGGGGGCGCCAGACGGGGAGAAGTTCAACCACAGTCCTCTCTCGGACACGCCAAGGCTGAAGCTGCCGCCGTTCAACGAATTGGCAAAGCCGCCCGCTCCTTGGTTCGCCTCGGCGTGGATGATGAACTTCGAACTCTCGAAACCAATGATCCCGCCGCTGGTTTCGACCAGCTTCCAAGAGTACGAACGACTGCTGTCGAAATTCAACGCCCACCCATTCACGTCCGGATGGATTTCCGAGAGCGTCCACAGGTTGATGTTGTAACCCGACGCGCCGCTGACATCGAGCGTTCCCGTTACGCGAAACAAATCATAGCCGTAGCCGGCGACTCCGTTTGCATCATAGAGTTGCCATTGATAGTTGCCGGCCCCGCTCCAGACGGTACCGCCCGCAGAGACAATGCCCGGGCTGTTGCCGGGAGAGAGGACCGACCCATCCAGCAGGGTGAGATTGCCCACGCTTCCCGTCCCCGTCAGCGTTCCCCGGACGGTGGCGGATCGATCGGTCGCGATGCCCAGACTGAGGGTTCCGTCCGCGTCCACTTCGATCTCGCCGTTGCCAGCCAACACGCCCAGCAGGTCCAATCTCCCCGCGGCCACATGGATTCGACCTTGAAAGTCGTTCTGGCCGCTCAGGCAGACTGTCCCGGCGCCGGTCTTCTTCACGTCTCCCACGCCCGTGATGTCTCCCTGGTACATCGTGCGGTCGCTGGGGCTCGCGGAATCGGCGTGTAAGGTCATGGCTCCTTTCAGCTCGACCTTGCCCTTGAAAACCGTCGTGGCCGCCAGACCCTTCGTGCGCGACGAGTCGATTGTCCCGCCGCGGTCGCCAATCTGGAAGTCGTTAGTCAACGAGAGCTTGGCGCCTTCTTCGGCTTGGTTGTCGACGTGGAAGCCAAACTGGCCGCCGTTAAGGGAAATAGTCCCGGTGCCGAAAGAGAAATCAGTGATATTCTGTGCGGCGGGCCGGTACTCGATCCTCCCCTCCCTAACCGTAGTCCCGCCGCTGTAGTTGTTCTGGGAGTTCGTCAGGACCATCGTGCCGGACCCGTCTTTGGTCAGCTGGAAAGCCCCCTGGACCGCGCTGTCCACGGTCAACGTGCCATCGTTGACCGCGAACGTGCGGTTCCCTCCGAGGGCCAGAGTCCCATCCTTGATGGCGCTGGAACCGCTGGAAGTCACGTTTCCGCCCAGCGTCAACTTGCCCGGTCCGCTGACCGTGCCGCCGATCAGCTCCAACGTGCCCGCCAGGGAAATCCCGTCTCCGGTTGATGCCGTTCGCATGGTCCCGGCGTTGGAGACGTTCCCGGCAATGTTCAGCGTTCCGCCTGTGGCCTCCACAACGCCCCCAGCCTGGTTCGACAAGCTCTGGTTCTTTCCGGAAGTCAACAGCGTGCCGTAGCCGCTGATGGTCCGTGACTGGCCATTGGTCAGCGTCTGGCCGGTCATGGTGATGGTTCCTCCGCGCGGCCGCAAGGCGTCGCCTTGGAAAAGGTCGGCGGTGGAGAAGTTGCCCGGCAGGGTGATCGTGCCGCCGGTGCCGGCGGTAAAGGTGTTATACGCACCGGCCTCGATGCTCCCCGTGATGTTCAGCACGCCCCCGGTGGTGGCGCGGAAATCGCCGGTCTCGGTCGTGCCGGCCTTGACGGTTCCAGTGAGGTTCACCGTCCCGCCATTGGCGCACACCGTCCCCCGGTTGTAGACCGCGCCGGCCAACTTCATGATGCCGTTGCCGCTGGCCTGGGCGAGGCCATCCGACTCGACGGTCATCGCGCCCTGGAAAGCCAATTCTTTCCCGCTGGAATTGGCATTCACAGTGCCGTTGCTGCTGACGGTCGCATCAGGTTGGATCGTCCCGCGGCCGGTCACGGTGGCGCCGCTGAGCGCCCGGAAGGAACCGCCCGCCCCGCTCTTGCCGATCGTGCCACCGTTCATCACGCACGCCTGGCTGATCTGGAGCGTCGCTCCGCCGCTGAGCACGGCTCCGTTGGCGAACGTGACGTTCTGGATCGTGTTGGTGCCGGAGACGATCTGAATGTTCGAGCCGTTCTGGCTCATCATCTGCCCGGTGATGGACCCGCCTCGCATGGTCAGCGCAGCATAGTTGGCCCAGGTGTTATTTGGCAGGTTGAGGCTCGCGCCGGATTGGCAATCACCGTAATTGCAATCGACCCAGAGCCGCGGCGCGTTGTCTGGGCGAGATCAACCTGCACCTTATGCCTCTGATAAGCCGCTGTCAATACCCAGATGCCCAAGAATTCGCCGTCGTCGGGCCCCGGAAAACCGGGTCTATCCGTTGACGAAGCGGGCTTTGGGCCCGTAGGATTGTCCAGTGCGTCGCCAATGGCGGAGTCTGGGATTGAAGCTATTAGCCGCCGGGCGCTCGCCCCGCTTTGTTTTTGCCTCGAAACCGGGGCGAGCGCGCTGCGGCCGATCGCCTGGGCACGCTGGCCGCCGATCCCAACGTGGTCCATCCGGAGGTCTTGCTGGCGGAATTGCTTTCCGCCGCCGGTTTTCCGGGCGACGCACGGGGGGTTCTGGAGGAACTGAGCGCCCAGGATCCCAGCCGGCAGGATCTTTATCTGGCTTTCTGCGAAATGGCGGTCCGCGAAAAGAGGTGGTTTGACGGCTGGAATCTGGCCGCCATGGGCGAACGCGCGGCGCCGGGCAAGCACTGGTCGAAAGAATTCGCTCAGCAAGTGGCTGATCGGCTGCGGCTGCTCAAGGCCGTCTGCTGCGAAGGACGCCGGGACTGGAAGGCGGCGCAGGAGATCTACAGCGCGCTGCGGCAGACCGAAAAAAACTCGCGGGACGTGCTGGTCGGCCTGGGGCGGACCAGCTTTCATCTGGGGGATGCCCAGGCCGCGATCGAACACTTCACGAGTCTCCGGCAGGTGAACCCGGCCGCCGAGCCGCCTTATCTCTTGTTGGCCCAGCTGTACGATTCGACCGGCCAGGCGAAGGCCGCCGAAGCCGCTTACCGACAGGCGGTCAAGTCGGCCGACGGGGCGGAACAGGGGCAGTCCCGGTTGTCTTTCGCCCGCTGGCTGGTCTTCAACAATCGTCCACAAGACGCCGTGCAAGTGCTGGCGGAGCCGATCCGGGATTCTGAGGAAAACGAAACCGAGCGGCAGTTCCTGCAGGCCCTCGCGGCTCGCCTGGAGGGCCGGCTGCTGGATGCTCAGAAGATCCTCTCCGGGCTGCACCAGCAGAACGCATCGAATTTCGTCATCAGCAACCAGCTGGCGCTGGTGCTGGTGCAGAACCCGGACGAGGCCATGCGCGCCCGGGCGTTGCAGATTGCCTCGGCCAATTCCCGCAATTTCGCCCGTTCCAGCGAAGCCTGGGCGACGCTGGGCTGGATCCAATTCCGTTTGGGGGACCGGAGTGCGGCTGAACAGAGCTTGGCTACGGCCTCGCAACTGGGCCCCTTCAGCCGCGACACGCTGCACTATCTGCGCGAGCTGAAGCAGTCCGTCGGCGACAAGCAGGCGGTGGAATTGCTGGACAAGGCTTGTGCCGAAGCCAAAGGCCCCGACTACTTCGCGCCCGACAAAAAAGCTCGCCCTGATGGCGGCTGATGGGACAACCGCGCAGCTGTTCAGACATGTGGTAGGCGTCCAGGAGCACGCAGGCGTCCGGATGAGCGGACTTGGCGGCCACGTACAAGGCCTGGCTGCCGTGGCTGAGGTTGGCCGAGGAACCCCCGATTTCAAGCCGGGGGATGACGCCCATTTCGCGCCCGAGTTCAAGCACCGCGGCGCAGCGCTTGGCGGCGTCGTCCAGAGGCTCTAGCGGCCTGAGCGCCCGCGCAGCCGTTCCAACTCCTGACGCAACTGCGCGGCCTGTGCCTCGGCCACTTGCCACTTCGCTTCCATTTCGCAGCGCGCCGCTTCGGCTTGCTGCCGGTCGGCTTCGGCTTGCTGCCAGTTGGCCAACATCGCTTCGCGGGATTCCTGCAGCGTGGGAATCCACGCGCCCGTGGCGGGATCCCAGAGCCGCAGGCGGCGCTGGTGACGCTCCAGGTGCAAACCCAGCTCGCGGCTCGGCAGCCGGCCCGAAACCGGCTCGATCCGCTCGTACCGCCGGGCCTTCAGGCGGTAGCCCTGCAACGCCGGCCGCAGGTACTCGCCCCGCGGATCGAACTGGAAGTACTCCGGGACCCGGATCTGATCGCGGTAGATCTCGAATTTGTCGTACTGGTCCTCCTCCCGCGTCGATTCGCTGGTGACTTCGATCACCACATTCGGTGGCCGGCCCTCGTCCCACAGCAAGTAGTTCTCGCGGTCGTGCGGATCCAGTCCCTTCACCACCAGCACGTCCGGCGACACGTGCCGACGCCGGTTGCCCGGCTGGTAAAACAGCAGGATGTTCCCTGACACATAGACTTTCTGCCCCGCGTAGTGGAGCTTGAGCGAGTCGATGGTTTCGACCATGATCGATCGGTGCAGGTCGGTTTCACCCATGGGTCTGCCGTCCGAGGTGGGGTACACGATCTGGCCGCTTTGCGGTGCCGTGGTTGCGGGGGTGATTTCGGTGATCGGGGTCACGCGTGTTGGCTCCTGTGCTGGCGCACGTCCGGCGCGATTCCGGCATGCGCTGGTCCTGCGCCCGATTGTACCACCACGACGGCGAGCCTGGCAATGGACAAGGCGATGATTCGTCTCACCTCGTGCGATGCGCCTGGCTGAAGAGATCGGCTCAGGGGCCGGCGGGGAGCACGTCCGATTGCTGGATGTCCCGGCGGCGGCCTATGCCGAGGCCGGCCGATTCGACGACGCTTGCCGAGCCGCCACGACGGGCTTGGCGGCGGCCGCGTCCGACGGTGTGTGGGACACGGAACGCCTTCGCGCCCGCCTGGTTCTGTATCGTCGCGGCAAGCCGTATCGGGAAGAGAGCGGCGTGGGGACTGAAGCGGCCGTTTCGGAAATCCCGGCAGACACTTCGTAGCCCCGGCTGGCTGGCGCGGAAATGGGTTTCCACACGGCCAACAAGTAGGCCGTGCCACGTGGATGAATGTTTCCGCGACCGGGGGCCTCAAGGGGCGCTCTTCCGCACGGCCAACGGGTAGGCCGTGCCACGGCCCCACAGCAGGCACAGCGCCAGGAAGGCCACGGCGGGCGCCAGTCCGGCCCAGAAGATGCCGTCGGCGTAGGAATGAGTACGGTCCACGTGCTGCCCGACCAGTTGCTGCATCTCGGCGGTGGCCACCCAGGTGATGAATCCCAGCGCTCCGGTGATCTTGCCCTGATGCTTGCGGGAAAGGTCCTGGGTCAGCGAATAGTAGTTGGGGAACAGCCCCAGCGAGCCGAAGCCGATCAGCAGCAGCAGGCCCAGCAGCAACGGTCCTCGGCCCAGTCCCGAGGCGATGGTGCTGAGCGCGGTCAGCAGCGAGCACGCCAGAAACAGAGTCAGCCGAGCCGCATGGACCGGCCACCGGCGCGCCGCCAGCAGCTTGACTGCGAAACCAGACGCAAGGCACCCCAGATCCGTCGCGACGTAGTACGCCGAGGTGAAGTAGCGGACCGTGACGGCTTGGTAGCCGTGGTACTCCTCGAGCATTTTGGGCAGCCAGACGCGGAAGAAGTGCCAGGTCAGGTTGATGGCCACCACGACGACCGCCAGCGCCAGAAAGCGGCGGACGAGGAGCCACGGCGGCGACGCCGCCGGCGCGGGATCGCCGGACGAGACGCTGCGGTGCTGGGGCAACGCACCCAGACTCGCGCCGGCGGTGAACCAAAACCACGGCACAAGCCAGAGCAGGCCCAGCACGCCGATCACGACAAAAGGTCCGCGCCAGGTGCCCGACTGCTCGGTGACCAGGGCTTGCACGACCAGCGGGGTCAGAATCGCCCCGACGGACGCACCGCTTTGCAGCAGGCTGTTGCCGAACGGTCGGTCCGCGGGATCCAGCAGCCGCTGCGTCGTGATCAGGGCGCAGGGCCATTGCCCGGATTCAAAGAAACCGAGCGCCGTGCGGCATACCAAGAAGCCCAGGAAAGCGCAACCATTCGGGTCCTGCGGATCGACCGCGCCGGGCCACACGCCGGCGATGGGGCCGGCGATCATCTGGCCGATGCGGTCGGCAAAGCCGCTGGCCACGCCCGCGGCCGACCAGGCGAACAGGACCAGCGGATACATCCAGCGAACGCTGAACCTGTCGGCCAGCAATCCGCACAGCAGACCGCCGATGGCAAAGGCGTAACTGAATCCCTTCTCCAGAATGCCGTACTGGGTGTTGGAGAGTCCCAATTCCTTGCTGATCGGCACGATCGTCAGCGACAGGGTCTGGCGGTCCATGTAGTTCAACATCAGCGCCATCAGCAGCAGGCCGCACACCCACCACTTGCCGGCACCGCCGGCCGGCGGAGAAGTCGCATTCATGCCTGCCGCTCCTGCGCTCTGTTCAAGTCCCGTCCCGATGTCGAGTCCTCGCCCGCCGCGGTTGACGCCCGCGGTGCGCCGCCGCTCCATTCTGGAGGCTGCGGCTGCGAAGCACAAGCGAAGGCGGCGTCCCGCAACGCAAGCAAGTTCTCCAACCGTCCATCCCGCGGCAAGGCGCAGCCGGATCCCAGGACGTACCGCGCCCCGCCGACGGCGCCTTGACCGATGCAGCCCAGCGCCTCGGCGTGAATCTCCGCCGGCGAAGAACGGACGAACGAAAGCGTATTCACGCCGCCCATCAACACCATGTGCGGGCCCACGATCTGCCGTGCCTGGGCCACGGAGAAGCCGCCCAGCAGGTCCAGAGGTGCGATGCAGTCCAGCCCCGTCTCGACCAGGTCCTCGAGAATCGGCCGCACGTTGCCGCAAATCTGACAGTACAGTTTCGCGTCGGGACAGCAGCGGTGAAGTTCCGTGCAAACGTTGTTCAGGTGCGGAAGGACGAATTCGCGCCAATGCCGCGACGAGATTACCGACATGTTGCCGATGGAATCATTCACGCGCAGAACTCTTACGCGGCACTGCCGCAACCCAATCGGCGAGCGGGGCGGCGTCAGCCCCCCGGTTTCTTGCCAGTCGTCGGGTTCGGAACCGAGGGACTGACGCCACCCCGCTCGCCGCGCCAAGATGCGCGCGCCGTGCGCGCATCCTACAGACGGAGACTCCAAGAACCGACAAAATGGAAAACAAAATTCACGTTTCTGAGGCGAGAAGGGGTGCTAAGGTGCGGATTTGTCCGGCGGGACCAGCACCAGCGCGCCGGTCCAGTTGCCCTGGGGAATCCGGAGTTCTTCACCGGCTTTTACGGCGCGACGAAAAATCGCCATCGCCGTCTTGCCGGCATCGGTGTAGTGGAACGTCGCATCCTCCACGGCGTCCCAGCCGGCGAGAACGATCGTCTTTTGCGACCCGGCCGTGGCGATGAACAAGGTCGTGTCGCACCGAGCCTGGACCTGGATCTCAGCTCGCTCGCCGCCATTGGTCCGCGTCAACTGCCAGCCCCGGAAGTCGGCGGGAACCTTTTGCCAAACATACTGGCGGTTGCCGAATGCTTGCTCGTCATCGGCCAGACGGGCCAACGTCCATCCCCGGCCCGTGAGGACGAACTCGCGCGTCTCGGCCCGCGTCAGAGGCAACTCGGCCAGCGGCACCGAGTCGGCCATGGTCTTGTCACGAAACTCCTTGATGCGATGGAACGTGAGGTAGTTCGCGTCGTGGAAGTTGTGCGCGCCGCCGCGGCCGTCGTCGAACGCGGTGCGGCAGGCGGCGATCAGATCGTCGCCATCGAACAGCCAGTCCACGTATTGAAAGCCGTGGTTGGCCGTGTCGGGATGATAAAGCAGGATGCAACGCACGGTCCAGTTGTGCAGATCGGGCGAGCAGGTCAGGGCCAGGGTGTTGCGGACGGCTCCTGGCCGGCCTGCCAACTGATGCCGCTCGGGCACGATCGTCGCCAGCGACCAGTACTGTTCTGTCCGCGCGTCAAAACGGACGGTGAACTTCTTGGCGCCGCCCGGAAAGTCGACAAATCCGTCTTGCGGGTCGAACGAGGCCCGGCGGCCGTCGTCGCTGATCTTGACCAGCGCGGCCTTCTCCGGATACCCTCGCGTATCCACGCGCAGCATGTCGACCAGGCGGCCCTCGCGGGTGACTACCGCGTTGCCTTCGAGCCATCCGCCAAAGCTGCCGTCGAGCCATTTAGCGTCGCTCGGAAGGAAGTTGCTGAAGGCCCAATTGGCCGCGTCCAGCATGTCCGCATCGACCGGCGCCGAGAGCATCCCGGCACAGTAAGTGATGCCCCAGCCCACGGGCGGATCCCGGCGCTCCATTCCGCGCCACAGCCGTCCGGCGTGCTCGATGACCGGCATCGGGGCGCAATGATACTGGCCGTCGTCGCGCAGCAGGCCGGTCTTGGCATCCGTCGGCTCGGTCCACGTGACGCCGCCGTCGGCCGATCGCCGAATGACGGGATTGCCGTGGTGCCGGTCGGGGCCGAGGATGTACAGCGTGCCGCGATGGACGAAGAGGCTGGACCAGAACTGCCCTTGAATCTGGGAGATCTTCGTCCAGCTCCGGCCGCGGTCCGTGGAACGAAATACGGAGGTCAGCGCGCTCTCGTACTCCTTCGTTTTGGGCCCGAAATGGTCGTGCGAAGCCACATAGTCGCCGTTGGGCAGTACCGCGATGCTCGGCGAACCGATGTAGACGCCGGTCGAGGCCGGGATGTAGTCGATCACGATACCCGGCGGCTCGGCCGCCCCGGCGAGAGCCGGCGCGAAGAGGGCCGGCGCGAGGAGGATCAGAATCAACGAGGAAAGTCTGCGTTTCATATTGGGGCCTCCGTAAACAAAGACGGAAAAGAAGCCCGGCTTCCCGGAAGAAGCCGGGCTTGTGCGTTGTCCAAGCACCCCACGTCAGTGAAAACAGCCTGCACGATGGGGAGGATGGTCACGGCTTCGCGCCGCGAAGCGGCGTCAGACCTCCGTCCACTGCCCCGGGATGGGCACCGGGAACTGGCCGTTCTCGCCCGCTTTGACGGGAACGGGACTGTCATAGGTCAGGCTATCGACGTCGGGGCAGAACTTGAAGTTGGACTTCATCATCTGGTCCCACGTCACGGTCTGGCCGGTGTGGCACGCCGCGCGGCCCATCAGCGTGGCGAGGTCCGAGTACACCGCCCGCTGGCACTCGTTGTGCGGCCGATCGTGGCGGATGCTGGCGATGAAATCGTTCCACTCGTACTGCCAGGGACTGTAGGCGTCCGCTTCGGGGGTCCAAGCGATATTGTCGTCGGCGATCCGCTGGTCCCGGTACATGCGGACCGTGGCGGCGTGGACGTTGCCGGAGAACTGGGCGGCCGACTTGGTGCCGTGGACGTAGGTGGCAAAGTCGGTGCGCGTGGCTTTGATCCGCCGGAAACCGCAAAAGGCCTTGGTGCCGTCGGCAAAGGTGTACTCGATCGAGTACACGTCGATGTTTTGCCCGCAATCGGTGCTGCCGGGCACGCGGCCGCCGAAGCCGTCCGCCGAGACGGGCCAGGCGTCTTTGATCCAGCAGCACTCGTCGATCTGGTGGATCAAGTAGTCGACAAAGTGACCCGAGCCGAGCCAGTACAGGTGAATGCGGCCGAACTGTAGTTGGCTCATCAGGTCGTTGGACTTGTCGCCCTGGCTGCCGAGCCAATTGGCGCCGCCCAACCGGTTGGCGCGGATCAAGGTGATGTCGCCCATCGCGCCGTCGCGCATCCTTTGGATCAGCGCGTGCCGCGCGGGCGAATGGCGGCACTGCAACCCGGCCGCGATCTTGACGTTTTTCCGCTCCGCTTCCTGGCCCGCGCGAAGCAATCGGTGCAGGCTGCCCGGATCGGACGCGAACGGTTTTTCCATGAACACGTTGATCCCCTTTTGCACAGCGTACTCGACGTGCGTCGGCCGGATATACGCCCGCGTCGTACACATGGCGATGTCGCCGGGCCGGAGGATGTCGATCGCCTTGCGATAGGCGTCGAAGCCGATGAACTTGCGGTCCTCCGCCACGTCGATCTTGTCGCCGAGGCTGTTCGTCAAGGCCTTCTGCGCGGCGTTCAATTTGTCTTCGAGGATGTCGGCCATGGCGTACAACTTGACCGGCCCGCCGTCGGGCACCGAGAGCGCGTCGCGCACGGCGCCGCTGCCGCGCCCGCCGCAGCCCAGCAGCGCCAATCGAATGGTGTTGTCTTCACCGGCATGGACAGCGGGCAGGGCACCGCCCAGCACCGCCGTGCCGGCGGCCAGCGAACCGGTTTGTTGAAGGAAACGTCGTCGGGTCGTTTTCGGCATGCCTGGGGATGGAGTCATGTCGTGGTCCTCAATTGATCGTGAAGAATCTCGGGAAACGGAAAGCACTTGCTGCGAGTCTGTTGTACCAGATGGACCGTCCCGCCCGCAAGGATTCTATTGCCGGTTTCGTGTCTCGGTTCGCAGGATGCGCGCGGCGCGCGCATCTTCGTAGCATGAGCGGGTAAGGGAGTGGTGGTGAACCACTCCCTCCCCGTTGTCGC
>CAZAQY010000251.1:0-11959 GCA_964486845.1 uncultured Pirellulaceae bacterium
GCGTGCCGTCTTGGCTGGGGTTCGTCCCGGAAATGGAGCGGATCGCAGACCTGGACCGCAACCCGAACGATTCGCGTTGGTCGGCGGCGGATGACGTGAAACACGCCGATGACTTGCGACGTGTACAGGGTGAGTGGAGAACCAAGACGCCAGCGATCCAGGCATTGCTGACTCCGGAGCGGGTGCGGTCTCTATGAGAAAGGCACTGACATGAACATTTGGTGCATGCTGCTCGAACGTAGCACTTTTCTGGTCCTAATCGCCACGATGTGTTCCACAGCCTGGAGGCCGACAGACGCTACAGCCACGGAAGTGGTCACGAAGTTTCGGGAAACGGACGAGACGTTTGCCAATCCGGGCCAAGGCTGGATGACCATGCGACGCCTGCCGGACGGTCCAGGCCGATTCCCGTATTCCGTCGCCTACTTCCGGCTGAACTGGGAGGAGCTTGAGCCGGTTGAGGGCCAATACAGCTGGCGCCTGATCGACGAGGCGATCGCTGCCTGGGCCAAACGCGAGGTCCGAATCGCGTTCCGAATCATGACCACCAACGCCCATACCAAGGGCTATTACTGCTCGCCGAAGTGGCTCTTCGACGCCGGCTGCAAGTCTTTCGAGTATGTGGCAGGCGGCGCGGACATCGCGTCGGGCGGGGCCCGGATCAACCGGATCGAACCCGACTACGGCGATCCGCTGTACCTGGCGAAACACGGCCGGTTCATCAAGGCCCTGGCGGAGAGTTACGACGGCAATCCGCAGATCGAGTTCCTCGATATCGGCTCCTATGGCATCTGGGGCGAGTGGCATACCAAGCATCCGCAGCCCTGGCCCGTTCGCAAGCAGATCATCGACATGTACCTGAACGGCTTCCATAAGACGCAGTTGGCTTCGATGTCGGACGATGCCGAGGCCCTGGCCTACGCCCTGGCGCACGGCACTGGCTTTCGCCGCGACGGCGTCGGCTCGCCGTGGCACGAAGCCAACTGGATCGGCTCCAAGAAGTACTCCCAGGTCCAGGGCTTTGCCGACCAGTGGAAACGGGCGCCTGCTGTCTTTGAGTGGTACGGTCCGTACGACTACTTGATCGAACGTGGCTGGTCCTTCGATCGGGCGTTGGAGTTCATGGCTGCCAACCACGTCACCTTCATCAACGACAACGTCGGCAAGGTGCCGGCCGACCAGATGCCCAAGCTGGAACAACTGGCGAGGCGAGCCGGCTACCGCTTTGTGTTGCGGGAGGTCTCGCACGCTGACAGCGTTACCGGTGGTGGAACGCTGGCGGTGAACATGAAATGGTCAAATGTCGGCGTGGGCAAGCTGTATCGCCGTTATTCGTTGGAGCTGTACCTGGTGGATTCCACCGCTGCCGTCGTTTGCCAGCAGGAGCAAGCCGAGATCGATCCGGCCGGCTGGCTACCCGGAGACCAGACAGTTGCCGCGGCTCTGCGGGTTCCCGCACGAGTGCAAACCGGGCTGTACACGTTGGGCCTGGCCCTGGTGGACCCGACCAGCCGGAAGCCGGCCATCCGTCTGGCGATCGACGCACCGCAGACTGATCGGCTGTACCGATTGAGTTCAGTTCGTGTGAAATGAAATGTGGCAACGGCCAACCCGCGCGATGTTCTTTCAGGGAGACAAATGGGATCATGAAACAGCACCTTCTGTTGCGTCACACGGCGTTGCTTCTGCTCATCGCTCTGGGAAACCAGACTCTGGGGACCGCGCCACCGGACAAGAAGTTCATCGAACTCGGCTGGGACATTCCCTCCACCGCCCAACTGCGCCAGCACTGGCGCGACATGGAGCGGACAACACCCTTCGACGGCGTCATGTTCCGCGTCGACGCCCAGGACGGGCAGGGGACTCGGTTGAGCAGTGAAGCGATCTGGGACGGCAGGCCGTGGAAACGCGACTGGCTGAAGCCGGCATTGGACGATCTTCAGGCTTGCCACTTTGAGCGATTCAAGGACAATTTCGTACGGTTCAACGCGACGCCGGGTAACCTGGCCTGGGACGACGACGCTGGCTGGGCAGCACTGGCCGAGAAAGCCGGCCATTGCGCATGGCTGATGAAACAGGGCGGCGGCAAGGGCTTGGCAATCGATTTCGAGTCGTACGGTGCGGCCCAGTTCCGGTTTGATCCGGCAACAGGCGGCAACTTCGTCGAAACTGCGAAACTCGCTCGCCGCCGCGGCGCCCAGTTCGTCCAAGCCGTTGCCCAGGAGTTCCCGGACGCCGTGCTGCTGGCCCTGTGGCTGAACAGCATCAACTTCAAAGCGGGCCGCACCACAGAGCCGGAGAGCATTCTGGCTTCCTCCGGATACGGGTTGCTGCTACTACTTTCCGCCCTTGAACGGTTCACGTCTGGCGCGGCTCCAGCGGAACTTGGGGTTTGCCCGCGATGCCGCTGACCAGTACGTGTGGATCTACGGCGAACAGTGTCGCTGGTGGGGGCCGCCACGAGAGTTGCCGAACACCGTCGGCAAGGGACGGCTGTGGGAAGAAGCCGTGCCGGGGATCACGCGGGCCATCGCCTACACGCGCGATCCGCTGGCAGCAGCCAAGGCAGAGTTGGCGGAACTTCGCAAAACCGATCAGCTGACTAACCTGGCCAAGAACGCCGACTTCCGCCAGGCGGCGAATCCCCAGGCCGGATCGCTGCCGGCTGAATTCGGCGCCTGGCAGGATGAAAAGACGTCGGCGGGGAAGTTCGCGTGGGACGCCGAGGTCGGCGATGGCTCCGGGCGAGCTACAAAAGTAAAGTGGGGCTGCTTCATCCAGGGATTGGCTGTTAAGCCCGGTGAGGAGTACGCCATCGAGGTCACCTGTCGACCGCAGGGTCGTTCGCAGCCGACCTTGGTGATTCGCTGGCAAACGGCCGAAGAACGCTGGACACAGGAGCACCTGGATCAGACGTTCCCGTTTGAGTCCGGCAAGGACGAGTGGCAATCGGCGTTCGGTGTCGTCACCGTGCCGGAGGGCGTGGGACGATTGGTCGTGCTGCTGAACGTCACCGGGCAGATCACCGACGGCGATGCGTGCTGGTTTGACAATCTGGGCGTGTATCGGCTGAATCTTGAAGTAGTGACAAAGTGACAGGAAGGACGCCATGAGAAACTCCCGTACCCGAATGATGTTCGGCCTGGCTGCGCTGACGTTGCTGGGCCAGATTCCAGCTACGGCGACCGAGCTGCAAGTCATCCCGTATCCGTTTCCGCAGGATTTGCCCGTTTCCAGCCGATTCAGCGTCACGGTGGATAGGCAACCGGTGTTTACCCACACGGCTGAGGTGGCGGATTTCGCCATGTTCGCCATCCGTGGACTGGTCCAGGTCACGGTTGAATGCGAGCAGACTGTGACCAGCGCCATCATCCGGCCTCTGAGCCGAAAGATCGTGCCGCAGTGGGAAGCCAAAACCGTGCGGTTCACCGTCGATGGCCCTGGACCGTTAAGCATGGAAATCAACGGTCAGATTCGGCCGGCGTTGTTGCTGTTCATTGACCCACCTGAAGAGTTGCCACCCCCGCTCGACGCAGCCAAGGTCAGGCGGTTTGCGGGCGGCCAACTGCACGAGGCCGGCGAGATCCGGTTGGCGGATGATCAGACGCTGTACTTGGAGCCCGGCGCCGTGGTCCGCGGCACGGTCCGGGCGGTTGGGGCCAACCGCATCCGCATCCGGGGCCGGGGCATCTTCGACGCCCGCCCGCGGACCACCAAGACGCAGTTCTTGGATTTTCGGAATTGCTCCCACGTCGAAATCCAAGATGTCCTGGTCCTGGGCAGCTACGGCTGGACGATCGTGCCCTGGAACTGTCGCGATGTGCGACTGGCGAACGTCAAAGTGTTCAGTTGGCGGGACAACGATGACGGCCTGGACATCTGCAGCAGCCGGAACGTGACCGTCGACCGGTGCTTCTTCCGCACCAAGGACGATTGCATCGCCATCAAGGCGCCGCGCAAAGAGTACTTTTCGGCCGCCAAATCAGCCGGGAACGCGTCGTCCTCGGCAAAGCCCGATAGCGATTTCGACGTGGCCAACGTCATCGTCCAGCGTTCGGTGTTCTGGAATGCCGAGTGGGGCAACGCCCTGGAAATCGGATTCGAGTTGTTGACGCCGCACGTCAGAGACATCGTGTGGCGCGACTGCGACATCATCCGGGTGGAGGCCGGCGCCGTGTTCAGCATCCACAACGGCGACTCGGCTGCCGTAGAGGATGTGCGATTCGAGAACATCCGTGTCGAGGATGCGCGGGACAAGCTGGTCGATTTTCGCGTCGGCCTGTCGATCTACAGCCAGGACTGCCCGGAGCGCTACCACCGCCGCAATCCCAACCGCAAACCCACGGGTGCTGGTCAATGGGTGCCGTGGGAAAAACTGACGGCGGAGGAACAGGCGGTGGCTCGCCAGAGCCGCGGCGGCATCCGAAACGTCCGGCTGGCCGACATCCAACTGCTGGAGAAAGTCCCGCCTCGCTCGTTCATCATGAACTCGGGCGGCGAGGTCTCTGGCGTCACCTTTCAGAACCTGCGGCAAGGCGACCGCGTGTTGTCCGTGCCTGGGGACCTGGGCCTGAGCGTCGATGGCGCCACGCAAGTGGGCTTTACGCCGTGATGACTTGCCGACGACGACAAACTCGCTTCGTCGCCGGGTGGCTGCAGCTGGTTTGCACGCCAACGAGGAAAGAGGCCGCGCCGAGACGATAAAGTCACTTCATCGGCGGCTGGCTGCAGAGCAGCTCCTGGGCCTCGCGCACGCGGGCGATCTGCTCGGCATTGACGATCAAGTAGCGATGCGGTCCCTGCGGCTCGGGGCGGAATGCCGTCGTGCCGTCCTGCTCGACCGAGATTCGTCCTGGCGGCGACAGATCGAAGTAGCCCCGTTCCGGACGCACCGCGTAAAGGACGCTCGTCAAGTCGTAGGTCGGCTGGTCGTTCTGCAGGCCGCGGTAGAGCTGGTACGCCTCCACCAGCGGATGCTGTTTGGCGTAGCTGTAGTCCTCGCGCACGCTGCGGCTGGAATGTTTGATCGCATTGCCGATTTCCCAGCCGCTGGCCACGACGGGCGTGGGCCACTCAGCAAAGAGCTTCCGGGCTGCGGCTAGGTCAGTAACGATGTTGTATTCCTTGCGTCCCTGTTTTTCTCCAAATGCCCCGGCCATCGCGGACAACAGGCGTACTTTCCCTCGAACCAGCTCCAGGCCCGTCAGGGTGCAGTGCTCATCGGCCGGGCTGTCGAGAAGTTTGGCAAAGTTGGTGGAGAAACCGACCTGGACCAGGATCACCGATCCATCGGGTTGCGCGGCCAGGACCTTGCGCAGCAGACCGACCGCCTCCGGTGCCTCGTCGCTACGGTGGAGGCGGTGCGAGTAACGCCGCTGCCCACCATCCTCGGCGGTCACGACCTGACGCAGGTACTTGCCATCCTGCGGCGTCACGCCGTCGCGTACCATGCCAATCGGTGTCTCTGGACGGCCATAGAAAGTGTTCAGCAAGTCCACTATTGGCGCGGCGTATTGATTCTGCTTCGTGATCGTTACCGCGAGCAGCCGGCACTCGCCGCGACTTGCCAGCGCATGGATCATGGACAGGGCCATCGCATCGTCCACGTCGTTGCCGATGTCTGTGTCAAAGATCAGACGCACGGGTTCGCGTGTTGCTTCCGACGCGATTGCAGAACCAGAAGTCACAGCTCCTAACTGGACGATCCCGATCAAAAGCAGGCTGATGGCGAGACGGGCTTTGGCGATGATCATGCAGTTCTTCCTTTGGCTACTCGATTACTTTCGCGGTTTGCTCCGGCGTCGTGATGCCCGGTGGCAGTTCCAGGATGCGAATGTTGCGGAAGTGGATCTCCGAGCCTTCGGATTCCAGGCAGAGGTAGCCTTTGCGCACCGAAGAATCGCGGATTGAGTTCACGAATTTCCCATTCACCGCCAGTTTGACCGTGCCATCGACGCACACGACATCGTAGACGTTCCACTCGCCTTTTCCCTTGCAGCGCAACTCGCGGGACATGCTGCGAGTGCCGCGGGGATTGTCCGGCGTGGCCGTCAGACCTCCCGCGCCAAACAGCTCGCCGGAGATGTAGCCGACGTGTTGGGGTTGGCCGTCCCGGGTCCGATGCAGGTTGATCCAATCCAGTTCCAGCATCTGCACCTCCATCCCTTTGGGCAGATTCTTGCCAGGAGGCACGCAACCTTCGCTCCAGACAAAAACCCCGGAGTTGCCACCGGCCTTCAGGTGACGCCACTCGATGTGCAGGACGAAGTTCTCGTACTGTTTCTCCGACCGCATCACGCCAATCGGCTGACCGCTGCAAACCAGCAGGCCGTCCTTGACGGACCAAGTATCCGGGCGCGTGTTGACGTTCACCCAGCCCGTCAGATCGCGGCCGTTGAACAAATCGACAAACATTGGAACAGTGGCGACTGCCGGGCAGGCCCCGGCCCCGTCGGCCGCCTGTGCCGCCTGCTGCACCGAGAGAACCAATCCAACGAGCAGCGGAACCACGAACGGGCAGGATGACCGAACAGTATCGATTCCCATAGCCGACTCCCAAGGCAAATTGAAGCTTCTACACGACTTTTTTTGCAGGAAGCCAGGACATTGATCCTGCGATTCCATTCCCCCAAGGATAGTGCGGTCGCGGTGTCGTGACCAGAAGAGAATGGCGAAGGCCGCCAATTCGGACATCGCGATCGCGAAAAGCTGCCGGGATCGGGCAATAGGGCAGCAGCTGCTGCCGCTGCCGTCGTCGCGGCGAGTGACGGACCACCGTCCTGTGACTTGGCTGGACAGCACGTCGGGGTCACTCGTCGGGTAGCTTTACGGACCTGACCGGGATGGGTAGGCTGGGGCCTGTTTGTTTGGTTTGGGGACCGCCTGGTGCATGCGCCAAATCACCGCCGCCCTGCCCAAGGACGATCCGGCCCGAAAGACGCTGGTCGATTCCGCGGCCAGACACATGGAGGCAGCCCTGCCTCAAATGGCGAGCGGCGACTACAGGGGCGAGCACTGGCTCGCGACGTTCGCTGTGTACCTGCTCTCGGAACAGACTCAACCATAGGAGGCGACCCGTCCATGCCAAGAACACTCGTACTCTGCGGACTCGTGATGATTCTACTTGCTCCACCTTCCCGGAGATTGCTGCCCGCAGAACCGGCTACGCCGTTAGCCTTCGATGTCAAGCTCGACGTGGTCAAACAGGATCTCCACCCTGACTTCTGCTGGTTCCATCCGCGCGTGGCGTCCATTCCCGGGGCGGGGCGCGAGGGCCGGCCTGCGGTGGTCATGACGCTCCAGAAGCACCTGGGCGTCTCGGATCACTACTCAGGCCTGTGGATGATGCGGACGGACGATCTGGGCCAGACCTGGACGGGGCCGACCGAGATCCCGGAGTTGGCGTGGGCCACCGAACCGGGCGGCGTGGTGAGGGCCGTGGCCGATGTCACCCCCGGCTGGCACCCGCAGACCGGCAAAGTGATCGCGATGGGCTGCACCGTGCGGTACGGCAAGAAAGGCGAGCAACTGTCCGACGTGCAGCGGTTCAGCCAGACGGCGTACGCGGTCTATGACCCGAAGACCGGCGCGTGGTCGAAATGGCAGATTCTGGAGTTGCCCGGGAATGACAAATTCAATATGGCACGCAACGCCTGCGCCCAGTGGCTCGTTCTGCCGGACAGCACCCTGCTGGTGCCGATCTACTTTGCGAAGGCCGCCAACGTGCCGGCCAGCGTGACCGTCCTCCACTGCGCATTTGACGGACAGAAGCTGACGTACCTGAAGCACGGGGATGAATTGTCGCTGAACGTCGTGCGCGGCTTGTGCGAGCCTTCGATCATCGCCTTCCGGGATCGCTTCTATCTGACGATCCGCAACGACATCAAGGGCTATGTGACCGTCAGCAACGACGGCCTGCACTACCAGCCGATCAAGGCTTGGACCTTCGACGATGGGAGCGAACTGGGCAGCTACAACACGCAGCAGCACTGGCTGGCGCATCACGACGGCCTGTTCCTGGCGTATACCCGTCGCGGGGCCAATAACGACCACATTCCTCGCAACCGGGCGCCGATCTTCCTGGCGCAAGTCGATCCGGAGCGACTCTGCGTGGTCCGCAAGAGCGAGCGGGCGATCATCCCGGAGCGTGGCGCGATGCTGGGGAACTTCGGGGCGTCGGCTATCGACTCCAGCGAATCCTGGGTGACCGACGCCGAGTACATGGCCAAAGGCCAAGCCAGCCCGCGGGGGGCAAACGGAAGCGTGTTCGCCGCCCGGGTGCTGTGGTCGAAGCCCAACGCCCTCGACCCGGGGAAGGCGAGATGAGCGTGGAACACGGACATCCCGTCGTTGACGAGACACTACGACAACGTCGATCCCGAGGAAGGAAACCAACCAGATGGACACGCTGGACGCCATTCACAACCGACGAAGCATCCGCAAGTACCTCGACAAGCCCATACCTCCGGACGTTCTCCAGCAAGTTCTATCCGCGGCCATGTACGCGCCGAGTGCCTGCAATCAGCAGCCCTGGCAGTTCGTGGTCCTTGACGGTCGCAAGCTGCTCCGCGAGGTTCCCAAAATCAACTCGTACGCCGCGATGGCGGCGGACGCTCCCGTGGCGATCCTGGTCTGCGGCGACAGCAGCTTGGAAACGGTTCCCGGGTACTGGGTGATCGACTGCTCGGCAGCTGTCCAGAACCTGTTGCTGGCCGCCCACGCCCTGGGACTGGGCGCCGTGTGGACCGGCGTTTATCCGCAGCAGGAGCGGGTGCATCACAATGGCTGGTGAGAAGAGAGGAATCGTACGATGCGTTGCCTGGTCATAGTCCGAATGCTGATCTTTCTGGTCGCCGCTACGGCGGTGGGCGCCGAGAATCTGATGACGAACCCTTCGGCTGAGGAATCGGCTGACAACGGGATGCCTAAGGGTTGGGGGAGGTATGTTGGTGCGGGCGGCGTGCGAGTGGCGGCGACGACCGGCGAGAAGCACTCCGGCGAGTCGGCGGCCTGCCTGGAGTTGGACAAGTGGTACACGCCCAAAGACGCCCAAGACGCGCCGGAGAACCACAGCGTCAGCGGAGCGATAGTCCTGGCGGAAAACGACGGCTATCGGGTCGACGGCGCCTTCTCATGTATTCCCGGCGCGAGGTACGCCTTTTCGTTCTGGTACAAGGGAACGATCCCCGCGGCCAAGGTGACCGTCAGCGGCTGGCCTTCCGGGAAAGCGGACCGTGACCAGCGAATCACCGTTCCGGTCAGCGCAAAGCCCCTGCGACCCGGCGACCAATGGCAGCAGTGTGCCGGCAGCTTCCGCATCCCTGAAGGCGTCGAACGGTTCGTTGTGTTGATCCTGGCCTCGGGCCACGAGGCCAAGGGCTTCCGGCTGGGCAAGCTCTACGTGGACGACGCCCAAATCGTGGCCAAGGAGTTTCCCAACGGTGAACTGCGGGGCGTGTGGTGGGGATTCGTCAAGGCCCCAGAGGCCGAAGCCGGTCGACGAGAGATCGACGATAGCCTGGACAGGCTGAAGGCTGCAGGCATCAACAGCCTGTTTGTCTCGACCGCTTCGCTTTACCTGGCCGCCTTCATGTGCAGCGACTTCTTTGCCCGGCTCCAGGAAATGGTGCTTGCCAAACGTCCGGGCATGTGGCTTTCGGCCAACGGCTCGGGCGGACGCAACCCGGACTGGCACATCGGCCGCGACTGGACCACTTGGGCTCGCCGCGGCTACCTGGACTTCTACGTGCCGCAACTCTACACCAAGAGCGTCGATGTGTTCCGGCAGCGGGGGCTGGAAACCAAAAGCTGCCTGGGAGAGTGCGGCTTGGTGACCGGCATGGCCGTCAGTTGGAGCAGCATCTACCCGGAGCGGCAGGACCCGCAGGCGATCAAGGCCGAGATCGCCGCAGCACGGAAGCTGGGAGCCCAAGGTTTCATCGTGTTTCATCGCGATCACTTGTACGACGAGCACCTGACGGCGATTCGGGAGGCCGTGGAAGCCGGAGATCTGGCATCGCAGAGAAAGTAGTATCCGTCAAATCGCCATCAAAGCCGCGAAAGGTCAACAACCATGAAGACGACAAGCATGTTCCTGATGTTGCTCCTCACCGTTTCCGCAATGGCGGGCGACGAGGAGTACAAGCTGGGGCCGGATTCGATGCGTCAGGAAGGCGTGCCCCAGGGCAGCGCGACCAAGGACGTGTGGCGCAGCAAAGTCTTCCTGGAGACGGTCCGCGACTACTGGGTCTACGTGCCGAAGCAGTACGACGGCAACAAGCCAGCCTGCGTGATGGTCTTCCAGGACGGGCAAGCGTACGTCAAGGAAGACGGCGACTTTCGTGTGCCGGTGGTCTTCGACAACCTGATTCACAAGGGCGAGATGCCGGTAACCGTCGGCATCTTCATCAATCCGGGGCGATTGGTCGCTCCGCCGGCCGACGACCCGAAGAAGGCCAGCAACCGCAGCTTCGAGTACGACACCCTCAGCGACCAGTACGCCCGATTCCTGCTGGAGGAAATCCTCCCGGAGGTTGGCAAGCGGTACAAGCTGACCGAGGACCCCGAGTGCCGAGCGATCTGCGGGATTTCCTCGGGTGGCATCTGCGCGTTCACGGTGGCCTGGCAGCGGCCTGACGCTTTCCGCAAGGTGCTCAGCCACGTGGGCAGCTTTACGAACATCCGGGGCCGGCACGTTTATCCATCGCTCATCCGCTCCGCGCCCGCGAAGCCAATTCGGGTCTTCCTCCAGGACGGCGACAAGGACCTGGACAACGCCTGGGGCAACTGGTGGCTGGCGAACCTGGAAATGGACGCGGCCTTGAAGTTCAAGCAGTACGACTACAAATTCGTGGGCGGCACCGGCGGCCACAGCGGCAAGCACGGCGGGGCGATCCTGCCGGATTCGCTGCGCTGGCTGTGGCGCGCGCCCGAGCCAAAGGCGGCCCCGAAATAGCCGCCAACCTTAAACATCGACGCAGAATCCAGCGTGACGGAGGAGAACCATGTTTGCACTTCCCTCGCTTTCCGCCATCGCGTTTCTGGCTGTGGCAGCGCAAGCTGACCAGACACGCGAGTTTGCGCTAGTCCGCGACGGCAAACCGCTGGCGACAATCGTCGTTGCCGCGGAGCCCACAGTCGCCGCGGCCTTTGCCGCCGAGGAATTTCAGGATTACGTCCGTAGGATCACCGGGGGCGACGCTACCGATCGTCCCCGACAATGTGCCGGTGCCTGGCTCCCGTGTGCTCGTCGGCCGCAGCCAGGTATGTCAAGACGACCTGTCAGACATCGCAGCCGGGGATCGGCGGTGTGGCGCCTACGGGGAGTGACAAAGTCGGCAACGCCATCCGCGGCCGGATCGACGAGGTTCGCCTCTCCACGGCGGTTCGCGATTTCGTTCAGGCTCCGGCCGAACCGTACGCGGCTGATGACCGCACGGTCCTGCTGCTACACTGCGACGAGACGGCTGGACTGGCGCGCGACGCTTCGGGCACGGTTCGCAGCGCGGCGCCACCCGATCCATTCGACCAGAACGCGACGCTTTACGCCGTCTACGATTTCCTGGAACGAGCCTGCAACGCCCGCTGGCTGGCTCCCGGCGACATCTTCGGCCTGGTGCCGATGGACAACGCGAGCTGGTGCAAGTGCCCGCGTTGCCAAGCCGAGCTGAACAGGGCGGAGGAGGCAAACCGGCAGTTCAACAACGGCAAGGCCAGCGACTACGTGTTCGGCTTCGTGAACAAGGTCGCCCGAGAGATCGCCAAGAGTCATCCCGATAAGTGGATCGCGGCCCTGGCCTACTCCGATTACGCCTACTACCCGGCCAAGATCCAGGTCGAGCCGAACGTGGCGGACCACGTCGGGGCCGGAGGAGATTACAGCCTGTTCCTGGACATCATCTACGACGATGGCAGGCCGTGGTGGGGCAAGACGGCCGCTTGGACACGCGGCACGCACGGC
>CAZAQY010000252.1:0-11920 GCA_964486845.1 uncultured Pirellulaceae bacterium
AAGTGTGGTTCTCATGGCTCTGATCATAGAGCATTCCATGCGTCCCGGCAAGGTCGCGAACATGGCCCAAAACAACTGCGAAAGCGTCGGCCAGTCGCGCGCAATCGTCATGGAGGGTTCAGGCCGTCAGACACTCGTCGCGCTGGACGTCAGACGGTTTACATAGCGGAAGAGGCCACCCGTCTTTCGCTTCACCATCGTACAGTACGGGCATGGCCCTGCTCGGTGTGGCACGGCTCACTTTGTCAGCCGTGCCGGCAGTGCGGACGATGCCTGGCCTCGTACGACCTCCCGCCGTGGCAGGTTCCTGGCAGCGTTCGGTGCGCGAGGTGCTCCGATTGCGAGCTGCGCCGTTTGCTGCTCCCCACGGCCAACAGGTAGGCCGTGCCACGCCCGGATGTTCTTCACCCTGGCCAGCCGCAGCATCGAGTCCTCGTGGTGCTGGATCAGCCATTTGCTGCTCTTTTCGTAGGATTGATCGCTGGCCCCGTGAACGTTGACGCGAAAACCGATGCTACAATGCGCCAAGTGGCCGTACCCATCCGGCCGGATCATTCCATCGCTGCCAGCTGAGGATCCCTCCAAGCATGAACCCCGCACGCGTGACACCGATTTTCGTGAGCCTGATGCTGCTGGCGGTATCCCCCGCCGCCGCGGAACCGCCGAGTCCGAACCTGTTGCTGATCTTCGTAGACAACGTCGGCTACGGCGACCTGGGCTGCTACGGCAACCGCGAGGCGATCACGCCGCGGATCGACCGGCTGGCCGGCGAAGGCGTGCGGTGCCTGGATTTCTACATCGCTTCGCCCAGTTGCTCGCCGTCGCGCGGCGCGATCCTCACGGGCCGCCATCCCCAGCGCAACGGGCTGAATTACCAGATGAGTTCCAACCCGGCCATCCACAGCGAAGGCCTGCCGCTCACGGAAAAAATCCTGCCCCAATACCTGAAACCGCTGGGCTATGCCTGCGGCGCGTTCGGCAAGTGGAACATCGGCTTCGATCCGGGCCAGCGGCCGACCGAGCGGGGGTTCGACGAATTCCTGGGCCACCGCTCCGGGAACATCCACTACTACAAGCATCTGTACCACGGCCAGAACGACCTGCGCCGCGGCACGGAGGAGGTGGACCTGCGCGGACAGTACAGCACCGACTTGTTCGCCGACGCGGCCTGCGACTTCATCCGCCGGCACGCCGGCTGGCCGTGGTTTGTCTATCTGCCCTTCAACGCCGCGCACTTCGTCGGCCAGCACAACGTCGAGCCGGGCGAGAAAGTCCAGTGGCAGGCCCCCGCGGCGGCCTTGGCGCGGCACGGTTGCCAAGCCGACGAGCCGGACCAGCGGAAACGGTTCCAGGCCGTGCTCACCGCGCTCGACGACGCCGTGGGCCGCGTCCTCGACACCCTGGACGAACTCGGCTTGCGCCAGCGCACGCTGGTCGCCTTCATCTCCGACAACGGGGCCTTCATGCTGCCCGGCCGCGGGCTGGAAGTCCAGTCGAACGCCCCGCTGCGCGGCGGCGGCGTGACGGCGTGCGAAGGCGGCGTGCGCGTGCCGGCCCTGTTCCGCTGGCCGGGCCGGCTGCCGGCCGGCGCGGTCAATCGCGTCATGCTGTCGAGCCTCGACCTCGTGCCGCTGGCCGTAGCGGTGGCCGGCGGCACCCTGCCGGATGGCCGTGTCTTCGACGGCCGCGACCCGCTGCCCGCGCTGCAAGGCAGAGCCGCGTCGCCGCATTCCGCGTTGCACTGGATCTGGAACCAAGGCCGCAAAGAGCAGTGGCAGGGGATGCGCGAGGGCGACTACAAGCTCCTCCGCGCGACCGACAGCGGACCGTGGCAGCTCTTCGATCTCTCGCAGGACGTCGGCGAACAAACCGATCTGGCCGCCAGCCGGCCGGAGAAAGTCAAGGAACTGGCCCAGCAGTTCGACCAATGGCGCGCCGGCATCGCCGCCGATCCCTCGCGCAGTCCCAGTCTGCGACAGCGGTAGGCTCTCCGATGGCAGCGATCGGGCACGTTCACATGTTGTCGTTGGAGAAATGGAACGACAAACGCCAACAGCTTGATCGCCTCGGCGCGGGCCGCTAGTGACGCAGTGGCGTCCTAGTCTTCCAGCAGGTGCCTCATGGCTTCGGCGAACAGTTCGTAAACCAACTCGCGGCGTTCGGCGAAGACGCAACGGGCGACCCTTTGATTCCCTTCCGTCTCGTACCGAAAGATCACGCGGTGACTGGTGACCCGCAAGCGGCACCAACCGGCCAAGTCTCCTTCGAGTTGCTTGATGTCGCCGCGGTCATTTTCCAAGCCCCGCAGCGCTAGGCGAATCGCCCGGCGGGGCGCTGGAGCCAGAGACCGCACGAAGCACAGGACTTGGTCGGAGATCTCAACTTTCGTCTTCATCCAGTGCGCTCAGGGGATGAAAGGAGAGTTTTCCGGCCTCGTGCTGCCGGACGGCTTTCATGGCTGCCGCATTGCCCAGCACCTCCATCGTCTCGACGAGAGCCTCCAGGCGGGCGCGCGGGACCAGAAAGGCCACGGTCTCGTCGCGTTTGGAGATCGCGATGGTCTCCCCTGCCTCGACGTGCCGGAGCAGGCGTGAGAAGTGGGTCTTGGCGTCAGCGGCTGTGACGGTGGTCTTCATGTTTTGAAGGGATCCTGAGTCCAGCGAACGTACTTCTGCTGTCTGCCCATCCTAGCATCCGAAGGCGTAGCCGGCAAGCGCGCGTGTTGCCCGTGCCTTGGTCTCCCAACGCACAACCTCTGCCACTCTCGCATCCCTCTCGCCGACCACTCCATGAGCCGGCCTCCTCAGCCAGCCCCTGACGTCCTCCGTCGCTGAAAAACCTTTCCCCCTGGTGAGAAATCCAAGCTGGAACGACGGGATTCTGGTACAATCTCCGCGACTCGCACTGGCGTCAGCGACCGCATCTCCCGGAGAACACGCTCATGAAGAGAAGAACCGTCGCCATCGTTTGGGGGCTCATCTTGACCGGCGCCGCGTCGGCTTCGGCTGCCGCGGCCGGCAAGCCCGACATCCTGTTCATCATGCCGGACCAGTGGCGCGGGGACTGTCTTTCCGCGGTGGGGCATCCGGTGTTGCGTACGGAGTGCCTGGATGCGCTGGCCAAGGAGGGCGCGCTCTTCCGCCGCGCGTACACCACCGTTCCGTCGTGCATCCCGGCTCGATTCGCCTTGTTGACGGGGCAGTTCCCGCAGACCAGCGGCGTGGTGGGCTACAAGGCCACGAAGATCACCGTGCCGACGCTGCCGGCCCTGCTGCGCGATGCCGGCTATGCCACGGTCCTGGTGGGGCGAAACATGCACCAGCTCGCAGGTTCCGATCTCGGTTATCAACAGGAGATCTTGGGTTCGACGTACGTGGCGGACGATGCCTACGACAAGTCGCTGAAAGCGGCGGCCTCGAAGACCGTGGGCATTCGCCAACTGGTCGCCGATCTGGGACTGACCAACAACGGCTGGCGGGCCGCTCCTTGGCCCTTATCGGACAACCTGCACCCCACGGCCTGGATCGTGCGCGAGTCGCGCCGGGTCGTGGACGAGACCCCCTCCGATCAGGCCCTGTTCCTGACCGCGTCTTTCTATGCTCCCCATCCGCCGCTCATGCCGCCGAAGGAAGAGTTCGATGCGCTCCTCGCCCAAAACCTACCGACGATGCCGCCGCGGGGCGACTGGGTGGACTGGGAATCGTTGCCAGACGCCGATCAGGTCAAGGGCGATGCGCACCAGGTTCGGCTGATGGGGGACACCCTGCGTCGCGCGCAGGCCGGCTACTTCGGGTTGATCCAGCAGCTGGACCGCGAACTGGCGCCCTTGATCGAGGCGTTCCAGGCGCGGAGCCGAGCGGCGGGACGCCCGTGGGTGGTCCTCTTCACCTCGGATCACGGCGAGATGCTGGGCGATCACGGGTACTTCCGCAAGTGCGAGCCGTTCGAGGGCTCGGCCAGCATCCCGTTCCTCATCGCCGGTGCGCCGGAACTGGGCTTCCAGCGCGGCGTGCGCTGCAAGCGCCCGGTCTGTCTGGAAGACGTGCTGCCGACGCTGGTGGAATTGGCGGGGGCCCGTCGGCCGGACACCGCGGACGGCGTCAGCCTGTTGCCCGTGCTGCGGGGCGAACGAGCGAGCCTTCGTGAATGGCTGCACTTCGAACACGCCCCGTGTTACGGCCAAGCACAGGCCTTCCACGCGCTGACCGACGGCCGCTACAAGTACATCTGGCGGCCGAGCAACGGGGCGGAACACATGTTCGATCTGGAAGCCGACCCGCACGAGGAGCGCGATCTGTGCCGCGATCGCACCCGGCAGGATCTTCTCGCGTCGTGGCGCACGCGGCTCGTCCAGCGGCTGGCTGATCGGCCCGAAGGATTCTCCGACGGCCAACGCTTGCTCCCAGGGCGTCCCTATTTGCCGCTCAACAGCGGACAGAGAGACCGAGCCGGAACCGAGAAGCATTAGAGCGATACGGCGATTCCTTTCGGCCGTTCCCGGAGTCGCCAACGGTTGTGTCGTGTCATCAACGGCCGTGTTGGGGAAACGACTGCGTCGATCAACATACGAGAACGGGTGAGCGAGCCGACGCCGTGAATCTCGGCTACACGGGCTTCGATGTCGCGGCAAGCAAGTGCCGCTCCGCCGCCTGGCTGGCGTTGGCGGACGTGGACAGCCGAGGTTGGGATTGTCTGCGGTCAACTCGTTCGCGTACAATTGGGTGATGGGGGATCCGCCACGGTCCCTGGGGAGATCCGTTGATGAGCACCGCCTATTCCGAGTTTGCAGGGGTGTGCCAACAGGTGAAGGACTGGCCAAGCGAACAACCATGAAAACCACAACCATCCTGCATCGCGTCCTGGAGCCCGTGCTGCGGTCGCTGCCGCCGGAAGCGGCGCGGCAGATCGTCCGCGCTGAGGCGGACGAGGAGCTGCAGCAGCGAGTCCAGGAGTTGGCCGGCAGGGCCAACGAAGGGATCTTGACTCCCGACGAGCAACGGGAGTACGAGGCCTACGTCGATGCGGGCGACATCGTCGCGACCCTGCAGGCCGTGGCCCGGAAAACCCTCCAGACGGTAGCTAGCTGATGGACTGGCAGACGCGTCGGACAGTCCGGGAGCGCGCGGATGACCGTTGCGAATGCTGCCGACTGCGGCAGGAGCACGCTCCGCTTTGGCGTCACCAGATCGAGCACATCGTGCCTCGGAAGCACCGCGGCACCGACGATCTGACGAACCTGGCCTGGGCGTGCGTCCGATGCAACCTCGGCAAGGCTTCGAATCTCAGCGGTCGGGACGCCGACACAGGAGAAATCGTCCCGCTTTTCGATCCCAGGAAGCAAACTTGGGACGACCATTTTGCCTATGAGGGCGCCGAAATCATCGGCCTGACGGCCACGGGGCGAGTGACGGTTGAAGTGCTCAATATGAATGAGCCGCGACGTCTTGCGTTGCGTCAGGAACTCTTGGAGAACGGCGAACTCGACTGAGTGGGTGGCCACGCCAGCCAGCTTGAAACCACCGGCGAAAACCGCCACAATCAGGCCTTGTTCGTCTTGCCGTTGTGACGCCGGCCCGAGGGCACCGTGAGTGCGCGACCGGCCAATTCCACGCTCGCCGACTTGCCGCACCAAACCGAGTACCGGTCGGACTGCCACGATCTGGTGCGGGACTTCGATTTGCCCTGTCTTGAGCGCGGAGGATGTCCGGGATGACGGAACTCGCCGACCCGCGTGCGGCAATCAGCACCGCTGCGGAAGACCGCTTCGTCGAATTGTTCGCGGAGGCGTTCGGCGTCGAGAAGGTGCAGTTGCTGAGCCCCGAACACCCGGTCCAGGACATCTACGGTGCGACGCGTTTCGTCGATTTCGCGATCCCCACGCCCGCCCAGCGAGTCGCTTTCGAAGTCGACGGCCTGGTCTGGCACCACCCGGAAGCGATCAGTATCGCCAAGTTTGAAGACGACCTGCTGCGGCAGAACAGTCTGATCCACGACGCCTGGCGCGTGTACCGCTGGACCGACCGGCAACTGGCCGAAGACGACGAACGAGTCAATGAGCAGCTGATCCTGTTCCTGGGCGCAGTCTTAACAACAAAATGGAGTTCGAGTTATACTAATCCCGTTTTGCACAGTCGGCAGAAAGGAGCCGCGGCTGGATTGGATGTTGCCACGGATTTCGTCTACAGGCTGTTTTCTGCCCTTGCCGAAGCAAAGCTTAGTGATAATATTGTGATGAACGGGCCGATAGCAGATGTTGCTTCTGACGCCGGTGTAAGTGGTGAAACCCCTGGGGAATGGATCCTCGCGTCACGGCGACTTGTCGCTTGTGAAGGCACACGTCAACATCAGGATTTGTCATGTCTGCAAGTTCGATTGCCGAATTGGTTCCTCCGGCGGGGCACTTGGAGCTGCTGCGTCAATTCCTGCGCCGTCGCGCGGAGGAGCAGGACCTTCTGCGTGCCTACCTGGAATGCAGCGACGAGGCCCAGCAGGCTGTGCGCGAGATGTTGCAGGTGCTCGAAGAGCCTTCGACGAGCGAAGAGCAGCGGCAAATGGCGATCTCGACGATCGCCAACGCCTTGTTTCGGAACCCGCCCAAAGGCGAAGACGGCATGGACTTGGCGGCGTCGGAAGGAGAAGCAGCGGGGGTCGAGCCACGGCGGCAGGCCATCCTGAAGCAAATGGACGAGGAGGCCGGCTTTGCCCAGCGATTGCGAAAGCTGATGGACGACCGACGGATCACGCAGGAAGAACTGGCGGAACGAATTGGCGTGGGACAACCGGCCATCTCCAACATGCTGAACCGGAACTGTCGCCCGCAGAAGAAGACGATCCTGAAATTGGCAACGGCCTTGAACGTGTCGCCCACGGCTCTTTGGCCGGGTGTCGAGGCCCAGCAAATCCTGGCTGCGATCGATCGCGTCCAAGAGGATCAGGTTATGTCAGCGGCCGAGGCGGAAGCCCTCCAGGCCGCGTTGCAGCGTCCTCCGTCCCGAGTGCAGGTGGGGCGGCTTCCGGTGAGAAATCGTCGTTGAGTGCTTATCGATGCCGCAGTTGCTGTACGCGATTCCGTTTGCTCTGGAAGACCGCAGGTTGTTCGCCGACTTCTCCTGTGGCGACGAGCCCTGGTCGTTGGCGGCTGCGGAGTGGATTCAGGGTAGCGGCGTGGAGACATCCGTCACGCACTACGGCACCAAGGTCTGGCTATTCCGCAGGGACAGCGACGATCAACTGATCGGATTCGGCTCACTGGGCCGGGCCCGCCGCCGCTGGCCGCCCCCGACGGGGCCGCACATCAACCTTCAGATCATCCCGCAGTTGGCCGTAGACGCCATCGGTCAAGGCGCGATCGTCGACGCGGCCCACATCCACGAGTTCTCCGATTCCCGCAATAATCACCTGACGAACGGGATGGCCCTGTGCAAGAACGCCCATTGGCTCTTCGACGCGGGGCTGTGGTCGGTTGCCGATCATTACCGAATCCTCGTCGCCAAGGATGCGTTCTCTGAAGACAGCCCCGATCAGAAGCCGCTTGGCGACTATCACGGCCGCACCCTGCGTCTACCGAAAGACCAATCGCTGTGGCCCGCCCCGAAGCATCTTGCCTGGCACCGCAAGCACAAATTCCTGGGCGCGGCTTGATCAGCCGCGGCCCCGCTTCTTGAATTGACGTTCCAGTTCGTCTTCCTCTGCCGTGAGCGGCAGGCCGAGATGCTGCTTGATCGCGTTGGCCGTAAGCACGACGCAGCTGTTCGCCTTCGACAGCCGGCCCGCGATCATGGCGCGCCCTTCCCACAGCCGTGAATTGGCGCGCGACCAGTCTAATGTCTTCAGTGCCCCCAGCTTCTTGCGCCAGTCTTTCGCACTGCCGGTCAGCAGGCTCTGCCCCACTCGCCCCAACGAAGCGAGCGCGATTCCGTGAACATGAACGAATTGCCTCCGCAGTTCGGCAGGGCTGATCTGCCCGGCAACGGCCTGTTGCCACGCCGGAATCTGTTTGGCGACTTCAGTCCAGAATACCGTGGCGATCCTCAGCTTCTCCTCGAACTTGTCAGTGGCCTGTTCCGCCAGAAGGGTCTTCGTGGCTTGGTAGATGGCGCTCAACGTGAACAACTTGCGGGAACGATTCGAGATCGTTGTGCGAACCATCTCAACGTGGTCGCCGAAAACGTCAACCTTCCGAATCACGTCGCGCGCGAGGCGGGCGTATTCATCCCGGTCATCGTGCAGGATGCTCAGGGACCGCGGCAACCGGCGTTCGTGCCGCTTGAGGTCCGTGAACAGTTGCTCGCTCCGTCGGAAGTCCGGGTCGACGAACAGCACGATCGCGATCGTCTCGTCGCCCAACTCGGGATCCTCTCGGACGGCCGCTTTCAGGCCCGCACATCGGTGCTGACCGTCATGCACGACGAGTCTGGCGGACATAGGGATCCGCAACTTGCCGCTGGAAACGGACGCGTGTTCCTCGTTGGACTCGAAAACAACATCGGTATCGACCGACGCGGTAAGAGCCCCAAAGACATACGATCGCGGATTCCCGGTTACGTACCTCGTAATCTCCGGTATCCGAGCGCGGTTCAAGGCACCCGGCGGCTGACGCTTGGCGGGCAAATCGCCGTCGGAATCGGGGAAGATCCGTGACAGCAGTCGCAGCGGGCACGCGGTCAGGTAATACGGACGGCCAGCCTGAATGCCCCGGACGGCCGGCAACTCAAATTCGAAGGAAGTCATGGGAATCATCGGGAGTCAAAGAACTTGCGACGCCGCATTAGCGCGCCGCATTCTACCACAAATCACCGGAGTCGGAGGACCGCGTCGCGCAGAGCGGCAGTCGGAATCGCCGTCACGCCGGGCCCCCACGGCGAGCGCACTGTGCTAGCACCGTGGGGGGCCTACTCAAGCGGGGCGGAATTCAGTAGGACTCCTTTCAGATTTGGATTGCTTAACCAGACTTGTAAGGAGGCCGACGGCCGTGACTGTTTCAATTCTAGACCATTTCAAGGATTTGGAAGATCCTCGCATCTATACGGACAACCAGAGACATCAGTTGCTGGACATTGTCGTCATCTCGATGTTGTCAGTTTTGTGTGGCGCGGAAGGTTGGGCCGACATCTCCGCGTGGGCCGAAGAGCAGCAGGCATGGCTCACCGTCAGGGCCTCACCCGCATCCATCCACCCGAACGGAAAGCCAGCCACTTGAACGTACTTGCCGGCTTCATCCGGTTCCTTGATGAACACCGCGTAATCCTGTGCTTCTTCGTCGGTGTACGAATCATTCAGCAACAGGTGGCGGCCGTGTTCGAAGCCGGTGAAAATCGGCCATGTTTTCTTGGTCAGCTTCTCCGCAAGGGATCTTGGATCTTCCTCGACGACGACCCTGAAACGGCGATTTGGGTGGAACATACAATGAGCTGTGCCGCGAGCATGCCCAAGGAAGCCGGATGAGGCAACCCATCCGCAGCCGAGCCGTTCAATCCTGCTCGCCGAAGTCGAATTGCTGTTGCACCAGTCTCGGTGGCAGCGTGACAAATTCCCGCCCCGTGCAGACCCGCCAGAACCGGCCAGGTCCAAGCTTCAGGAGGCGGCGGATGGCGTCGGCTTCTTCCTGCGTCAGATGTTCCACGAATACCGTCTTCGTGTGCCGTTTCGCCGTCTCGACCAGCGGGCGCCAGCGCCGGCCCAGCAACTCCTTGAGTCGCCGACGCTGCTCGAAACGGCGGTTGTACAGGCTGTTCGTCCGGTAGAAGTACGTCAAGCGATGCGGGTAGAACTCGTCGTCCGGCTCCAGCGGCATCACCCACGGGCCGTCGCCCCAGTGCTTGGATTCCGTCGCCGACAGGCAGCTGCCCAAGTCGCCGATGGCAATCGCCTGTGCGTACTCGACCCGGACAGTCGGGCACACCCGGACGTTTTCCAGCGTCCATTCCGGCAAGGCAGGATCGGCGATGTAGTCTTCGACGCAACGATTGGCCAAGCTCGATTCGACCAGCACCTTGGCGATCCGCACCGCACGCTCGGCACGCGCCCGAAACGCGTCGTCCGACTCGCCGGTAAACCGCAAGCTCCGCACCGGCGCAGCCTTTCAGACATCCCGTCTCCCGTAGCGTCCTGCCCGGAGGCGTTGAGTTTACCACCACAAAAACCGCCTTCGGGTTCTCAAAAGTCGCTCGACATTCTACAATCTCCCCATATTGTCTTGCCAGCTCAACATGCCACACAACGTTAGACGATCGGCCCACCCGGAGAAGGATATGGCTCGAACGAGGACTGGAAAAAAGTCCGGCAACGGCGCGAATCTGGGCTTTGAGGAAAAGCTCTGGGCGGCGGCCGACAAGATGCGCGGGCACATGGACGCGGCCGAGTACAAACACGTCGTGTTGGGGTTGATCTCTCTGAAATACATTTCCGATGCTTTCGAGGAGCGACGGACGACGCTCGAAAAGCTCGCCTCCGATCCGGCCAGCGAGTGGTACGTCGAGGATAAAGGGCAGCGGTACGAAGTGCTGGAGGACCGCGACGAGTACAGTGCCGAAAGCGTCTTCTGGGTGCCCAAAGTCGCCCGCTGGGAATTCCTCCAGGCCAACGCCCCGCAGCCCACGATTGGGAAGCTGATCGACGAGGCGATGGTCGCCATCGAGAAGGACAATCCGGCGCTCAAGGGCGTGTTGCCCAAGGATTACGCCCGGCCATCCCTGGACAAGCATCGGCTCGGCGAACTGATCAACCTGATCGGCACCATCGGGCTGGGTGACGCGGAGAGCCGCAGCAAGGACATTCTCGGCCGCGTCTACGAGTACTTCTTGGGCAAATTCGATAACGCCGAAGGCAAGGGCGGCGGCGAATTCTACACCCCGCAATGCGTCGTCAAGCTGCTGGTCGAGATGATCGAGCCGTACAAGGGCCGCATCTACGACCCGTGCTGTGGTTCCGGCGGGATGTTCGTCCAGAGCGAGAAGTTCGTCCTGACCCACGGGGGCCGCGTCGGCGACTTGTCCATCTACGGGCAGGAATCGAACAACACGACGTGGCGGCTGTGCAAAATGAACCTCGCGATTCGCGGGATCGAGGGCAACATCGGGCCGCACCAGGCCGACACGTTCCACAACGACATGCACAAGGACCTGAAGGCGGACTTCATCCTGGCCAACCCGCCGTTCAACGTCAGCGACTGGGGCGGTGATCGCCTGCGGGAGGACGCCCGCTGGAAGTATGGCACGCCGCCGGCTGGCAACGCCAACTTCGCGTGGGTGCAGCACATGGTCCACCACCTGGCCCCCGCCGGCGTCGCCGGTTTCGTGCTGGCCAACGGCTCGATGTCCAGCAACCAGTCGGGCGAAGGCGAGATCCGCCGGAAGCTGATCGAAGCCGATATGGTCGATTGCATGATTGCCCTGCCGGGTCAGCTCTTCTACACGACGCAGATTCCGGCTTGCCTGTGGTTTCTCGCCCGCTCGAAAAAGAACGGCACACGCTCCCCTGGGGGAGCCGGAGGGGGAGAACGCTTCCGGGACCGCCGGGGTCAGACGCTGTTCATCGATGCTCGGAAGACCGGCAACCTCGTGGATCGCACGCACCGCGACCTGTCCGACGACGAAATTCAACGTATCGGCAAGACGTACCATGCGTGGCGGGGCGAGAAAGGGGCGGGCAAGTACGCCGACATCCCCGGTTTCTGCAAAAGCGCCACGGCGGAGGAGATCGCCAGCCACGGCCACGTCCTGACACCCGGCCGCTATGTCGGCGCCGCGGAATTGGAGGCGGACGACGAGCCGTTCGACGAGAAGATGCAGCGGCTGACGAACACGCTGGCAGCTCAGTTCAAGGAGGGGGCGTAGTTGGAGAAGGCGATTCTGAAGAACCTCGCAGGCGTTGGATTTTCTCCAAAGGAGCCAGCATGACCGACAACCTGCCCGCACCGGCC
>CAZAQY010000253.1:0-11916 GCA_964486845.1 uncultured Pirellulaceae bacterium
GATTGCCAGCGGAGCCGCAGGCGAAGCATTGGTAGGCGTTCCGCTGCGGATTCACCAGGGGAAGAGGACATCCAGAATCTGCCCTTGTGCGCTTTGGTCGATTTTGGTGGACTTCTCCCTGTCATCGCTTTTTGAGCGGCGGAGTCGAGAGCAGAAGTGGTGAGGGGGCGGTCATGGCCAGATCCCACGACGAGAATTGATTGATGCGACGGAAGTCGGCGTGTATCAATGCGTGCAACGAGCGGTGCGCAGGGCTTGGCTGTGCTGGCAAGACCCGGTGACGGGGAAGAACTTCGATCATCGTAAGGTGCGGATGAAATTGGCGTGCACCCAGATCCCGCGGAGTTGCGGCTCTGCCGCCATGGCGACTCGGCCGCTGCCGAGCGTCAGGATCACGGCAACGATCACGATCAGAAGGCGCCCCGCGACGCCCCCACTGCGATGGAAATCGGATATGTTCCAACCCCTCCTTCAGGATCAACGATGGCATGCGGGATACGCTCACGGCAGCGTCACGTCCCAGACCTTCGTCCAGCGCGCCTGACCCTCCGGTCCCTCGACCTGCAGCGTCACAATGAACTCGCCGGCCTTCTCGTAGCGATGGACGGGATGCCGTTCGACCGACGATTGCCCGTCGCCAAAGTCCCAGCGCCAGGCGGTGATCTTGCCGTGGGACCGATCGCGGAAGGCGACGACGCGTTCTGCCCGATCGAGCACCTGGAACGACCAATCCGCCTCGATCGGCTTGCGCAGGTTCTTCTCCACCGGCATCAAGCGGAACGCGACCAGGTCCGACGCATTGCCGTACATCGTAGTCTTGTGCGACAGATTCCAAAAGCCGCCGTATTGCTCCGCATGCGGATCGTCATAGTCGAGAATCGCCCACGACATGCCGATGACCTTGCCCTCTTCCAGTTGTGTCGGAACCGCTCGTGCGCGGTCCGGCGGCGCGTGATCGAACGGCGTGACAAAGAACTCCAGCACCAGCTTGCCGCTTTCACCCGGCCGGAAGTTGTACCGATAGGCCGCGTTGGCATAGGGCAGCTCCTTGATCCAGGGCTGCGAGCCCCAGACCATCGCCCAGTCCTTGCCTTCGGCCGGCGTGAAGATGTGATAGTTCTGCGCGTGGACACCGTGAAAGAGATCAAACGATTCGGGCTTGTCGCGCAGCCGCTTGTCGGGATGCATCTGGCGGATGAACGGCCCGCCCGACCGGTCGCCGTCGATCACGACCTCGAAAATGTCGTTGTGCAAGTCGTCGCGGGCAAAGTCCCAGTAGTTGTCCTGGGCCTCGTACAGAAAGTACAGGTGGTTCTGCCCCCGCACCCAGCCGACCTTGACCCGCACGTCCAGGTTGGCCGGATCGCGGTTGTCACCGAGTCCGATCACGGTCTCCCGCAGCTGATCCGTGCCAATCGCGTAGGAATCCGGCACCAGCGACCAATCGTCCGGATTGCCGTCGATGCGCGGGATCTTGTCGGCGGGAAACTGAAAGATTTTGAACTCCACATCAGGGCGTGCCAGAGCGGTATCGCATCCGATGGCAGTCAACAAAAACAATAGGGTCTCCACGGCAATTCCTCCAGCAAGGCGCTACGAACAGGCAGAAAACCGCCAGCGGCCGGGCGCTGGGCGGTACTCATTTTACGTTTCAGGGCTTAGAATCAACATAGCGGGATCGCGTCCCGCCATCTTTTCGACAGGGGCAAGCATCGAAAAGCCGCGAGAACCGGATCGGCGCCGATCGTCTTGATCGAAGTCGGTCCCGTTTTTTGACGGCGATTGAGAAATGGGGCGGCACGTCGTGGAACTGTTCACCATCACCTGTACCACCTGCCAGCAGCGGCTCAAAGTCCGTGACGCGTCGACCATTGGCCAGATCCAGATCTGCCCCAAGTGCGGAAGCATGGTCCTGGTCGAGCCACCACCAGGTGCCGCCGAGATCTTGACCGAGCCGGAGGCTGGCTTGCCAGGCGAGATCGACGCGCGCGATGCCGAGATCGACGCAGCCGTCGAGTCGCCTCCCGTCGAGCCGGTGCCCGCACCGCCGCCAGCCGGCGAACAGCCCAGCAACGAACCGGTCCTGCCGACGGAGGCTTGGACCTCGCAGGCGGCCCGGCAGCGCCAGCAGTGGCTGATGCTGGGCGGCGCGGCCGTCGTCGGAGTGGCCTTGGCGTTTGGCGTGCTGGGATTCCTCGCCTCGCGCGGAGCCAGGCCCAACCGAAGCGACTCGGCCCGGCCGGGGCCGGACGCGGCCGCATCCGGCCAGCCGGCGAGTTCTTCCCAGCCGCAGACGCCGGCGGCTGCAGCCCCGGCAGCGGGCCAGACGGCGAAGGTGACCAAGCCGGCCAGCGCCCCCGATGCGTCCGCGCCTGCAACTGTGCCGCCCGCCGCAGGGCCGGCCGCCGAGTCCGCCGATTCGCCTACGGCAAAGACGACCAACGCGCCGGACGCCAAGCCCGTCGAGGCTCCACAAACCGCGGCGCAACCAAGTGCTCCGGACGCCGAGGCGAAAGCACCCGATTCCAAGGAGTCTTCGCCCGATACGACGGCGCTGTCCGAAACGCTGAAGGCATTCGCGCCTTTCATCGATCCGAACGTGAACGCGCCCCCCACGGAGGCCATGGAGGGTGCCAATCAGGGCGCGCTGCCGCCGGAACCCGAGGCGATCACGACGGACCAACCGGTGGTGCCGCGCCCGGAACCTCGACAGATTGACCTGCCGGCCCGCCTGCAGGACAAGATCCCGGAGGTCGAATTTACGGATGTGCCGCTGGAAGCCTTCCTGCGGTTTGTGATGAGCTTCAGCACCATCCCGATCTCGCTGGACCTGGACGCCCTGGCCCTGGTGCAGGCCTCGCCGCGCACGAAAGTCAGCGTGCGGAAAACGGAGGCCACCATCGACCAGCTCTTGACCGCAGCCCTCGGCCCGCTGCAACTCGCTCACGTCACCGTCGACCAGCAGTTGGTGGTCACGCGCCCGCCGCCGCCCAACGGCGAGTTGCGGACGCACTCGCACGTCGTGTCCGATCTGGTAGGCAGCGACCCGCAGCAGTTGCAGCAGCTGGCCGACCTGATCGTGGAAATGGTCGCCCCCGCCACGTGGCAGGCGGCGGGCGGACCCGGCGTAATGCAGGAAGCGATGCCCGCGCTCGTGATCCAGCAGCAGGACACGGTCCTGTTCCAAGCGATCGTCTTCTGCGAGCGTCTGCGGGCCGCGCGCGGATTGCCGCCGCAGTCCAAATTCAACCCGGAGCTGTTCTCGTTGCAGCCCTGTTGGGCTCGCGCCGCGCCGCGACTGGCCGAACCCGTCACGCTCAACTTCCTGCAACCGGCCTCCTTGGTTCGCATCTTGAACCGTCTGGCGGACGAATCCGGGGTCGCCATCGTCGTGGATTGGCAGGCGCTGGCGACGCTCGGCTGGACGCCCGACACCGAGACCACGCTAGCCGTCAACCAGCGGCCGCTCGGCGAAGTGCTCCGTCAGATGCTGCAGCCCATGGAGTTGACGTATCGAGTCGTGGACGCGGCCACGCTGCAGGTCACCTCGCCGGCCGCGGTCGAAGCCCGTTGGGACATCGAGTTCTACGCCGTTAAGGAATGGCTGGCGACGGGCACCACGGCGGAGGCAGTGCTGGCTCGCGTCCGCCGCGAACTGAGCGGAAACGAATCCGGCCAGTTGGCAGGCGTCCTGCATTTCGACGCGCCCAGCCAACACCTGATCGCCGCCTTGCCGCAACCGCAGCAGCGGAAGCTAGCGGAGTTGCTGAAAGGCTGGCGTGCCGGTCCGGGCGAGACTCGCGAGCCGTGACGGACCTTGTCGCGCTGGTTGGATGGGACTCGCGTCAGGCTGTCTGCCGCAGTTCCTGGTAGGCCATCAGCACTTCGTACAGATCGGGGCTGAGAGTAACCGGCTCGTCCGCGAAATCCTGGACCCAAAGCCGGCGCGTCTGGACGGCGTCCGCCAGCAACGGCAGCACGTCGCCGAGGGGAACTGTGACGGGCTTGCGGACGGGTTGAGTCGTCGAGGCCAAAACCGATTCACGCGAATCTTCAGGACTGAAGTACACACGCAACTGCGGATGAGCCATGGAGTTGATCTTCCTCGGAGGAGAGGTACCAGGGGCCGGGCGGCTCCACGCGGTCGATAAGCGTCCCCATTATCGGCCGAAAGCCGACTCCAGCCGTAGTGAAACTCGCCAGAAAAACGGGAATCGGGTGCTGGCACGCCCCCGGCCCTGATGGCCGTCCTCTGGATCGTTCCTCGAACGACGGGCAACGCGGGGATCGCCGCCGCAGCCACAACTACGGCTCTCTTGGGCCCTTGAGAAAGCGTGGCTTCTTGAACCGCCCAAGAAAAGGCGTGATTACCGTTTGGTGCTAGCGGCCTGGGGCGGCGGGGGACTAGAATTCGCAACACCGCCTACGGCTGTAATCCCAGGATCCCGACGCATGGAACAGGAGGAAGCAGAGAAAACGGGGTGCCAGCTCTTTCTCCGGGGTCTCTGTCTCCTCCTGTTCAAAAGGTGCCCAGGAAAACAAGAAATCGGGCAATCGTGGTGCGAAGATGCTTCAATCCGAAAGGACAAAACACGCACACGCCAATTCGACCGCTGCTTTCCGTCCTGGCCGCACTCAGTTGGACCTGCGGCCTAGTCTATGCTGCAGACAAGCCTGACGAGAAGCCGAACATCGTGTTCATCATGGCCGACGACGTGAGCTGGAGCGACTTTCAGTGCTACAACCCGCAGGGCAAGATCCCCTCGCCCAATATCGATCGCCTGGCCCGTGAGGGGATGCGGTTTACCGGCGCTCACACCCCAGCGGCCTTGTGCGCCCCGACGCGGTATACCGTGGCCACGGGCAACCAAGTGATCGGCACACACGACATCGTGCCCACGTTCGTCGAGTTCTCCCCAGGCGGCGCCACACGATGCGGCGTGCCGCGAGCATGCCACTCATACGTCAGATCCATGTCCAGGGACCAGGGCGAACTGCGGATCTACACCACGACGATTCCCGCCACGACGCGCCGCACCTGCCTCATGCAGGACCGGCTGTACCGCTTGTACGCGGCCACCAACTCGATGGGCTACAACATGCCGCCACAACACTCGAATCCATAGGCAGCCGGCTGGATCTTGCATGGTCCCGAATCGAGGAAGCCTCGGACGCTCCACTCCGTGACACGAGGAGCGAAAACGACTACTGCGTCGTCCAGACGAAGAGTTCGGGTTGCGATGAGTGAGCGGAACGGCGCTGGCCGCCGGTGGTATGCCGAACCGGGGGCTGGCGCGCCACCGCTCACAACCCACATTTTTGGTCCAGACGACGCACTACTGCGGTGGGCATCCGAGAAGCTGTCGAACGGCTTGACTTCCCGGCTGTTGCGGATTCTGGCGGCCGTGCCTGCGGTCAGCTTCTTCGCCTACGGTGCCGCGGGTGGTGGAGCGGGGACAGGCTCTGGAGTCGGCACAGGGCGGTGGCGCTGGACCATCGCGCGGAAGTCCCCCAAATTGTTCCGCCAGAAATACCGCTGGCTCAGATCGACCTCCGCGACGGCGACCTGGCCCCAGCGATCCGCTTTCGCGATCGGCTGGCCGGCGTGATCGAAGACGGCCGAGATCATCCAGTTGCTGTTGGCGTCCGTGTACGTGCTGCTGACGACGTAGACGTGGTTCTCGCAAGCGCGCGCTTGAGCCAGCAAGGGGTTGCAGCCCCACACCGGCCAGGCGATGATCTCGGCGCCGCGGTTCGTCAACTCGCGTGCGACCTCCGGAAAGAAACCGTCGTAGCAGATCATCATCGCGACCTTGCCCAGGCTCGTCTCGAACACCGGATACGAGTCCCCGGCGGTGACCCCGGCTTCGATTTCGCTGTGCGGCAGGCAGACCTTGCGGTACTTGCCAATGAGCCGGGCGTCCGGCCCCAGCAAGACGGCCGTATTGTACACGGCCGTTTCCTCTCGTTCGTACAGGCTCAGGACGATGTGCAGCTGGTGCTTCCGGGCGAGTTCCCCGAAGTACTCCGTGGACGGTCCGGGAACGGGTTCGGCGATCTCGTGCGGCTTCTTGCCCGTCCGGACATAAGGCACGCACTCCCCCAACACCACGAGGTTCGCCTGCTGCTGCGCCGCGTCCGCGATCAACGGGGCGTACTCCTCGCAATTCGCCCGGGGTGATTTGCCGGACGGAGTGTAATGCACGGCGGCCAGACGCACTTTGCGGCTGGGCGGCGACGGACTGTCCGCGAGCGTGACCTCGCTCCAGGACACGCGGCCAAGCGGCGTCCAGTGGAGGTGCAACTCGACCACCGCCTGCGTCGCCCTGGCCGGGGCGCGGTAGACACCGGCGACGCTCGTCCACCCCTTCGCATCGGCAGGGCCGTCGAGAGGATGTTCGGGCTCGGCCAGCGGGATCGGCCCCGCCTCGTTCTCTCGGCCTGCAGGCGGATCCGCGCGGACGGCCTTGCCTGCAGCGTCCTGCCACACGATCCGCACCGGCGCGCATCGTCGCGGCACCGCGACGTTTTCCGTTTTGCGTACCGCCTCGAACCGGTAGAACTTCCCGCCGCCCACAGGGAACGCCTTCTGGAACCAGCCGTGCTGTGCGACGGAATCTCCCGTCACGATGACAAAGGCCCCGTTCCGCTGCGGCCCTCCACGGGCATCGAACGCAAACGTGGGCCGGATCTCCTCGCGTGGGGCGGCCACTTGCCAACCCGCCGGGAACGGCTCGCTACGAGGTGACTCGATGGCCTGCGGCGCCCCGGCGCAAGCCTGAACCACAAGGAAACATAACCCTGCCATCGAAAGAGTCTTGCCGTTTGTCATGAGGGGTCCTTTCAACGCCTGAATCGAGACACGTTCAACTCCTGCAACTGCCCGTGACGTGCCAGAGGTTCTCGTCGCGGGGATCGTCGGCCATTTTCCTGACGGCGTCAACCACAGGCCAAGCTCGCACGAACGGGGAATACCCGCTCGGCCCATCGATCGTTTCGACCCGGTGAACTTCCGCTTTCGGCTCGTCCTGGCTGTACCAGGTGAGCGGCGTCCCGCCGTGTTTCTCGAGCTGGAGCCAACCTCGCGATCCCCAAATCTCGAGGTGCGAATGGTATCCCTGATCCAAATAGTATCCCGACGATCGGCGACCATGTGCATTTCGAGGCCGTAGATCCTGCCGATCTTTCCTTCCTGGATCAGCCGCCGCGCTTCCCGGACTTCGGGGTTCAAGCGGTTCGCCAAGGCCAGCATCAAGTGGCGCTGCTTGCTCTCCGCCAGCGCCGTGAGGCGGGCAAAATCTTCGATCCGGACGCACGCCGGCTTTTCCGCCAGCACGTGGCAGCCGGCATTCAGGGCCCGCCTCGATGGCCGGCGAAGCCAAGCGGGCCTCCAGCGAGACCAGCGCCATGACGGGCGTCTCCCGGTCGAGCATCGCCTGGCAGCTGTCGTAAGTCGCGGCCAGTTTTTCTCCCAGGCACTTCCGGGCGCCGGCAACGGCCTTGCCACTGGGATCGGCCAGGATTACGGACGCGACCTCTTGCGCCTCCGCCAGCGCCGAGAAATACAGGTCGAGATGGGCGCCCTCGGCGTTGGTGATGACTCCCACCTTGATTGGTTCGTGCGCTGCGCCGGCGCTGGGCGCGGCCGCCCAGACCGCTGCCCCTGCGCCCAATGCCTTCACAAAGTCCCTCCGATTCACCATTCGCCGCACCTCCCTCAACCGAGTCCCCGCAAAAAATCCCGCGCTGACTCTTTGCCGGAGACCGCCCCCAGCAAGGGCAAGCGATTCAATGCCCCAAGGCAGCCATGAGCCTAGCAGCGTCATGGATGGCGGTCAACGGAACGAAAGAAGCCACGCAGGACGGGGCTCCGGGCCCGTCCTGGACGGCTTCGGAAAGCCGTCCTACTTTCCAGGGCGATGATGCGGTATCTTCTTGGATTGACGAAACACCTTGAGGATGTTCCGTACTTCAGAAAACCGGCAACCGGAGGCCATACCATGAGAACGATCGCCTGGATTTTCTTTTTCCTCTCGCCTGTGAGCCTTGCTGTGGGACAGGAAAAGTCGTCCCGTGGTGCCGAAGCCCAGCCACAGTTCGACGGCTCGAACACGCTGCCCAACGCCGGCTTTGAACTGGACGAGAACGCGGACGAGCAACCTGACGCCTGGCGCAGCGGCGACTGGAAGACGGGCAGCAAGGTCGCCTGGGACAAGGAAGTTGCGCACAGCGGCAAGGCCAGCGCCCGCATCGAGTGCGCGAGCGACGAACAGCGGGGATCGTTCTCGCTGCGTCCTGCGGTCGGGCCGGGGCCCTGGGTCTTCGAGGCCTGGTACCGCACCGAGCGGATGCAGGCCGAAGCCAAGAAAGGCCCCGTCGCGCGACTCATCGCGGTCGATGACGAGGGAACCCAGCGTGCGGTGTTGCACGCCTACGGCGAACCGGCGGACGGGCAGTGGCAGAAAGTCGCCCTGTCGTTCGAACTGCCCGCCGGCGCCAAGCACATCCACCTCGAACTGTTCAACTTCTTCGCTGCGGGAGTCGTGTGGTGGGACGACGTGTCGCTCCGCTTCGACGTGGCCGAGGTTCAACGCCGCGAGGAGCAGCGGCGAACCGAAGCAGAGCGTGCCCAGCAGGCCGCTGACCTGATCGGACAGATCGCCGCGGCGGTCGAGAAGTTGCCCGAAGCGGCCGCCCAACAGAAACTCAAGAAGTCGGTGCTCAAGTGGGCGATCGAAGACGCGCAAGCATCGCTCGATGCCGGGCTCGGCACCTCGGCCCGGGACGTCCTGGTTGACGTGCAAGCGCATCTGACGAAGGACATCGGCAGCCGCGTCGAGCCGCCGAAGGAGTTACTGCCGCCGGTGACCGACTTTGACAACAATCCCTACGCCCAGGGCGCGCTGGGGCGGGCGCGTTCCGTACTCAGGTCCCAAACGCTGTACAAGAAGGGCGACGAGGGCTACCGCCAGATCGACAACGCCTGGACGTTCAGCAGCCTGGGCAACAACGTCTACGCCGGCGCTTGGGCCTTGTGCTGCCCCGACAGCCCCCACGCGGCCGATCCCGATCTGCTGGTCCGCGTGCTGCGGCTGATGCAGGCCATCTTCCAGAACCACCGCGACGGAGACTTCAACCCAGGGCGGCAGGCGATCTACGGCAACGACCCCAATATCAACCGTTTCTGCTTCGTGCCCACCTTTGAAGCTTATTTGCTACTCACCGCTACGTACCCGGACCTGGTGCTGCCCAGCAAGCGGGCCGAATGGCTCGCCTCGGCGCAGGCCGCCACCGAATTCCAGATCGACACCTATGGCGCGCGAGCCAAGAACGAGCCGCCCGAATGCTACTACGCCAACATGGACGTTCACTACATGCTGATGCTCGAACTGGCCGCGCGGATATTCGACTCGCCCCGCTACCATGAACAGACCGAACGTTTCCTCAAGCTCACCGCGGACGCGCTCTACCCCGACGGCGCTTTCTCGTACCACGGCTTCCAGAACGAGTGTTTCGTCTACCACCAAATCAACGTCGCCCACCTGGCTCGCTACTGGCAACTCACGGGCAGCGAATTGGCCCGAGACTCGGTCGTCAAGAGCCGGCCCTATTATCCCTACAACGTCGAGCCCGGCGGTGTGCCCGAATACTATACCGACTGCTTCTGGAAACACTACTGGAGCGGCGCCTCGCCCATCGGGCCGGAGATCGTGGCCGGACTGACCGGCTGTCCACAGAACCGCCGCATCGCCAAGGACGAACTCCGCTGGGAACAACCCAACAGCTATTATGCCATCTATGCGGCCACGCTGTACCGGCCGGACATCCAAGACCAGCCGCTGCCGGACAACTTCCTGATCTACGACCGCAACGTCCAGGGCCCGCGCGGCCGCTTCGGGCGCTGGAGCTTCGCCGGCACCACGCGGTTCTTCGGCGCCGGCCAGCAGGGCAAGGACACGTTCGTCGGCGGCATGGTTGTGGACGAACCGACGCGCCGCTACCCGCTGAACGCCGCCCTGCAGGTCGTCACGAATCAATATCGTCTCGAGCCCCGCAAGCCCGACGAGGGCAACTGCCGGCGCTGGCGCGAATGCCGCTATCTGTCGCAGGACGAACGCAACGCCGTCACGATCGGCCGGGACTTTGCCGCGCTCACCACGCGCTACCGCATCCAGAACGTGGCCTGGGGCGGCAAGTCGACGCTCACCGACTGGGCCGGCAACCAGCAGTGGATCCTCACGCCGGGCCGGTTGGTGGGGGTGCTGGAAATCGAGCCCCTCTCCGATCAACAAGCTTACTCGATCCACGGCCGCATCCGGTTCGGACTCGAAACGCAGATCGAGTGCCAGGACGCCGCTTGTTTCCGGTACGGCGCGCTGGTCTGCCGCCTGCACGAACACAACTATGCGGACGTGATCACGGAGAAGTCCGAGACGTTCTACCTCGACAAGCCCGACAAGTTCCGCAGCACGGAAATCGTGCTGCGCGACAAGGCCAGCCTCGAGACCGGCGAGCAGAAACCGCTGACCTACGCCCAGGGCACGCGGCAGTTCTTCACGGTCGAGGTGCTGGCGGAGTGGAGCAAGCCGGCGGACAGCGTGCGGCGGATCGCCACGCCCGAGGGACTCCGTGGGCTGGAGGTCCGTGCCGACGACCGATGGCTCCTGCTGGTCCGCAACGCCACCGACGCGGCCGTCTCGTTCGAGACGTCACTGCCGTGGGCCGAGGGCGAGTTGTCACTGCACACCAGCGGCAGCCACACCCCCGCGCCCCAGTCGTTCCAGGCGGCCGATGGCAAGGTCCACCTCGACATCCCCGCCCACGGGCACATCGTGCTGGACAAGGCTCCGTGAATCGCCCCGCAGGCGGGAAGACACCGTTTTCAACTCCTCGTCCAGCGGGTCGATTCGCTTCGGGGCCCGGTCGTTACGCATCGTTCGAGAAAGTAGCCATCACACTCCGTGTGATGATCAGCAATACGACGCTTGTCGGGAAGACGATCCACAGGCCGGATTGACTCGTCCCTTCGGCTGGATCTGTGCGGAACCGACCGGGGCTTCAGGCGTCCAGGAGGCCGTTGTCACTCACCATTGGTGCATGTTCGTTTTGGCCCCGGAATAACTCACGTCGGCGTGGATCAGCAGTCTTTCCCCACCTCCGACCAGGTCCGGCCGCCATCCTTTACACAGCCAGTCCTCATCAGGATCGGCGTCGGACGAGGGTAGCCTTCTGCCCGATTGTCTCGTTGCCCCAACCGTCCTATGCTGAAGGTTATGAAGCCGATCACCACCAGTGTTTTCACATTTGCCGATTTGATCGATGGCGGGTACGTCTATGTCGATAAGACGGACCGGTTGTACAATCTGGTACGGCCGTACAAGGGCGTATATTTCCTCTCGCGCCCGCGGCGTTTCGGCAAGTCGCTGACGATCTCGACCCTGGAGGCCATCTTCGAGGGACGGCGGGAGTTGTTCCAGGGCTTGGCCATCGAGACAAGCGATTACGACTGGAAACCGTACCCGATCATCCGCATCGATCTGGGCAGCAAACAGGCCTGGGATGTGGCCGGCCTAAAGCATAGCCTGAGCTTGGCGGTCAAGCAGGCGGGACAACGGCACGGCATCGATCTGCCCGCCGATGAGCCACACCACCTCTTTGAGTCGCTGGTCACGACACTCGGCCGCCACGAAAAGGTGGTCATCCTGATCGACGAGTACGACAAGCAAATCTTGGGCAACATCGAGAACCCGGCCGTCGGCGAAATCCTGCGGGTCTTGAAGGCCTTCTATTCGGTCGTCAAGACGTGCGACGCACAGATCCGCTTTGCGCTCTTGACCGGCGTGAGCAAGTTCAGCCGCGTCTCGGTCTTCTCCGACCTGAACAACCTGGTCGACCTGACCATGGATGCCCGGTACG
>CAZAQY010000254.1:0-11584 GCA_964486845.1 uncultured Pirellulaceae bacterium
GATCGAAAGATATCTCGATTGGTGCGACTTCGCCTTCGGCCGGTCGCGCGCGGGCTTGCCCGAGGAGCTGATCCATCACTTCGACTGGGACGCTTGGCGCCGCCAGGCACCGGCCGCTGCTCCGCCGCGCGACGCGGAGGTGCGCCAGCGCATCGCCTGGGGACTAGGCGAGGAGCCGCCGCGGCAGGTTGCGGCCGGGGGCACGTACGGCCGCGCTGCGGCTCATGTTTCCGCAATGCTCGATCGGGGCTTGGCAAGCGAAAAGGTGGCTTGCGTGGCGGTGAACTTTGGCGAATACGTTGCCGGCGAACTGTACTTTCCCAAGGCCGTCAAGGGGCCGCTTCCGGTCGTCGTCTGGCTTCACCCCTACAGCTACAACCTGGGCTACAACGGGGCGTACATGGTCGGCCCGCGCCTCCAGCAGTTCCTGCCGCAGAAGGGTGTGGCCGTGCTGGCTTTCGACCAGATCGGCTTCGGTTCGCGCCTCCACGAGGCCCAGCGTTTCTACGACCGGTATCCGCGCTGGTCGCGTCTGGGAAAGATGGTCCGCGACGTGCGGGCGGCCGTAGACCTGCTGACCCTGGCCGGCCGGCCGGAAGCCGCGGGGCGACCCGAGGACAAGCTCAAGGACATGCCGCCCATCGACGCCAAGCGGATCTATCTTTTGGGCTACTCGTTGGGCGGCACGGTAGCCCTGCACGCGGCGGCGCTCGACTCGCGGGTCGCCGGCGTCGCCTGTTTCGCCAGCTTCACGCCTATGCGCACCGACACCGAGTCCAAGCCTACCGGCGGCCTGCGGCGGTTCTGGCAGTGGCACGCGCTGCAGCCCCAACTGGGCCTGTTCCAGGGGCGGGAGTCCGAAGTGCCCTACGACTTCGACGAGCTGCTTCGCCTGATGGCCCCGCGACCCTGCCTGGTGGTCGCGCCGCGCCACGATCGCGACGCCGACGCGGCCGATGTCGATCGAATGATCGCGGCGGTTCGTGCCGCCTGGAGCGTCGGCGGCGCCCCGGCGAATTTGACGTACCAGACACCCGACGACTACAGCCGTTTCCAAGGCGAGCAGCAGGAGGCGTTTTGGAAATGGCTCGAGCCGGCCGCGCTCCCGGCAAGTCGTTGACAGCGGCCTTGCGTATCGTAGCCGTCCTGTGCATATCTGGTTGGCGTATGGATCAAGGGTCGAACGAGGAGATGGATGATGAGCACGTTCACACGACGCACTGTTGTGCGCGCCGCCCTAACCGGCGGATTCGGCGTCTTTGCAAACTCCTATGGGGCAGTCGGTCGAGCGGATCAAGCCCTGAAGAACACGACCACTTCGCTGCGCGCCGCCTCGGCATCCGTCAGGCTGACGGATGACAACATGGCGGAACTGAAGGCCCAGCAGAAGATCTTCAGTCGCCCCTGGGAGGGGGAATTCCGGGCCAACGCACTGGTCCTCGATGCGGAGCAGCGGATCTGTGTGGTATCGCTGGACGCCTTGAACCCCATGTTGCCCATGACGCGATCGGCGGCCGCGCGGATCGCCGCCGCCACGGGCATCCCGGAAGACAACATCCTGATCTGCGCCACGCACACCCATCGCGGCCTGTTCATGGGCGAAACCCCCGGGCCGGCGGGCGCGGAGTTCGTGCGCCGCTTGGAGGAGGGAAGCGTTCAGGCCGCCATCAAGGCGGTTGCGGCGATCGATGCCGCTGGGCCCGGCGGCCAGGCGACCGTGCAATTCGGGCAGAGCCAGGAAGCCACCGTGGGACGGAACAGCCGCCTGCTGCTCAAGGACGGCATGATCGGCTGGGATGGCTACGAGGAGCAGGACGTGGTCCGCCCCACGGGGCCCTACGACCCCGACCTGTACGTCCTGGCCCTGCGGTGTGCGGATGGCAGGTATGGCGGATTGGCGTTCAACCATTCGGTGCATAACATCGGTCACATCCGTCAAGACTGTCTGTCGCCCTGCTTCTACGGACTGGCGGCGTTGGAGGTCGAGCGGCGGCACGGCGCCACGACTCTGTTTCTGCCCGGAGCGTTTGGCTCCACGCACAACGTCACGTACAAGAACAGCGGCGTGCCCGCGGCGGAAAGCGTGCGCCGCGTCGTCGATGCGATCGAAGAGGCGATCTCACGCCTGGAGCCGGCGCTGCCCGGCCCCGTCCGGGTGCTCAACCGGCAGTTCACCTACCACATCCGCCGCTTCGACGAGACGAAAGAGGCCCAGGCGGTGAAGTCGTACCTGGAGAAGTATGCGCCGCAACGCGCCGCCAGCCAAGGCGAGTGGTTCCGCATAATGCGCGAAGAACTGGCTCCGCAGCAGGGCGCGGCGTGCCAGACGCGACTTCAAGTCATCCGGCTGGGGGACATCGTGTTCGTCGGCGTCCCGGGGGAGATGTTCGCTCGCTTGGGTTTGGAACTGCGGCGGCGATCGCCGTTTCGCCACACGTGCCTCGTCGGGCTGGCCAACGAGAACATCGGATACATTCCCGACCGCAAGTCGTACGCCGATGGCGGTTATCAGACTTGGATGGGCCGGCACAGCAAGTTGGAGGTGGGCACCGGCGAGGCCATGGTCGACCAGGCGGTGGCGATGCTCGATGAGCTCTACGACGCGGCGCCGCCGCCGCGTCGCACGTCCGAACCCCCGGCCTCTTCCACCCGTTAGAGTAATAGCGTTCCTCTTCTCGACCGTGTCCTTTTTTCTTCCGTCTGATAGTGACGTACCTTCGTGTGGGCGAAATCGTCTTTCAGGGAATCGTTGAAGAACTTCGCGAGTGCTTTCGGTCGTCCGAGCAATTGCAGTGGCCCGTCGGGAGCTTGTGGAAGCGAGCGGTTCCTTATCAGAGAATCGGGCGTGGTGCCAAGAGCGGAGGAATCTTTCCGGCGTCAGTCGTCGAACGCCACGAGGTCTTTGAACCGGACGATCTGCTGATGCTCGCGACGCTCCGTCAGGAACAAGGGCCGGGACTGGGCGGCGAAGGCGACCCCTACGAGCTTGATCGGGTACTGCAAGGCGGCTCCGCCGCGGTGAAGCGTTTCGTCCGCGTTCACCGCGCCGAACTCCCAGAGATTGTCCACCGAGCCGGTCGAAAGATCCGGGATCGATGACTTGTCGGTGACTGGCATGCTGAGGAAGTTCCAGCCATCGAACGAGATCGAGACGCGTCCGTCGTAGTCGAAAACGTCGGCCCGGTGGATCCGCGTGCCACACGAAATGCGGCGTTGCCCCCGAGCGTCTTCGAGCACCCAGTAAACCTGACCCCATCCCGAGTTACCCTTGACCCAGAGGCCCAGGGAATTCGGCTTGCCGGCCAGCGTCACCGGCCGCTTCAGTTTCAGCACCGCGTATTCATGGAAAACCGTGGGAAGCGCCAGGTTGGGCTGGACTAGCTCAAGCTCGACGCAGTTTCCTTTCTCGGGGTCGGCGACCTGTCGGACTGCGTAGCGCCCCAACGTTCGATAGGGCAAAGCCGTCCCCCGGGTCTTCTCCAGCAGCGGCTCTTTCGTCTCGGCAAGGGTCCACTCGCTCGAGTCATCCATCCGGTTGACGAGCTTGAGGTTGTCGGCCGGCTGATCGTCGGAATACGTTCTCTTCCCGCACCGGATCGAACGGACCACGGGGGCGCTAGCGAGAAGATAAGTCACGGCGGTGCCGGCGGTCAGCGGCAGACAGGCCCGCGAGTCCGGGCGTCCGATCGGCCGGCCGTAGAAGTCGAGAATCTGGTAGTCGGCGGGCAAGGTCTCGATCGTCAGTTCCGCCATGCCGCGGGAAGTCCAAACAGGATAGACGTATTGGCCATCCTGGCGTTTGAATTCCAGCGCGTACACGGTGGGGGAGCCGGTCGGAATATTGCGCGAAAGAGCGACCTGGTCGAGCAGCTTCGTGGCCACGGCCACGCCCACGTAGGCTCTCTTGGGGTAGATGAACGGGCTACGGGTACAAAGACCGCTGCCTCCCCAGAACGAGCCTGCATACGCGTTGCCCGTGTCCATGATGATGCCGATGAAGATGTCGCGAAATCTCCATGCCTGCGAGAGGACCAGATCGCGCACGTACCATTCGGCCTGCCGCCGCTGGCCCAGCAACGCGTCGAGGCGGTAGTTGCTTTCGTAACAGGCGTTCAGCTTCCAGCGGTGGTATCCGAACCGCCGCGCGGTCTGCAGCATCAGCTCGCCGCCCTGGAGCGCGCCTTCCCATTGCCGCTCGGGGAGCGAGGTGCGGCCGACCACTTCCAGCCCAAGGTAATCTGCGTATTCCTCGGGAAAGCCGCGTCGCAGCCCCTCGGCGATCAGTTCGCTACAGGCCAGCGAGTTGCCTAACGTAATGCGGAGTTGTGGGAAGTGGTGGCGAAGCAGGCGGCCCAGTCGCAGGGCGTAGTCCCATCGCTTGTCGGCGTCGTTCCACTGGGAACCGGGCTCCGGTTTCCGTCCAATCAGTTCCGGCGCCACCTGGTAGCCCCAGACCGCGTGTTCGTGGAAGATCATCGCGTTGGTGAGGCTGGGATAGCGGTCGAGACTCGCGCGAATGCCGGCGAGCAACTGCGCGTCGGTGCTTTCCAGGCCGCCGGTCCGGATTTGCGGGGCGGCCAGCTTCCAGGGAGCCAGCTCCTTCTCGGAGTACCGGTCGACGCCCGCCGAGCGGCGAAATCCGGCCTTGAACAGTACCGGCCCGTACGTCTGGACGTCGGCCGGAGTGTAGTGGGGCCCGCCGTAGTTCCAGCTTCCGTAAGGCGAATCGGCCACCTCGGCCTGCCGGGTGTCCTTGCCGAGCAGGGCCAAGGAAGCCTTGTGAGTGATGAGTTCACGATCGCCATCGAGCAGGGTCAGGTCGATTCCGTACCAGCCCAGCTCCTTTTGCGCCAGAGAGATGGTCATCTCACGAGCGGCGTTGGAATCGATCTGTCGCTGGCCGGACCCGACAGGCCGGTCCTCGGCATCGCGGACCTTCCAGCGGACCGAGAAATCGCCCGGCCGCCGCGGCCGCACTTGCACGCGCAGCTCGGGGACTTCGTCGTTGTGAAAAATGTTGCCCGGTTCGACGGTCTTGACTTCCATCTCGGCGGCGGGTCTCTCCAGCGTGACGCCGAAGACGTGTACCGAGCTGACCCATGCGGGGTCGGGTCGGGCACGCTGGTCGCCGCTGGGGCCGCGCCGGGAGATAAGCCGCCCGGACAGCTCCAGATCCAGGTACTTGCCGAATCGCATCCGGGCGTGAGTCCCGCGGTTCTCGGTGAAGACCAAGTCCTGGATCTTGCCGATCGGTATCGGAATCTCGGCCCGCCACAGCGGCAAACGCTTCGCGCCGACGAGCACGGTGCCCACCCTTGTGGCGTTGCCGGGAAGGGCGACGCTGGCGTTGGCCATGGCCTCGAAGGCGCGACCGAGGTAGCCCGATCCTTCCACGTAGCGCGTGAGCTGCACGTTGAGGACGGGGTCTTTGCCCGGATCGTCTTCCAGCGCACACAGCACCCACGCCCGCGGAAACTGCTCGCACGGAACGGTGAAGATGAAGGAGGCCGGGGTCTCGGCCAAGCTCAGCCGCGCGCCGCCGAGGGCCGACTGTCGGGCGGTCAGGCCCAGGTCGAGATTCTCGCCCTGGGCTCCGAAAAAAGGGACTGCCTGGTCGCTCAGTTCAAGCCGCGCGCCGGCCATCCCTCCGGGCTTGCATCGAGCGCCGATATCGACCGGCGTGAACCGGTCGGGCAAAGGGCCCGAGTGAAACGCTGCGTTCTCCAGCCGCACGTTGCTGGCGACCGAAACCGCGCGGACCGCTTTCTTGATCGTGCCGATGTAGGAACCGTTGACCCGGAACTCCACGCCGCCGGCCATCTGCCGGAGCGGCAGGACCAGGGGCATGTCCCAGATCGTGTTGCCGGCGGCCCAGCGATCGATCGCGGCTTGCGTCGCCGTTTTCGCGTCCAACAGTTCCACGGGGCAGAGCGTGTAACGTACGTCGAAGGGTTGGATTTCGACGCCCGCCCGCGGAACGAGCCTTTCTTCTGGCCCTTGGTTTACCGAGCGGTCGAAGACGGTGATGCGGATGGCCCGCGACGAGCCGTCGGCAAAGCGCACCCACAGATCCTGGCCGCCGACGAGAGGCTTGAGGCGGAGGTTTTTCTCGACGGCGTCGCCAGCGATGGCAACCAACCCGGCAGAAGCGCTGTGCCCTTTCCCGCCGGTGGATTCGAAGCGGACGTTGCGCAGCGCGAGCAACGGCCCTTTGCTCGGCCCGCTGCTGAAGACGATCAACTGCACGTGGGCCGTCCCAGGCCGCCACCGGTTGCGGTGGTCGCCCGGCCCGCAGCCGGCAATCGTCCCTTGGAAGGTCTTCCAATCGGCGGGGATCGGTTCGGCCAGCGCCCCGGAGTACTGGTACCAACCGCCGCGATGGGCGCGGATCGGCGTGCCGGCCGAAGCTGCGATTCCGATCGGTGCTTTGCAGGTCACCTGCCAGGTCCCGTCGGAAAGCGCCTTCGATTCGACGACGGGTGCGTTACGGTTGACATTTCGGTTGGGCAGGTCTTGAAAGTCCGCTTGGGTGTGGAAGGCGATGAACGTTCCGTTACCGAAGGCCGCGCCGCTTCGCACTCGGAGGATGGTGTCCTGTGCGGTGCATGGTGCCGCCAGTTCGGTATCGGAGCCTTCCACGGCGTTAACGTGGAGGGCCTCGATGCGCTTCATGTCCTTGTCGAAATTCACGAAGGCGAAGAAGAACCGATCCTTGTCGCTCGCGGCGGCCAGTCGTTTGAACTCGCCGCGGAGCGTGGAAGTCGCACTCGTGTCGACGGGGAACGTGCCTTCGCTGTAAGCCACCTGGCCACTGGCCAGCCCCAGCGAGCCGTCGGGATTGACCCGGAGATCGGCCCCGGTCCAATCGTCCTTGTCGGGAAGCAGAAAGGTCTCGGTTGCCGCTGTTGCCGGTGGAGCCGGCGCGGCCGGCGGGGCACAGAGCACGGCGGTTAGCAGGAGGAGTGACACGTGCTTATCCACGGTGTGAAGGTTAAGGCGAGCGGCAGATGAATAGTAACCCGAAGCGTTAGCGAGGAAGACGCTCTAACCCGCCATCGCCTCGCTAACGCTTCGGGTTACGATGGTAAGTTCTCACCTGCCGCTCGCCTAAGAGAGCTTCCACGGCGCCCGCATGGGTCGCTGCAGCATGCGGTTGCGAACGCCGCCTCGCTTTGAACGAAGCTCCGTCGAGTGCAGGGGACCGATGGACGGTGACATTGGTTCATCATGATTCCTTTGTTTTTCACTCACTTTGCGATCCTCTCGCCAGTCCCTCGCGGATTGGAGATGTTCGCCCGATCCAACGGCACTGCCGCCCGCAGAATAGCTGCCTACGCAGATTGGCCGCTACCGAATGACGATGGCTCTTCCCCTACCACCACGGGGCGTGGTTTTCGGATAATCGGGATTCGGTTTCTGGTCGGTGACCGACACGAGGTCGATCTCGGCGTTCGGCAAGGGCTGTGGGCCATCGCCACCTTTCACACGGACATTCGTCAACCGGAAATCTCGCACGGTAACGTCTCGATCCGGCGAGAACAGCTCGACCCAGGACGAGGGGGCCTCCGGCTTGATCTTGTAAGTCTGCGACATTGGCCCAATCTCCACCAGCTTGAAGCTCCGGTAGTTGGACGAAGCGGGGTCAAAGTTCAACTGCACATCATCTACTGCGAGTCCCGCCACGTTGGCCGCGATCTGGAAGCGGCCGGGCCGATTGAACACCAGGTGTCGGAAATACACGTTGTTGATTGTGCCGATGGGATCGCAGAAGTCACGGTCACGCCCGATCTCCAGGTTCGGCTGATCATAGACTTTGAAGGTGCAAATGTCGTGCAGGTTGCGGAAAACACAGTCGGCCACGGGGCAGTCGAGTTTACGGCCGTCCGCGAAGCTCTTCGTGCCTGGAAGCAAGCGGATCTCGTCGGTCCCGTTGAGTCGCGCGTTGCCGAAGACGCCGTCCACGAGGACATGGTGGATGGGACCGAAGGAGGGAACGGTATTCGACCAGTCCCAAGCATTCAAAGCGACAAAGTCATCGCCCGTAACTCCACGAACCCCGCGGATGACACCGTAGCTGGCCGGTCCATTGACGTGAATGCCGTCTCGGCGATGCTCTTGGAAGGTGATATTGGCGACGAGGAAGTCGCTACAGTTACTCAACTGTACGGCGTGCGCACGCGATTGCCGGACCGTGAGGTTTCGAACCACCGCCGCGCGCACGTTGCTGAATAGCACGACACCGTGGCAATGCAGCGATCTTTCCTGCCTGGCAGGCCATCCCTGTCCGTTGCCGTTGGACTGTGCGGGTGTGGTTGCCAGTGTTGTCCAGACGCCGCCTTCGATCAAGATGTTGCTGTCGGGCACCGTATCAGGCGGGATCGGTCCCTCTTGGCCGCTGACGAGATGCTCATTTCGCACCATGCAGGTGTTCGTGCCGGGCACAAGGCGGATTTCTGCTTCCGGGTCGGCACAGAGCCGTTGTCCGGACGAAAGGATGATTGGATCGTTGAGGTAGTAGGGTTTGTCTCGCTTAGGAAGGAAGGCCGCGTCATGCTCGGTGAGCGCCGCCTGAATCGCGGCATTCCAGATCTTGGCGTTTACGACGCTGGCAACCTCGCGGCCGCTGGCATCCGGCCAGATTTCGTTCCACGACGCCGGGACGGCCAACGATTCAAACTCGACGACGCTACATGATTCCTTGCGCGGAGAAGTCAGATCCCGCACCGAATGGTGTACGCGGTCTTTGATCTGTTCGGCCAACAAACCGGCCGGGGACGCCCCCGAAACCGTCGCGGCGCCAGGAAATGCCGCGGCCCAGCCTAGATTGAGTAGTACAAGGATACTTCCGGCCGTTCTGGGATACATGGTGCCCTTTCGGTTTCTTGTCCTTCAGCCGCCAGCGATGCAGCGGAACGGTGCGGCGTGGCGGGCGTCATGCTGAGTGCCGGCAATCGATGGTTTTCTAGGATTCTCGGAAAACATATGGCCGAAGGTTTGTTAGCGGACATGGATGAGAACGGCGCCATCGCCAGGGATGGTGACCTTCAGCCCCGGGCCCGTCAACTTGCGAACATCCAGGTTCAAAGCGTCATGTGGGTCTGGGCTGCCGGAGGCGGTCGCGGCGATCCTGGCCGTCACCTCCCGAAAGGGATGCGGGAGCTTTTCTCGATGGAGAACGCAGGTGACTTCCTGCGGAGTCTGATCCAAGTTAGCCAGCAGCAGATAGACCTCGCCGGGACGGCTGTAAACGGCACAGGCGCAGCGGGCTTGGGACAAGGTGACCGCCTCATTGCGCCAGTCCAGGAACCGGTAGGCGCGCATGTCACCGAGCGGTTTCAGCAGCGGCAGCAATTGGAATGTCTCCTCGCTGGCGGGCCAAGGGGCCACGCCGCCCAACATCGCCTCCATCGCGAACAACCGATGAAGCCGCCGAGGAGCGTTGGCCTCCAGCACGCCGTAGCTGATAACGCCACGCGGAATCGCGCCGACCAGGGACCACTCCAGCGGCAGATCTTGCATGTCCGGCGCGCGGTCGGCCCATTTCCGATAACCCCATTCCGTCGCCACCACGTAGTCGGCGAAATTTTCCGTGGCGAACATCGGCGTCGTCGTGTTATGGATGATCACCAATCCGCCCGGCCCCACGCGACGGCGAGTCCATTCCATCAGGTCGAGCAGTTCGTCGATGTCCCAGTGGCCTTGGGCCGGCGCGCCAGCATCTCGATTCGTCTCGTGCTGCGGATTGCAGCAGAGCAGGGCGACGTTCCAGTCGTAATAGACGCCATCGAGCGGATGATTCTTGAGCACGCGGTCGATTGAGAGCTTCAAGTAATCGAGCCAGCCCGACCGCAGACACATCTGCACTCCGAACTCGCTCTTGGGACGATAGTAGTTGTGCTGGAGATCTCCCTTGCGGTTCTTTCGGCCCCACTCGCCGCCGTGTTCCTGAAACTCCTTGGTGCTCGAATGGAGTTCCTTGTTCGAGAAGTAGGTTGCGGTGCGGATCCCGACCCGTCGGCATTCCGCAAGGACCTTGTCGTACCGATCCATGTCCGGATAGGGCGGATAGGCTCCGTCGCGCCAGAACAGCCCGTCGCCATAGTAGTCGCCGTCGTTGTGGCAATGGACCGTTTGGATGCCCTTCTCCGCCCAGCGGCCGATCATCTCGGCAGACACCCACTCGCCGCGATTGCGATTGAACGACGTGTGCAACCACGGTCGGTGAGCCTGCCCTTCCAGTATTGGCACCGCAAGGTAGAAGTCGAAAACCGAGACGCTTGGCAACGGCATCGCTGAGTCCGTGCTCCAAAGCGGCGAGATCGAAAGCGCCAAGCCGGCCGGGTCGCGGCTCGGCTCCAGCAGGCATTGGCCCTGACCACGGCGGCCGCCGAGTTGGAGATCCCATTGAGAAAGGTCGGAACCCACAAACCACTCAATCCCTTCCACGCCCGCATCGGCAAACATCATCGACCGCGGCACGTGACGCGTCCAGAGGGCTCGGTCCGAAGGATGATCAAGCCGCAGTCTCGCCCAGCGGTTGCTGCCAAACGAAAACGGCGGTGCCCCATCCTCCTCGGTCAGCCCCTCCCGGTAACCGTAATCAGAAAGGCTGGGCGCAAGCACCGTCGAGAACGGACACACTTCGCGAGCGCGAAAACCGGCCGGCGCCGATAGCTCCTTGCGAATCTTGATGTATCCCCAACGATATTGCAGGGTGGACTTCAGCCGAAGAGCCGACGCCTGACCGGCTTGGTCCTTCAACACACACTCCACCGTGACGATTTCGTTCAGGCCATCGCGGCGGTGCGTGACGATCGGGGCGTCGTCCTTAAGGTCCGTAAACACGGCCCCGTTGGCATCCCGGACGCGGGTCTCCAGAGGACGCACCAGCAAGTTCTTCGCCTTGCCGTGCGCGAGCGCGATTCGACGGATAGCGCCTCCTTGCTTCACATCCTGCTCGACGGTGTAGTATGGGGTGCTGAGCCTGAGGACACCGGTGGCCTCCTCGCGTTGCACCTGATACGCCTGCGGCCATGTACGGGCCGGTTTCTCATCGGCGAGTACGCCGCCGACTTGGATCGACACCGCGACCGCGCACAAGGCGACGCTTCTCACCACCATGATCGTTCCGCGACACGGATCAGAAAGCTCGGTTGTCCTTGCCATATTGCACCTGGGCCAGCGTGGAGCGTGATGCATGTTGCCGGGTTAACGTAGAGCGCGGGCTCGCGACATCGCGTTCGAAAACGGTTCTGCACGTCGAGCGAACAGGATGCAGGCCGGCGGATCACTCCGAGATTTCCAGATACGTGTTCGTCAGGAAGATCCAGTTCGACGGGACGGCGGAGATGGGGCCGTTGACGCCGAAGATGGCGATCGACCATGTCTTGCCGGGCCGCACGTCGGGCAGTTCCACGCGGTTGGGCACGTTGTGGCCGCGGACCAGGTTGCCGTTCAGTTGGCCGACCTGGAACGGCAGCTTGCCGTCGATCCAGACCTCGCCGTAGTCGTCCACCGTGGTATAGAAGGCCACCTTCTTGCCCTTCAGGTCCGCGGGCGACAGGATCGGTTCGCGCGAGACGAT
>CAZAQY010000254.1:11594-11898 GCA_964486845.1 uncultured Pirellulaceae bacterium
CCCGGTCGAACGGGCCGCGGGAAGCGTAGTGGGATCGATCACCACCCACTTCGAGTCGTCGAAGTCGGGGGCCTGGGCCCGCGCCTCGATGCTGTAGGTGGTGTTCGCCGAGCCATCGGGGTTCCGCCCCGGCACCTCGATGATCTTCACGTTGGCATACCGCCACTCTCCCTTGACCTTGATAACGCCGTCCTTCGTGGCGAGATCGATCTTCTCGGCGCCGCGGGCGGCGGCAATGGAAACGAGCAGCAGGCCTCGATCGTAACATTGCGAAATGCCAGCAGCTAGCGTGGGGCGCGACCGA
>CAZAQY010000255.1:0-11850 GCA_964486845.1 uncultured Pirellulaceae bacterium
AGGCCGAAACGTTCGTCGTGCGCAGCGGAGCGGAGCCGACGAACGTTTCGAGCCGGAGCGGAAGACGGAGCGGGGCCAAGCGAGCAAGGCACCCTATAGGCGGCGCAGCCGCCGTGGGGTCTGGGGCGGAGCCCCAGCGAATTCGAAAACCGGGATGTTAAAATAGGCAAGATCATGCAATTTCGACTTTTTTCGATTCCCGCCACGGGCGACGTGGAGGGCGAAGCGGCGTTGAACGGGTTTCTGCGTTCTCATCGGGCCGTGTCGGTTCAACGCGAACTGGTGCAGGCGGCCGGGTCGACGTACTGGTGCTTCTGTGTCGAGTACATCGAGGGTCCGGCTGGCGCCGCAGCGGCCGACAAAGGCGACAACCGCCGCCGCGTGGACTACAAGGAACGGCTCTCCGGACCCGATTTTGCGCTCTTCGTGCAACTCCGCGACTTGCGCAAGAAGATGGCGACCGACGAAGCGATCCCCGTCTACACCATCTGTACCAACGAGCAACTGGCAGCGATGGCCGAGGGCCGCGCGTCTTCGATCTCGGACCTGAAAGCCATCGAAGGCTTCGGCGACGCCAAGGCGGAGAAGTACGGCCAAGCGTTCCTGAAGGTGATCGCCGCCGCGCCGCCCAAAGAAGAGGCTTCCGAAAATGCGCCGAGTGGGAAACCTGATTGAGCACATCGCGCAAACCGACAATCTGCTGCTGGCCTTCTGGAAGGCGTCGCGCGGGAAGCAGCACCAAGCGGCCGTGATCCGGTTCCGCGAGAACCTGGACGCACAGGTGCGGTCCCTGCGGGAGGACTTGCTCGCCGGTTCCGTGCGCTGGGGACCCTACAACCGGTTCACGATCCGCGACCCGAAAGAACGTCTGATCTGCGAACCGCCGTTCCGCGACCAGGTGGCCCAGCACGCCTTGCTGAACGTCACCGAACCGGTTTTTGAAGCGTACCAGATCCACGACAGCTACGCCTGCCGCAAGGGCAAGGGCGTGGACGGGGCTCTGAGACGTGCGATGAAATTCGCTCGGCGCGGCGGCTGGTTTCTTAAAATGGACATCCGCAAGTACTTCGACTCGATTCATCACGACACGCTCAAGGTGCAGCTGCGCCGGCGGTTCAAAGACCGGACGGTGCTGTCCCTGTTCGACGGCGTGATCGATTCGTACCACACGACGCCGGGCCGCGGCGTACCGATCGGCAATTTGACCAGCCAGTTCTTCGCGAATCACTACCTGGCCGCGTTGGACCACTTCATCCAGGAAACCTGTCGCTGCCGGAGCTTGGTGCGGTACATGGACGATTCGGTCGCCTGGGATGGGTACAAGGAACGTTTACGCGAGGTGCATCGCCGGGTCGACGAATTCGTGCGCACCAGGCTGCAACTCGAATTGAAACCGGTCTACCTGAACCGGTGCAACCGTGGGATGACGTTCTTGGGCTACCGGGTCTTTCCGGATCGGCTGGGCCTGGCCAAACGCAGCCGGTCCCGGTTCCGCGACAAGCTGCGGCGTTACGACGAGAATTATCAAACCGGGCGGTGGACCGAACAGGAAACCGCCCGGCACGTGGAATCCCTGCTGGCGTATGTGCGCCGGGCGGGTACTTGGCAATATCGACGGCGAACCATGGAGGATCTGGGGCTTTGTCCAAAGCAGGCTTGAACCGCGTGAATCGCGGCGGCAGCTGGAACAACGACGCGAGGAACTGCCGGTCGGCGAACCGGAACAACGACACGCCGGAGAACCGGAACAACAACCTCGGGTTCCGCGTGGCCTCAAGCTCGCTGGAAAGCGAACGCATCCACCGAACAGGACAAAGTCCCGTCCCCGGACAACACGTAGGCGAGTCTCTCCGAGACTCGCAACCCCGTCTCGGAGAGACGGGGCTACGTGGTCCGGGGCGAATCCGCTCGGCACGGGCGGGGCTGGTAGCCCCGCGCGGCGAACGTCCCGCCCGTGCGTTTTGACAAAAACGACGAATCCAACACGAATTTGCGATGCTGCGCAATTCCGGATGGCCGCGAGCGTCTTCTTCTCGGAACGCCGATCGGCGTTTTTGGGGGAACACTAATCCACGCTAATAAACACTCATGGAGACAAGTTGGCATAAAGCTGTCATATTAGTGTCAATTAGCGAAGATTAGCGTTCCGCGCCTGTTCCGCTGTTCCGTTCCGCATCATCGCCAATGCGTGCTCCCAAGACCCATGTTCCCTGACAGGAGTTCTCCCATGAGCGTTCCAGCTCGTTCTTGGCGGTCTGCCGTCCTGCTGCTCTTGACCATTTGTCTCCGTTGCCCCATCGGTTCGGCCGCCGAATCTCCCGGCCAGTTCGCCGTGCTGATCGGCGTGGATGGCTACCGCCATGCGCCGCCGCTGAAAACCGCGGTCAACGGCACGTTGCAGCTTTCCCAGACCCTGAGGCGCTACGGCGGCTACCGCTCGGCGGACATCCTGCAACTGGTGGATGCCGCCGCGGATCCGGCCCTGCACCCGACGCGGGCCAATCTGCTGGCCGAGCTGCCGCGCTGGCTGTCCAAGGCTGGGCCGGGCGACCAGGTGCTGATCGCCTTCAACGGCCACGCCTATCGGGCCGACGACGGCCAATTGTACCTAGCGGCGTTGGACACCGATCCGGCCGACCTGGCCAAGACCGGCCTGGCCCTGACGTGGTTGCGCGAGCTGCTGGCCGGGTGCCCGGCCAGCTCGAAGCTCGTGCTGCTGGACACGCGCCAGGCCCCGGCCGGCCCGGCCGCCGGGCCCGCGCCCGGCGTGTCGGGCGGCGAACTGGCCGAATCGCTCCCACGCCTGCCGGGCATGTCTGTACTGGCCGCCTCGGCCGCCGGACAGGCGAGCCTGATCTGGCCGGACCAGCGGCAGACGCTGTTCGGCTACTGGCTGAACGAAGCGCTCAAAGGATACGCCGACACCGATCGCGACGGTCGGGTGAGCGTCGAGGAGCTGTCGGGCTACGTTCGGCGCAACGTGGCCACGGTCGCCAAGCAGCGATTTTCCGTGGAACAACAGCCCCAGCAACTGGGCTTGCCGCCCGACGACGACCGAGCCGCGGCCGTGGTCTGCGTCCAGCCTCAATCGCTCAAACGGCTGCTGGCCGACATGGCCGAACACGTGGCGCTGCGCATGCAGGGCGAGGAACAGGCGGGGCTGGGCGTGCTAGAGTTCACCGCCGACACGCCCGGCGGCGAGGTTCTGGGGGCCGAATTCGGCGTGTTGGGCCGGTACTGTGGGGCGGAGCTGCAACAGCAATTGCTGGCCTGCGCCACGGGTCAGTTTGCGGTGGCCGATCCGCGGCGCATGCAAACCGCGCTGAAGGAAGCAAACTTCACCACGACCCAGCTCGGTTCCGAGTCGGCATTGAAGGAGCTGGGACGACGGGCGGGCCGCTTGTCGATCCTGGTCGTGGGCACGCTGACCGGCCGCCAGGGCCGCCTGATGACCGTCCGCTGCCAACTGGTGCGCACCGACGGCGGCGGTCTGGCCGACGAGGTGGTCGGCACGGCTCGGCTGAACGATTCGGAATGGGGCATGCGGGGGCGGAGCGTCAACGTCGAACCGACCGATCTGGCCGACGCGACGGATTCGCAGTCGATCGCCGTCCGGGTCCAGGTGGCGGATATCGGCGCGCTGGACCGGCGCGCGCAGGGCGGGCATCCGATGGCGGATCCGAATTTCCCGTTTCCTGTGCGGATCTTCGTCGGCCAAGCCGAACGCAAGGGCGAGTTTCGGGGCGGCGATCTGCTGGTGGGGTTGCGGCGCGGCGAAGTGTACCGCATCCAGATCGAGAACCGCAGCGGGCAAGGCGTGTTTCTACGGCTGCTGGTGGATGGGCTGAACACGCTGCCCGAGCGCGTGCTGAGCAAGGGAGTGAACGTCGAGGCGGCGCCGCACGGCGTCGTGGTCGCGGCCCAGCCCGTGAACCTGGCCGAAGCCCGGGCCTGGTGGCTGGATCCGCCGGCCGAAAACCAGGCGAGCCCGGTGTTCGTGATCCGGGGATTTTACTCCCAGGTCGGCGACGATGCGAAGTACCGCGAGTTCCGCGTGGTCGATGCGCCGGACTCGCAGGCCGCGCGGCGCGGATTCGCGGATCAAGCGGGCCTGATCACGGCCGCGTTCTACCGGCCGATCCCGAAGCCGACCGGTGGGGGACGTGGAGCGTTGGGCACCGCCCTGGGCGAGGAATACCAGACCCAAACGGAGATGTACACTGGCGATGAAATCCCCGGCCCGCTGATGGCCGTGGTGCATATCCGGTATGTGAATGCTGAATGAGGAAGCGGAGGACGGGAACACTAATTTTCGCTGATTGACGCTAATGAAAACGGCGGCCTGATCCGTGATTATTCGCGAAGATTCGTGTTCCGTTGCTGTTTCTAACGAGGAGCACTTTCCATGCGTCATCGCGTTCTGCTGACCTGTTTCGCCTTGCTCTGCCTCGTTTCTGTGCGTTTGGCGATCAGCGCCGATGAAGGTCGGAAATGGGCGGTAGTGATCGGGGTGAACAAGTACCTGGACCCGAAGATCCCGCCGCTGAAATACTGCGTGGCGGACGCGCATCGGGTGTTTGAGGCGTTGACCCGTCAGAGCGGCTTCGATCCGGACCATGTGCTGTTGATCGTGGACGACCAGACGCACGACCACCTGCTTCCGTTGCGGATGAACTTTCAGCTCCAGATTGGCGATTGGCTGCAGCACGCACAAGCGGAAGACACGGTGGTCGTGCATTACTCGGGCCACGGATTCGTCGACGAGGCAACCGGGGAAGGTTTCTTGGCGCCGAAGGACTGTCTGAAGAACGACCTGCGGGGCACGGGCTTTCCGACGGAGCGTCTGCGTCAGATGCTGCGGGATTGCCCGGCGCGTCAGAAGCTGTTGATCCTGGACTGCTGCCATGCCGGAGCGGTGCGTTCGGGCAAAGCGACCGGCTCGACGGGCGAGGAACTGAGCCAGGCGTTTGCCAAGGCGCAGGGCCTGGTGACGCTGGCCAGTTGCCGGAAGGACGAGGTGTCCTACGAGTGGGAGACGAAGGGTCAGGGCCTGTTTACGTATTTTCTGACCGAGGGGCTTGGAGGCGGCGCGGACTACGACCGGGACGGGGTGGTGAACGCGGACGAGTTGTACCGTTACACGTTCGAGAAGGTCCAACTGGCAGCCCAGCGGGAGCTGAACGCCCGTCAGCGTCCGGTGCGGGTGATCGGGCCGGAGACGGAGGGCGTGTTTGCGTTATCGCGGGTGTCGGTGACCGCGCGGCCGCTGGCGGACAGCGTGACGGCGTTGTTCACGGTGCGGGAAGAGGACTCCAGCGGCCGGTTGCTGGAGGGAGCGGAAGTGGAACTGTTCTACCGCGAGTCGGCCGGGTCCCGTCTGGAGGCACTGGGGGCGAGCCAGACGGACGCCGGCGGTACGGCTCGGATTCCGGTGACGCTGTCGCTGTCGCAACAAGCGCGGGGCAGCTTTGGCGTGATGGTGCGGATGGGGACGGCCAGCCAGAGCTACACGCTGGACAAGTTCCCTCAAACGCGAAGCTATGCGTTGTATGTGCCGCGGTCGACGCCGCTGTCGCCAAGCCCGAAGCCAACGCCCTCGCCGCCAGGCCAAACGTTGGCAACCTCGATTGGAATGAAGCTGGTGTTGATCCCCGCCGGCCAGTTCCAGATGGGATCGCCGGAAAGCGATTTGGAGGCGTACGATTACGAGAAGCCGCAGCACACGGTGCGGATCACCAAGCCGTTTTATCTGGGCGTGACGGAGGTGACGCAGGCGCAGTACGAACGCGTGATGGAGACCAATCCGAGCACTTTCAAGGGTGCGGATTTGCCTGTGGAGACCGTGTCGTGGGAGGATGCGGTGGAGTTCTGCCGGAAGCTGAGCGCGAAGGAGGGTCGCACGTATCGTTTGCCAACGGAAGCGGAATGGGAGTATGCGTGCCGTGCCGGGAGCCAGACGAAATGGTGCTTTGGGAACAACGCGTCCGAAGTGGGGGAGTATGCGTGGTACCTGGACAACGCGGATATGAAAACGCATCCTGTGGGTCTGAAGAAGGCGAACGCTTGGGGTCTGTATGACATGCACGGAAACGTCTGGGAGTGGTGTTCGGATTGGAGGGGCCAGTACCCATCGACGGCGGTGGCCGATCCGACTGGTGCTACGGCGGGCTCGTACCGCGTGGATCGCGGCGGCAGCTGGATCATCGGCGCGAGGTACTGCCGGTCGGCGTACCGGTACGACGACGCGCCGGGGAACCGGAACGGCGACCTCGGGTTCCGCGTGGCCTCGAGTTCGGTGGATGCCACCGGCAAGTAGAGTCAGGCAAGTTCAGAGCGGAGTCTTCCGCGTAGGCCGAAACGTTCGTCGTGCGCAGCGGAGCGGAGCCGACGAACGTTTCGAGCCGGAGCGGAAGACGGAGCGGGTCCAAGCGAGCAAGGCACCCTATAGGCGGCGCAGCCGCCGTGGGGTCTGGGGCGAAGCCCCAGCGAAATTTCGAGAATCGCGCGTTAAATAAGTCAAAATGCGCATTCTAGTTGCACACCGCCATTTTTCTGCAAGTCGTTCACCGAAAACGCCTTGGGGCGAGTGGCCACTCCGTTTGCCAGCAGTGATGCCGCCACCCCAAGAACCCTCAGTCTCCCCGATTGTTCCGCGATCGTCGGGAGGATCAGGCGAAGTCAGATTCGTGAGGACCCTGCTCCGCCGCGGCCAGCATGACTGTTCTGCCATCCGGGGAGGCACCGATGTGGCGGTTATTACGCAAGGTTTTACGAACAATGAGTTACGGCCGTAAGGGATTCCAAAATGGCGCTGTACAATTAAGGATCGATCCCGACGAAATGCGACGGCAAGAAAAGGAAAAACGGTCAGGGCAGAAACACCTCTTTCGGGTCACACGTTCTTGTCACGCAATGCCTTGCGCTTACCCCCCAGGTATACGTCGTTACAAATTCTGTTTGACAGCCGTTTGGCATCATGCTATTGTACATGCCATGCAAGCAGGCGGGTTGCTGGCGACGTCTCAGCGCGGCCGCCGTGCAGAAACGCAAACTGGCCGCGCGCGGCGTATACGCACGTTTACGGAAGGGGAACGTCATGCCGAGAGCGGTTTGGGTGCTGTTGACTGGACTTTTGGCCACGTTCGTGGCCGGGCCTCAAGCAGTGAGAGCACAGGGCTCGCTTGGCGACCTTGGGAAATGGGGGATCGACACGTCGCGGAGCGAGAGGTTGGGCGACCTCGGGAAGTGGGGCATTAGCGGGAGCGGCGACTTTACCTACGGTAAGTTCGAGGCTAACCCTCGCCCTGTCGCCGACTCGGCTTGGCTCGGCTGCTGGACTGACGACCTCAGAGCGTTGGACCCGAAGTGGCAGTGTACGGACAAGTACGAAGAGAACGGAAACCGGGTCCGCGAGTTCTGCGACTACAAACGTATGGAGAACCCGAAAGGGGCCGCGTTCGGATTCGTGGTCAAAAAGGAGGAGTGGGATGACAGGGACTCACGCCAGAACGTGATTGACCGGATCGAGGGTAACGTTCTTCCTTTCTACGTTTTCAAGACAACGGGGAAGGGCATCCCGTTCATTCGATTGAAGTTCGTGGACGTGAAGCCGATCCTCTCGGACAGGGAGCGCGAGGCGTACAAGGAGGGACGGGTGGTCATGGATGACACTCAGCCGAAGCGAGGCAGACAGCCAAGAGATGACGATAGGACGGCACTCATCGGGCGGTGGAAGGGAGAGACGCAGGCTCGTATTGAGCGCGATGCTTCGGTCACGATTTACGAGTTCCGGGAAAGCGGCACGGCGAAGTACCAAGCTTACGCAATCCACTCACAGTGGTCCTTGATGCCGGGCGTTCGGTACGGGGACACCAACATGGAGTTCAGTTGGGCAGTCAAGAATGGAAAGCTCGTATTCGACGGGAAGGACGAGTGGACATACGAGGTCAAAGACGGGCATCTCAAGATGTCACGGGGAAATTATACCATTGAGTTGGATCGCGCGAACTAGGAAGGTTACGTGAGATGTCGAAATAGGAAATCGCCCGTGTTTCGCGGTGAACTAACGGATGCACCAGAGCGCACGGTCGCTCGCGGACAGCGGTAGCGCGGATTCTCGCCGCGACGATCACCCCAACCACGCTCAACCCCGCGAACCTTGGCGCCTACTAGTTGTACTGCGCCATTGTTTGCTTTCAATGTAATGTAAGTCGGTATTATATCAGGCGTTACAACAGCGAGAAGCGGCCTTGGCCGATTTGCTGCGGCGTGCGATGATTGTCCAGTTTCGCGACACGGAGGGTCGGCGACATGAAACTGGAGTACATCGCCAGGCTTGGCAGAGAGCTAGCAGCGTTCTTGAAGCGTTTTTCGGGTTGCTTCAAGCGCGAAAAATGCCAAGATCTGATGCTAGCATATGTCTCAGGGCAACTCTCGTCCTGCCAACGCAAGTCGATCGAACCGATGGCGTTGGTTGTTGGCGTCGCACCGCGGACACTGCAGCGATTCGTCGAATCGCGACCGTAGGATGAAGAGAAGCTACGAGATGGTTGCCAAGAGATTGTCGCCCAAGAGCACAGTGACCCTCAGGCCATTGGCTTGATCGATGAGTCGGGTACCGCGAAGAGTGGTGACGACACCGCTGGAGTAGGGCGTCAGTGGTGCGGTCGGACTGGGAAAGTCGACAACTGCACGGTCGCAGTTCATACGTGTTACGCCACCTCGGACTTTCATTGCCTCCTGGACAGCGACCAGTATTTGCCACAGTCGTGGGCTCACGACCCTGAACGGCGAAAGAAAGCTCACATTCCCGAAGATGTCGTCTTCCGCACCAAGCCACAAGTCGCCCAGGCGCAAATCGAACGTGCTCTGCGCAACGGCGTTAGAGTGGCCGCCTGGACGTTTGATGAAGCCTATGGGCGCGACCGCGAGTTCTTGGACTTCTTGGATCAGCAGGAGCAGACCTTCGTACCCGAGGTACCGGTCAACTTTTTCGGTTGGGTGGGGGCTCCCGTCGTCGTTCGTCAGGCTCCGAAGATCACACCCTACGGAAGTCGGGGAAAGAAGTATCGTCGTGTAAGACGCAAGATCCGGGCCTGCGAGGTGCGTGATCTAGTACGCTATTCGCCGGTGTTTCAGCGGCAGAAATGGCAACGGTTTCACATCAAAGACAGTGAGAAGGGTCCGGTCGTATGGGACGTGAAATGGGCCCGGTTCGATCGTCCGACAGCCACCGGCCTACCCAGCGGACCCGGATGCTTGATTGTGGCTCGGAATGTGCTGAACCCTACTGGGGTCAAATACTTCGTGGCCAATAGAGTGCCTCAGCTCCACGATGAGACCGCGGAAGAACTGTCCGAACCCGAAACAGGAACGAGTGCGTCGGCGCCATTGACCTGGCTACTCTGGGTCGCCTTCCGGCGTTGGCCCGTGGAACAATATTTCCCGGGAATCCAAAAACGAGTTGGGATTGGATCATTACGAAGTACGTGGTTGGCGTTGCATCCACCGGCACTACTACCGCACGCAACTCACCCACCTGTTTTTGTGCACGCATCCGTTGTAAGTATGCTGAGACGTGCGTAGGCAAACTGACCGCCCAGCAGGTCCGTCGAGCTGTCAATGCTTGGTTGGCTACCGTGGACCTGCCACCTGCTGCGAAACAACGTCGCCTGAAGCAGGAGGTGGCGACACAGATACACTATCAGCGTCGCAACCAACAAGCTCACACGAGTCAAACGAAGACACGGACTGAACAGCTACTTGCCTTTGGTGTCGATGTCAAAGACCTGCCATGCTGCATTCCGCGAGATAGCTCCTGACATCACGTCGTTGCGTTTCGAAATCGCTATCTTACCACACTCTCGCTGCGCGCTGATCTGGCCTTGTAAGGTCTCGGCCTCGCGTTCGCCTCTGATGCCGGGCTTTCAACTCTCGTTAGTACCTCGCGTGGAGGCTTCGGCGTGGCTCACAAGAGCTGCTCACTTCACTTCGCACGTTATTGCTAGCGGACATCGACTAGAAAATAATGGCGCAGTACAACTAGATTCTGTGCGTTCGGCGGCTTGCTCATGCTTTTCCACGATTAGCAGAACGACGCTGGCTTTGGAACGTGCAACCCTGGAGGGCCACGCTCCGTGGTCGCCGTCAGTTCGGATGGGGCGCAACGGACGCGACAGATCGCGTCCCTCCAGGGTGGCCTCTGGGCGCGACGGACGCATCGCAACGGGCACGACGGACGCGACGGAGCGCGTCCCTCGAGGGCGGCGTGTGGGCGCAACGGACGCAATCGCGGCCCGTGGCCTTCTCCGGCGCGCTCGAGCTGCTGCCCGCCGCGCCGACAACGTAGCCACAGACGCAAGGCCAGGCCGCCCCGTTTCGCTGGCACCCGGCGCAACAGCGGCAGATCAAAGGCCTGTTGACTGGCCAACGCGAGCCGACGGCCGACCAGATCGGGGCACGCGACCCGAAAGAACTACTCGGGCCGTTCGCCCAGGACATGACGACCGTTTACGTGGATGCAAAGAAGTAGCAGAAGCGAGAACACGAATTGTCACTAATCTCGACGAACGCCCGCGTCTTCATTAGTGTTAATTAGCGAAGATTATTGTTCCCAGGAATGACAGGAGCTGAGCCATGCGAGTTGCGATTTTTTCCCTTGTGTTGACCGTTCTTCTGGCCTTGCCCGCGGGCCTTCGCGGGGATGTGATCGAAAGCGTCGGCGGCAAGGGCCTACCGGCGGCCGCAACGGCCCGTTCGGCCCGCGGCGTGGATGTGGAAGCGGCCACCCAAAACCCGCAAGCGACGTTTCTGGTCCGTGTCAGCGTCGACCGACAGGACGCCACCTACGAGCAGGGCGAATTGATGGAAGTGTCGGTCGAGTCAGAGCGGCGCGGCTATCTGTATCTGCTGTACCGCCAGGCCGATGGCGGCGTCAAATGCCTGTTCCCCAACCAGTACGACCGGGACAACCGGATCTCCGGCGGCCACAAGATCACGCTGCCCACGTCCATGTCCCGCTTTCGGTTGCGGATCGCCCCGCCGCTGGGCGACGAACTGCTGATCGCCCTGGTCACGCGGCAGCCGCTCGCCGCACCTACGTTCGGCAGCCGCTCGTTGACCGACGCCCCGGTGACGGATGTCGACATCGACACGGTGATCGCTCGCGGGGTGAACGTCGAGCTGCGGGGCAAGCCCAGATCGTGGGGCGAGCACTGTGTGCGAATCAGGACGGTGCCCGCCGGCCAACGCGACGCCCCGCCCGCGGTGCACCAGCGGCTGGGATTGTTCATCGGGATCAGCCAGTACAAGGACGGGAGCGCACGTCCGCTGCAGGCGTCTCATAAGGACGCGCAGGTCATGGCCCAGATCATGCGACAGCACGGCAACCTGGATGGGCTGGGATTGCTGGTGAACGCGCAGGCGACCCGTCGGGCGATCCAGGATGGGTTCGAAGAACTGCGGCTGAAATCGCGGCCGGGCGACGAGATCTTCATCTACTGGTCGGGCCATGGGGGGACGTGTGCGAACACCGACCCAAACGATCCGGACGAGCAGGATGCGTTCCTGGTCCCCTACGACGGCACGTCGGAGGACATTGCGGGCACCATGGTGCTGGACGACACGATGGGCCGCTGGATACGGGCGCTCGACGGCCGCAAAGTGTGCTTGATCGTGGACGCCTGCTACAGCGCGGGACAAGCCGCGGGCAAGGGCGCCGAGCCGAGCAGCCGGGGATTGGGGGCGCGCGAGGCCCGACGCGGCGACGCAATCACCGGCGATCCGAACTGGGGCCCGATCCGTTCGCCGGCCGATTTCCTGGGCAGCCAGATGCGGCGGATCAAGGATATC
>CAZAQY010000256.1:0-11814 GCA_964486845.1 uncultured Pirellulaceae bacterium
TGGCCTCTGTTTGTGAACAAGCGGCCAATGGTAGGCTGTCCTAAAGTGCAACAGGGGTGTCGGCAGAAAACGATCTGCTTCAGCCGAAACCAAACAGTGTCCTTCAACGTGACAGGCCCCGTCATAAAACGCCTCAGCGAACCTGTCCCCCTTTCTCTCTCCAAGTTCATCGGCCTTCGCGCCACTGCGGGAAGGTCTCCAGGTATTTCCAACGGAACTCGGCCCGCTTGCGGTAGCCCAGGTCGCGGTTGGCCAATTGCTCCTCGACGTAGGCATCGACGTTCGCCTGATCCAGAAACGGATCGCGCGTTTGCACTTGCCAGTCGTGGAGGGCGGCGATCAACCGCGCCTTCACGGGGCCGTATTGCGGGTCGTCGGCCAGGTCGTGCCACTCGCCGGGGTCGCTCGTCAGGTCGTACAACTCGTAGCGCGGCGGGCGGGACCAGCGGGCGAGGGCGTTGCGGACTGACGGCGGCGCGGCGGCCTGTTCGGCAGGCGTCGCCCCGGAAACGACGTAGTTGGGATGCTGCGGGTCCAGGTACGTGCCGGCGTCCAGGTTCTCGGTTCCAGGCCGCGGGCTGGAAATCAGCTTGAAGCGCGCGTCGCGGACCGAATGCTGCACGAAGCACGCTCCGGGAAACGAACCGGTCGTGAGGCCAAAGATGTACTCGCGCCAGGGCGGCGCGGACGCTCCCCGCAACAGCGGCTGCAGCGCCCGCCCCGGCAGCGAGGCGGCGGCGGATTGGATGCCCGCCGCCACGAGCGCAGTGGGGAGGATGTCGAGCGTAGAGACGAGTTCCTGGCGCGCGAGTCCGGCTTGTGCAGTGCCCGGCCAGCGGACAAGCAGCGGCACGCGCAGGGCGCCTTCATAGACCGTGCCCTTCCCGCGCGGGAACTGGGCCCCGTGGTCGCCGAGATAGAAGACCATGGTCCGGGCGGCCTGCCCCGTCTTGTCCAACTGGCTCAAGAGCAGTCCGACGCCCTCGTCCAGCCGGGCCAGGCAGTTGTAGTAGTCGGCAACCTGCTGGCGGATCCGGGGCGAATCGACGCCGGCCCACGGCAGGGGCTGGACCGCGTCGGCCTCGATCGGTTTCGCCGGGCGTCCGTGGGCCTGGCGCACAAAGGGCAGATGGGCATCGGGAAAGTTCACGGAGAGGAAGAACGGCTTGTCGCCGGCCGCGGCGAAGAACCGGGCTGCCGCCGCCACGTAGTCCGTCACGTCGATCTGGCGATTGAAGTTCGCGCCGGGAATCGCCCGGAAGTCGAACGGAAACGCGCTCTCGGGGTTCACGTGCAGCTTGCCGATCAGCCCGGTGTGGTAACCGGCGGACTTCAGCAGCGTCACGACGTTCGGCGTGTCGGGCCGGTACATGGCGAACTTGTGCGTCGCCAGCCCGATCTGGCCGTTCTGATGCGGATACAAGCCGGTGAGAAACGCGGCCCGCGAGGGAGAGCAGATGGCATACGGCACAAACGCGTTCTCGAACCGCACACCCTCGCGGGCCAGCCGGTCCAGGTTCGGCGTGCAAGCATACGGGTCGCCGTAACAGCCCAGCTCCGGGCCGTTGTCCTCGGACACGATCAGCAGCACGTTGGGCGGCCGCACCGCGGCTTCACCAGCCGACAGGTTCCGCGTGCCCGATGGTTCGGCCGCCGGTGCCGGAGCGGCACTGAGAAGGAGGACAGCCCACACGCTGAGCGCATTCCGCAACATCATTCGACTCCTCTCACTGAATTACCTTCGCAAATGGCATCGGTCGAGCGGCGATTAGTAGTACAGCGCAACGATTTGAGGAATGGTCCGCAACCAGCCTCGGAAACCCAGCGAAAAGTGGGTGATTTCGATGGTCTGGCAATTTACGAAGTGTGCGAAAACCGCCCGGAAACTCAACTTAGCGCAATGCTCGATTTGTGGCTTTTTGGCGGGATTTTCCTAACTCCCGTGCGTTTCGCGGGTTTGGATTCCTGGGGAGCATTGCGCTGTACTATTAGCGTCGTTCGAGAAATAAGTGAGCGGAATGGCGCTAGCCACCGGTGACCGGCGAACCGCATTGCCGGCGGCTAGTGCCCCGTCAATCTTCGATTGACGGGTAAAGTTTCTTGAGTTTGACGCGGGCCGTGGCAATCGTGAACGTCCAATGAATGCGACATTGTTTCTTGTTCCGATCGGCTTCCCAAGCCGCGACTTGGTGGGCGACTTCGGCTGGGTTGTCGATGCGGCGGTCGAGACACTGACGATTCAAGATGCCCAATTCCGTTTCCGCCATGTCGAGCCAGCTTCCATGCTTGGGCGTCGAATGGAATTCCACACGGTCCAAGATCCGCCGAGCTTCTTCGGGAGGAAACGTCTCGTACAGGCTCGTCCCGTTGTGAGTGTTCAGATTGTCTTCCACAAGGATAATCTTCTGGGCGTGGGGATAGTGGACGTCGCAGAGTTCCTTGATGCAGACGGCCCAATCCTTGCGAGTTCGCCGTGCGGTCACCCTGACGTGTCGCCAACCCCGCAAGGGTTCGCACATCATGAACAAGTTGCAGGTGCCATTGCGGACATATTCGTAGTCGACCCGCGCCGCTTTCCCCGGAGCCGGACGCTCTGCCGGTGCCACGTCGCCGATCCATTGCTTGCTCGCTTCGTCCAGGCAGACAACCGGAAAATCGGGATCGTACGGACGCTGATAAACCTGCAAGACGTCTTCCATGCGCCAGACAAATTCGGCATTCGCCTTGGGAGGAACGCACCACGATCTTACAACTCCAATTTGAATGTCGTTTTTTTTAGGACCTTGCGAACGGTTTCACGGGAGACGGACTCCACCTGCCCCAGCACCACGAGCCGATCAGCCAGGAGCTGCAATGTCCAACTGCCACGACCATCGGGCGGATCGCTGCAAGCCAACTTCACCAATTGCCGTTGCGTCTTCTTGTCGAGTCTGATCTTATCTGGACGGGAAGGTTGGGGCCGAGGAGAAACCGCCTGTTCAAGACCTTCCGTGACGAATCGTTTGCGGACGCGTGACACAGTACGCAGGCCCACTTGCAGCACCTCGGCGATCTGCTCGTCTGCTCGGCCTGTGCGATCGTCACCGGCATCGGCGAGCAGCAAAATCCGCGCATGGGCGAGCTTGCGGGCCGCGGTCTTCCCCTTGCCAACCAGTTGTTCCAGACTGAAACGCTCCTCGGACGTTAACGTGACTTTGTACTTCTCCATGTCGGGATTCCTTTCCCTGGGCCGAACCTGAATTCCCCCTTGGGAAAGGGATATCCCATAAACCAAAGAACCCGTCAATCGAAGATTGACGGGGCACTAGAGCCTTGCCGCTCATGATGCTCATTTCGCGCCGGGCTTGCCCTGTCGGAACACCTCCTCCGGCGTCAGCGACAGCACCGGCGGGAGCTTGGGATCGAGCCGAATCGTGCTGTCTTCCAACACGCCGGTGTCCGCCCGCGTCAGTTCCAGCGCCCAGACCGCGTCGTCGGCGTCCGCGACCGGGACCTTGACGTCGACCTCCGTCTGCTGCGTCGTTTGTCCCGTGGCGACTTGCCGGCCGTCGGGGGCAAAGACGTTCAAACGGACCGTCTCCCCGCCGCTGCCTGCGACGCGGAGCGAGAATTCCTTGAGCCCCGCGGGCACGTGGAAGTACAGCCGCTGGGCGCCGAAGATGACGTGCAGCGGTTGGCCGGCGTACAGGCCCACCGGCACATTCGAGCGGGCAATGTGCCAAGCGGCGCCGCCGGCCGAGCCGCCCAACAGATACATCCCGTCGCGGTCCGGCGTGAATTGGACCGTGGCCGCCTGCTCTTGCGGCGTTTTGAGCGATGCGATCTTCTCCAACGTCGGGTCGCGGACCTCCCACACCAGCAGCGGCGGGCTCTGCCCGATCCGCACTGCGCGCAGTTCCACCTCGACCGGCTTGCCCGCCTTGCAGGCCAACAGCACGAGGTTCTCCTGGCGGACTCGAACGGTCGGGTAATCCTTCGAGGCGGCCTTCTCTGGCGCGATCAGTGCGGGCCGCTCGGCCGAGCGAAACACGGCGAGTTCCCAGTTTTCGGGTGTTTCGCGAGGCTCGTGCCAAGCCTGCCAGTTGGCCGCCGCAATGGCCTGGTTCGCCCAGCTAAACCACTTCCAGTAATCGGCGTGGTCCTGTTTCGTGTAGGTCGGGCCTTCGTAGAAAATCCAATAGCCGCCGGTGGTCTCCGAGATCATGACCGCGTTCTTGCCCGAGAACTCAGGGTCGGCGCCGCGGACCACCGGGTCGATGCCGCCGGCGTAGATGAACGGGATGCCGGCCTTCTGCGGAACCTCCATCCCCTGCAGCAGCTTGTCGCGGTTCAGTTGCAGGGCCTCCCGCTGCGGAATGAATTGCGACGGCCGGCCGTAGACCCAGGGGTCGGCCAGGATCAGCGGGGCCTTCGGCGCGGCCCATTCGGGATAGGTCGCCTCGACCATGAACGGCGTCCCCGGCGCGGGGTAGATGCAGAATTGAAAGGTAGGATCGTGTTCGTCAACCGCCTTTCGAAGTTCCCGGCACCGCCCGCGCCAGTGTTCGACCTGGAATTTCGCAAACTCGTCGTGCAATCGCTCTTTCTCCAGCCACGGCTTCCGCTCGGCAGGGGCCAGCTTCGGCAAGTCGATCCCTTTCGACTGGGCGAATTTGCCGAGGATCGCGTCGTCGTAGGAGAGCGAGTACAGATTGCCCTGCCCGCCCGGCGAGTAGTTTTCGTAGTCCAGGAAGACGCCCATCAGGTGCGGGTTCTCGCGGCTGATCTTGGCGTACTCGACGATGTAACGGCTGGTCCACTGCCAGAACTCGTCCGCATTGGGGCTCCACAACGCTTGCTCGCCGCCGCCAGCCCAGATCATCCGCTTGCCGTCGGCGGCCGCGCCGGCGGGAGCGCCGAGCGACCCGCGCATCCACGGCATGTAGTAAATGCCGTACTGCTTGCACCACGCGGCGACTTGGCGCACTTCGTCGAGCCGTTCGTGGCCACTGCGGGGCGAAAACACATTGAAACCTGCCTCGGCCGTAGCCTTGACCATCCACTCCTGCGTGACCCAGCCCGCCGTGGGCTGCATCACCTTGTCGACGAGAATACGCAGCTTCACGCCGCGACCGAGCTGGCTGCGCTCGATCGGCTGGGGCGGGCCGGCGCATACAGGATGGGCGGGAATCAGAGCAAGGCAAAGGATCACAGCACGGCGCGACATGGCGGGGGCCTCTCACAGTAGGCAAGTTACAATCTTGGTCACAGGAGTCGAGTCTACTGAAATGCGATGCCTCGTGCGACCCCAGGGGCGTTCCGCGCCGCCGCCGGACCCTGAAGCCCAATCAGGGTCTCGTCCTCGTAGCACGGCTCTCCGAGCCGTGCAGAATTCGTCCTGTCGGTTCTTGCCGCCTTGACTTGTCGTAGGGCCGACTTCGGCTTTCGTTGATCGAAGTCGCAGGGCACGGATTGGAGAGCCAGGCTACCGCGCGGACCGCACCGGGACCGAACCCGAATTCCGAATTGGGAAATGTTCCGCCCAGACCTGGACCAGTTCGACGAGGACTTCCGCGGCCTGGACCATTTCGTCCAGGCAGGCCCATTCCAGACGCGAATGGGGATTGTGCTGACCCGTGGACAGGTTCGGTGTGGGCAGTCCTTTCTCCGTCAACAGGGCCCCGTCCGTACCGCCACGAACGATCGTCCGTTTGGCGGTGCGGCCCAGCCGCCGGTGAGCCAGTTCCGCGTACTCGACCGCTCGCGGCTCGCGGGACAATCCTTCGCCCATATTGCGGTACTGACGCGTCACCTCGACGTCGATCTTCACACCGGGAAACAGGCCCTCGACTTGACGTGCCGACGCACGCAGCAAGTCGGCGTGCTCGGCGAGCCGGGCGGTGTCAAAGTCTCGCAGGATGAGCTTGACGGCGGCGTGTCCGACGCCGCCGGCAACGTGATACGGGTGGATGAATCCGTCGCGCTGGTCGGTCGTCTCGGGCGACAAGCGATCTCGCGGCAGGCGCGCGACGAATTCGCTCATCGCTCGCACCGCGTTGACCATCCGCCCCTTGGCGATCGAGGGGTGGATGTTCACACCGCGCACGGTCACGATTGCCAGGTCGGCCGAGAAGGTTTCCACGTCGATCTCACCGGCACCCGAACCGTCGAGCGTATAGCACACGCTGGACCCCAGTTTGTCCAAATCGACGTGCTTTACGCCGCGTCCGATCTCCTCGTCGCAAGTGAACAGAACGCGAATCGGGCCGTGGCGGATGCCGGGGTGTTCCATCAGATGGGCTGCCGTCTCCATGATCACGGCGACGCCTGCCTTGTCGTCGCTGCCGAGCAAGGTGGTGCCGTCGGCGGTGATCAAGGTCGCGCCGCGGAGCGCCTGCAGAGCGGGGTTCTCCGCGACGCGAATCACCTGTTGCGGATCGCCCGGCAAGACGATATCAGCGCCGCCGTAATTGCGGATCACTTGCGGCTTGACATTCGCCCCGGAAGTTTCGGGCGAAGTATCCAAGTGAGCGTTGAAGGCGACGACCGGAACATCGCCGGCCACCGTCGCGGGAATCGTGGCCCAGACCAGACCGTGTTCGTCTTGGTGAGCGTCGGCCAGTCCCAACTCGTCCAGTTGGCGGACGAGCAACGCCCCCAAGTCCCGCTGCCCGGTGGAACTCGGATACGACTCCGCGGCTTCGTTGGCGGTCGTGTCCATCTGGACGTACTGCAAGAATCCGGCCAGCAGGCGTTCCGCATTCATCGTTCTCACCTCCTCGAAAATAGGACCGGCTCCGATTCGAGATCAGCAGCTTGGCTTTTCCGAAAAAGCCGGGCTTCCTTGTCGTGTCACAGCCCATTGCTTTCTGGTACCATATTGAGGATCATCCACGACTTGGCGGTAGGGGGAAAGGGGGCATCGGTGGCAAACACGGCGATTAAGTTCCTGGTTTTTGACAGCGAAAGCGTGGCCGACGGCGGCTTGATTTCGCGAGTGCGATATCCGGGCCAAGGATTGTCGCCGGCGGAGGCGGTGGATAAGTATCGGAAGGAACTCCTGGAAACCAGCGGGACCGACTTCATTCCGTACACCTACCAGGTACCGGTGTCGCTGGTGGTGGCGAAGGTCGCAGCGGACTATTCGCTGCTGGACATCGTGGCTTTGGATGACCCGGAGTTCCGATCGCACGTGATCACCGCGCATTTCTGGCGCGGTTGGGACGCCTACCGGCATCCGACGCTGGTCAGCTTCAACGGCCGCACGTTTGACTTGCCGTTGCTGGAATTGGCGGCCTTCCGCTACGGCCTCAGCGTTCCCGCTTGGTTCAACATCGAGGACAAGAACTGGGAGCAGCACCGCAGCCGCTACAACACGGCGGCTCACCTCGATCTGCACGACCTGCTGACCAACTTCGGTGCCACGCGATTTAACGGCGGCTTGAATCTGGCTGCCAACCTGTTGGGCAAGCCGGGCAAGATGGACGTGCAGGGATACATGGTGCAGGACATGCACAACGAAGGGCGTCTGGCCGAAATCAACGACTACTGCCGTTGCGACGTGCTGGACACCTATTTCGTCTTTCTTCGCGTGGCCGTGCTGCTGGGCAGACTGCCACTGGAACAAGAACAAGACCTGGTCGCTGCCGCGAAACAATGGATTGCGCAGCGTGCTGAACAGAGCCCGGCTTACGCCAAGTACCTGGCTGGCTGGGGCGATTGGGAGAACCCGTGGACAGAGACGCCCGGCGCGGCCTCGGCCGCCGCCGAGCCGTCGTACAGTTGCGGGCAACCCGTATCCCGTATCCCGTAACCCGTAACCCGTAACCCGTTAGGCCACTCCATGACCCGCACCTTGGAACCTGCCGTGGGAATCGATCTGGGCACCACGTTTTCCGTGCTGGCGCATTTGGATGCCGACGGAAGACCGAGGACCGTGCCGAACGAGGAAGGCGAGTTGATCACGCCCAGCGCGGTGTTCTTCGACCGCCAGACGCCGATCGTGGGCCGTGAGGCGTTGCGGGCGGCGGAACTGGAGCCGGAGCGGTTGGCGCGGTTCGCCAAACGCGAGGTCGGCCAGCGGCAGTTCGGCAAGTCGATCTGCGGGTGTGCGTTCCCGCCGGAGGTGATCGAATCGCTCGTTTTGGGAAAACTCAAACACGACGCCGGCCTGAAGTTGGGCCAAGTTAGCAAAGCCGTGGTCACGGTGCCTGCATATTTCAACGAACCGCGGCGCAAGGCTACGCAGGACGCCGGGCGACTGGCCGGCCTGGAGGTGATCGACATCATCAACGAACCGACGGCGGCGGCGATCGCGTACGGATTGGAACGTGGTTTCGTCAGCGCAGGCGGTGCCCGTGGCGATCGCGAGCGAGTGCTGGTCTACGACTTGGGCGGCGGCACGTTCGATCTGACCTTGATGGAGATCGACGGCGGAGGCTTCCGGGCCGTGGCCGTCGCCGGCGACGTGTACCTGGGCGGCATCGACTGGGACGAGCGAATCGCCCGGCACGTGACCGAGGCGTTTCTGAGGCAGCATGGCGTCGATTTGCACCAGCAACCGGGCGAATGGGAAAGGCTGATGCACGTGGCTTGCGATGCCCGGCTGTCCTTGACCACGCGAACGGAAACGCTGATTCCGTTCTCGCACGCCGGCCGGCAAGTGCGGCTCCGGCTGACACGCGACGAGTTGGAATCGTTGACCGGCGATCTGCTCGAACGTACGCGGTTGACCTGCCGCAGCCTGCTGAGGGAGGCAGGCGCGTCGTGGAGCGACTTGACGCGGTTGCTGCTGGTCGGCGGCGCGACCCGCATGCCGATGGTCCAGCGGATGCTGGCCGAGGAGTCAGGCCTGTCGCCGGACCGTTCGCTGTCGCCGGACGAAGCGGTCGCACACGGAGCGGCGATCTACGCGGGAATGCTCCTGCGCCAGGGGCCGGAAGCCCTCAGCGGCCTCTCCGTTCGCAATGTCAACTCGCACACCCTGGGCGTGTTGGGCATCGATCCCGAAACTCGCCTCACGCGGCGCAAAGTGATGATTCCTCGCAATACAGCGCTGCCCGCCTCCGTGACGCGCAAGTTCCAGACGTCGAAGGACGGCCAAAAAGACGTGATGATCCCGGTGGTCGAAGGCGGAACGGACACGGGGGAAGGGTGTACGCACATCGGCCGCCTGGCGGTGGCGGACTTGCCCCCGGACCTGCCCGCAGGCACGCCGGTGCGGGTCACATTTCTGTACGGTCAGGACGGACGCTTGACGGTCCAGGCGACGCTCCCGGCGGCAGGCCGCGAGGCGAAGCTGACCTTGCAGCGAGCGTCCGGCATGTCGGACGAGGAGTTCGCGACCTGGTCCGCGAAGATCCAAGCCGGTCTCGCATTTCCGGAAACGCTGCCTGCCCCAACCGCCCCCGACGATGAGGGACCGATCGACTTGGACGAAACCCAACTGGCCGAATTGGACTTCGACGACGCCCAGAACGGCACGGCCTCGGCAGCCAACGAGCGCGGCCCCCTGCCCGCGCCCGGCACGGCGGCGCCCGCGGCCCAGGACGAATCGCTCGCGGCTTTTCTGCGCGGGCTGGACAACAAGTAACGGACCCAAAACCAAGCCCCTTTCGTGACGCAGCCGGCGGCGCCGCAGCCGAATTCGAAATCTCAAATTTGGAATCTGAAACCTGAAATCTCAAATTTGGAATCTCAAATCTGAAATCTCGAATCTGAAATCTGAAATCTGAAATTTGAAATTTGGAATCTCAAATCTGAAATCTGAAATCTGAGATTCGAAATCCATAATCCGAAACAAACTCAAAGTCTCGATGCTCCCAACGAAGAGATCTGTTCCCAAGGAGAAGGCCATGAAGAGTTTTTCGCTCGCAATTCTGCTGGTGCTGGTGGTGGCGGGGGTGGCGGCGGCCGAGTCGCCGCTCAAGCACGTCGATGTGTACACCTCGGGCGCAGACGGTTACAAGATCTACCGCATTCCGGCGATCGAGACGGCCCCCGACGGCTCGCTGCTGGCCTTTGCCGAGGCACGCAAGTACGGCGGGAGCGACCCGGGCTATGGCAAGCAGGACATCGACCTGGTGCTGAAGCGGAGCACCGACGGCGGACAGACCTGGTCGCCGATGAAGATCATCGAAGATCCTGGCGAACTCTGGTCGGCGGCGAACCCCGCCACCGTGGTCGATCGGAAGACGGGGCGGGTATGGGTCCTGTATCTGCGTTCGAAGCCGGAGCGGAGCACGGCCACGTCGCGAGCCGGCACGGACGACATGCAGACCTTGGCCCGCTACAGCGTGGATCATGGCCTGACGTGGTCGGAGCCCATCGACCTGACCAAGGTCGCCCGCGATTACGACGACCCCACGTGGCAGGCGAGCGTCGTCGGGCCGGGGGGGGCGATCCAGACGAAGAGCGGCCGCCTGGTGGCGCCGGTATGGAAAGTGAAGCCCTATGGTGTCTTCGCGATCTTCAGCGACGACCACGGCCAGACTTGGCAGCGCGGCGAACTGGTACCGGGCAACCAAGGCGGCAACGAGGATCAAATCGTCGAGTTGGCCGACGGCCGGCTGCTGATGGACATCCGCCAAAGCGGCGGCGAGCGCCGCTTGCTGGCCACCAGCAGCGACGGAGGGCAGACGTGGTCCGAACCACGGCCGGGCGAAGCAGTGACGCCGGTGGCCTGCGCCATCGAACGCCTCACGCTCCAATCGGCGGGCGACGACCGCGACCGGATCATCTGGACCGGCCCCAAGGGCCCCGGCCGTAACACGCTGGTAGCCCGCCTGAGCTACGACGAGGGGCAGACGTTCACCGACGAACGGCTGATCGCCGGCGAACCGGCCGCCTACTCGGACCTCACGGTGCTGGAGGATAAGACTGCGGGCGTCCTTTGGGAACGAGCGAACTATCGCTTCATTACCTTCACCCCTCTAAGACACCCGTTTCAGAACCAGTAGCCCCGTGATGAAGTCTTGGAAGTCTGTTTACATGGGGACCGCCCAATGGACACCCAAGCCCTCGGCCTCTATGCTATTTGCGTTCATTTCCAAACCAACTGAGGGAGAGCAACCATGCCACGAAAACCGAAAGCCATCGAACCCGAAGGCAAGCCAGCCGAAGCGCCCGCCAGAGGTGCAAAGACGGCAGCGATCAAGGCGGCCTTGAAAGCCAATCCGAAGAAGCTGCCGAAGGAGATTGCTGAGCTACTGAACGCCGATGGCTGGGACGTGAAGCCGCAGAACATCAGCGTCGTGAAGTCGGCGATAAAGGCCAAGAAGAAGGGAAAGAAAGCCGCCCCCGCCGCAACGCCGGAAGCCGCTCCCGACCTCCCCAAGGACGCCGTATCGATCGGCCTGCTGGTCAAGGCGAAGAAGCTGGTGCAGGAGTTGGGCGGCGTCAAGGAAGCCAAGACCGCCCTCAACGCCTTGGCCCAACTGCTGGACTGACGATGGGCGACGAGCCCCGTTGCCCCGGCTGCGGTGATCGGGATTGATTTCCCCCGATGGCTCAAGGCGTTCGTGCGCTACGACAGCAGAGGCAAGAAAATCGCGCACGTCACCATCACGATCCGCGGGCAACGGCTGGAGTGAAAAGTCATGTCCCTTTCTCGCCTGCAAAGAACGCTCCCGTGGATCACTGTGGTCACAGTCGTGATCGTTCGGCCCTGCGCGGCCGAGAACTGGCCCGGCTTCCGTGGACCGACCGGCCAAGGGATTTCCCACGAGAAGAATTTGTTGACTGTCACGGATTTTGGGGGCCACCAATTGATGGTGACAAGATAGGAGGCTGTCCAAGTATTAGTCGAGACGTGCTTGTTTTTTGTTGGATATCCCG
>CAZAQY010000257.1:0-11709 GCA_964486845.1 uncultured Pirellulaceae bacterium
TACAGTAATTAACGAGGAGGTAACTGTCTCAGTCATATTGGCACAGAGGGGGCGGTGTCCTGGCCTACCGTTTCGCATGACACCACTTCCAATGGAGTTTGGGCATGGGGCTCGTAATCTGCTTCGTTCTGGCGTGCGTCGCTGGCATCGTCTTTGGCGGACGGAAGGCATTAACACAAGCACGGAAGCATGAGATCGGGGCCGCGACGCGTACTCTGGGCTGGAGCACGCTCGCGGCTTGCGCATTCGCCTTCCTAGGCACGATTCCCACGTTGGGTTGGCCGTTCAGGGACAAGACCGTCACCGTCACGGAAACCGTGACTCAGACCGTGACCGAGACAGTCATGGTTCCCGTGCGCGTTTGGCGTTGGTTCGTGATCCCCAAGACGGAAATGCGGAAGGAAGCCCGCGCAAAGGAGGTGGAAGTGTCGGTCCCGACCGAAAAGACGGTCCACGTCTTCTCGTTCGCGCTGTTGTTCTCGATGGGAATCGTCGGACTGGCGGGTGGGGGGCTCTACTGCTTTGTCATGCGGATGCTGTGGCGCTGGCTGGGTTAGCACGCTCAGCGGTCCCCGTCACCGATTCATCTAAACCTAAGCAACCCGACGATTTCAAACAGATCAGTCAAGCTTCAGGGATGCAGTCATGTCGATGCCCAGCAATCCGACTTCCTCCTACGGCCGCGTCAGAAACGCGGTACGAGCGTTCGTCGACGCCGCGACGGCAGCAGTCAAGCTGGTGATCAAAGCCGCTGTGCGGCACAGGCTGATGAAGCTGACGCTGCCCAAGGCATACGTCCGGTTGGGCAATGACGTCTTCAGCACCGGTCGATTTCGCGAGGACTTCGCACAACTGTACGAACAGGCTAACGACGACCTCCAGCGGATTGAAGCACTCAGACGGACGTCTCCTGCTGATCCAAGCCAGACACAGGCGTTGACCAATCGTGTGAAGGACGCCGTAACCAGGGTGGGCAGGGCATGCAGAGGTTGGGCGGTGAAACGGCGAAACTCGTCAACGTTGATGGAACTGGGTAGGACTTCTTACGATCGCTACGGTGACCGGGCCGGGCCTGTTGACTTGACCGCACCGATCGCGAATTTGAAGCACCGGACCGAAATCCTTGATCAAGAAATCCGTGAATTACCTGAGATGCATCGGCATGGCATCCTTACGCCGTTGCGACTCGTCGTCATCACTTCGACGACGCTGGGCTGCATCCTCCTGTTTTCCCTCTGGCACGGGTTGTCTGCCCGTTTGCCTTCCTCTCCAGTCGCCAATCCTTCTTCCCAGCTGGAATCGGTCACCGGAACCATCAATGATCTCGACGCCAAAGCAATCGTAGACCTTGTCATTCCGGTTACATCGTCAACGTACCTTGAGGCCGGGTTCAAGGAGTACCACTTCGGCGACAATGCTGAGATGGTTAACGAGACAGCCTCACGCAACCCGATTCGCTCGTCAGAAGGCAGGCAGCGGTGCGTTCTCGATAACGGACGACTCGTTGTCTACTCCAGAACTTACCTTGGCGACAATAAGCACTACATGGACAAGCTCCGAGAACTCTTCGGGGGGGGCGTTGGAGGAGAACATCACGCAGGCTGAAGGGGTCGGACCCCGTGGATTGGGCGGCCAGCACGAGTCACTGATTGCGAGGTACTATTTTCCCAAGTCGATTGTCCATGTCATCGCTTCGTGGTCGGCGAAGGCCGACCGTTTCGGTGGCGTCACACGTTCTGAGGAAGTCACGGTAGTTGTTTTCGATCGGGGCTGGATCGAATCTCGCCTTTGCGAGCACGTCACGCGGTTTCGAGAGGTTGTCGAGTGGGCAAGGAACTTCGTGGTGGAGGTAGACTCCGGAGTTTTGAAGATGGACGGACTTCCGCCGTTTCCAGGTGCCACACCGACGCACAAGCAGCGAAGTACTATTAGTCAGTTTGAAGACGCTCAACTACTCGGAGTGAACAACAAGCCGTTTGTCGTGGTGAGCCGTGCCCTCGAAGATTTGCGCGACCAACCGGCCGGGACTATCAGCCTCGCGATCAACTTCATGGTGAACCCAGGTGGTGTTACCGATGTGATTTACGAGTACTCGGGGACCGAAGTGAATTGCTGCAATTCACTGGTGGCACAGCGATCCTTCCCCCTCGTGGCCCGTCGATTGACACCGCAAAAAGCAGCGACAGCCACCACAAGAGCTATTCTTGGCGCACAAGTGATGGTTGGAAAATCACGGTTGCGCCGGCCTGCATGCTCTACCTCAATAACGTACCTGAAAAGGACCTGTGACTGCTGACCGTTGACTGCTGTCGGAACAGATAAGCGTAACTGGTGAGCTGGATTTCGTGGAAGATCTCCAGCGGCTCGCTGCTGCGGGCGCTGGCCTTGAAATCCGCGATCACGGTGCCGTCCTGGCCGCCGACAATCAAGTCGATGACGCCAAGCAGCGGGATGCCCAGATCCTCGCCGGTCAGCAGATCGACCAGCGGGGCTTGGGCGGAGACCTCGACCGCGAGCGGCTTCTCGTCCTGAGGTGCGTGACCCAGGTAAGCCGCCACCAGGTCCGCCGCCTGCCGCTGCAACGCCTGCTCGGCGGCCACCGACTCGAACGTCATGTTCTCGGCGTCTATGGTGCAGCCTGTCGCGGATGTGTCGATGAGGCTGGTATGGTGCTTTGTAATCCTCGCGACAAGGAAGCGGCCACGGGGCCCGGAGGCAAGGGATCGCCACCGATGATCGCGCCGCGGTGACGTGCCGCAAGTGTCTGTCGCTGCTTCACCAGCGGGACCGGGCGGGGCGTGTTGGACAATGACGCGGGCTGTGTGCATCCGGCCCCCGGCGCGGGCGGATTGCCCACGATTGCCGAAGTGGTATGCTCACGGCCATGAATGCTGCCGTTCGAGGGAACCTGATCGTCCTGACCCTGTTGATCGTGCCGCGGTCGGTACTCGCCGCCCCGCAGGTAGTGCAGGAGCCGCAGCGGCTGGTCGTCACCGCGCACGAATATCGCATCACATTCCACCGTTATCGAAGCGAGTTCCGGCTGGAACTGCGGGATGGTCTGGGCCAATGGCAGGCCGTGACCAAACCACGGAGTCGACCGGAGTTCGCTGTCGTCGATGCTCAGGGGGTGCATACCAGCCTCGATGGCCCGGCCCGGCTTCGTCATCTGGCCGCCGGGGAGGCCATCGTGGTCGGGCTGATCACGGTCCTGCCCAGCTCACCGCCCACGATTGGACGGGTCCACTTTGTCTGCACCGACGACGGACTGCTGATCCAGTTCGCACCCGAGGGCCAATCCGGCGATGCGACACCGGCGCGCTGGGCGATGCCCCGCCTGGCGCTCGACGAGACGGTGTTCGACGCCTATGCCTACTGGGAGGCGGCCGACGGGCTTCGCTCAGGCCGGATCGCGGACCTCGGGCCACCGACCGTCTACGCCGGCGTCTCACCGTGGGGCCACCAGGGCGACACGGCGCCACGGCTCTGTGCGAGGCATCCCGCCCTCCTCGCCCGAAGCGAATCCGCGGGTCTGGCCCTGGGCGTGGTGTTCCTGGAGTATGAAACCCGCTGGCCCCGCGCCCACTCGTTCCTGCAGGCCTACAGCCGCGACCAGCTCTATTTCTACCCGGCGATCGCCGGCTGCGGCTCCAGCATCAAAGATAGCTGGGCTTGGCTGGCGCCGATGCCGGCGGACGTGTCGGCCGCGGGCAAGAAGATCGAGCGCCTGTTGGACGCTGGAAAGACTCTGGTAAACGACTTCCAGCCGATCGCCCCGGAACCCGATGTCCAGTGGACCAGGCCGCAACCGGACTTCCCGGCGGCCCTGCGTCACCCGCAGCCGATCGAGGACATTCGCCGGGCGATCGTGTACACCATCAACGAGACGATCCAGTCGGACGACGGTCTCGACTTGGCGCGCAAGACGGGTTCCGACGTGCTGATCCGGGCTTGGTTCAAGTGGGGCACGCCACCCGACTATGCTCGGCTTGCTCCGCAGGTCACCAAGGCCCACGCGATGGGCGCCCTGTTCGGAGGCGGGATCACGTGCAGCGCCCTGTACCACGGCGAGAACGGGTTGACCGAGCAACGCGTGCTCGACATGGCCACACGCGGTCCCGCTGGCCAGTTGGTCGACGCCTGGAACGAGCCCCGCTGCCGCCACGGCACGCTCTCCAATCCGGCGTACCTCGATTACCTGCTCGCCTCGTGCAAGCAGCAGATCGACGCGGGAGCCGACTACCTGTTCATGGACGAGATCAACGCCGCCTTGCAGGCGGACGAGGGATTTGACGACTACTCGATCGCCGATTTCCGCAAGTTCCTGCGGGAACGTTACGGCCAGCAGGGCTGGAAGGCGACAGACGCCCGCTGGCAGGAGGTCCTGAAGATCAACCTGACCAACACGGACGTGGCGCTGGACGCGACCATGGAGACCTTCCATTACCGGGCCTATCTCCAGTCCCTGCGGCTGACCGGCAATCCGCACGTGGCCGCGAACCCGCTGGCCGCCGATTGGCATGCGTTCCGGGACCAGCGCGATGACCGGGCCTGGAAATGGCTGACCGACGCGATCCGCGCCTACGCCGCGGCACAGGGCCGCCGCGTGCTGATCAGCGGCAACGGCTTGGCCCGGTACGTCGATCTCCAGGTGTTAGGCGTGTGGGAGAACTGGCGGACCGCGCAGGGCCGGATTGACCTTTCGGAGAGCCAGATCGAGCAGTGGGGGGCGACGGTGGCGTCGGGCTGGGGACTGGCCGGCAAACGGCTCCCGGTCGTCCTGTTTCACGACTGGGGCTTTGGCGGATTTCCCTGGATGGAGGTCCCACCTGAGGACCGGCGATTGTGGCTGCGTGTCCGCGGGGCGGAGATCTACGCCGCGGGCGCGTTCTTCGCCTTCCCGGTCCACGGGCCCAGCGGCAACGACGCCCGCCAGGACGGCACGCTGCCGGAAATCGCTCGCCAGAGCCAGTTCTACCATCAGCACCAGGACCTGTATCTGGATGCCGAACTGCTGGGCTTCGAGCCGCTGGAGACCGACGAGCCCGGGCTGAGCTTGGCGCTCTGGCGACGCCGCTCGCCGCCGAGCCTGATCCTGCACGTGATCAACCGCGAGACCGAGGAGGGAAATCCAAAACCGCGGGCCGCTGTGACCGTCCGTCTTCCCGCGGGGTCCGAACCGCGGACCGTGCAGGTCGTCTCGCCGGACTGGCCCGGGGAGCAAAGGGGGAGCGCCCGAGCCGCCGGCGGTCGCCTGACGGTCACGGTGCCGGCGTTAGAGGTCTACAGTGTAGCGGTCCTGGAATACGATGCCTTGCCGGAGGTGAAGCTCGCCGGTCGCCGGCTCGTCCCGTCGTGGCAGTGGATCAGGCCGGCCCGCAATGAATTCATCGTCCAGAAAAACGGCCTCGTGCCGGACCAATGGGCGCTGCCGGGAATGCTCCAAGGCCACCTGCACCAGCACCTGCGCAATCCGCCCGCCTTTTTGGTTCACATGCCCCAGGGCGGCTCCCTGAGAGTCCACATTCGTGGCGTCGCCACGTTGGGGGCCCGACTGCAATGGCTTGTGGATGGCCAGCCCGAGAAAGTCCTGGAGTTGCCCGATCGCGACGGCAAGAACGACGCCTTTGCGCGTGAATACGATCAGACGTACGAACTGCCGATCCCGCCGGGTCGCCACCGACTCACGCTGGACAACGTTGGCGGCGACTGGGCGTGTATCGGGTGGTATGCCTTCACGGGTGAAACGGAGGACCCCTGAGACCGTCCCGACTTGAAAGACGTGGACCGGGAGCAGCGCTGGCGTGCGAAACAGACGGTCTCACTGTACGAAGCCGTCGTCCAGTTGGAACCGACCCTGTAGGGACGGGTCCGCCGAGGGCGGTGCGGCCCTGCGCGGTGCCGTTCCGGGCATCTCGCGATGTTTGCCGGAGTGGTTTGCGGGGACGTCCGGGAAGACGGTTGCGTTGCTGAGGCAGATCAACGGCAGGCGCCGCAGCGTGTGCCTGAACAGGCGTTGCAGCTTGACGCGATCGTGCGGGTGCTGAACACAAGGCTTCTGCAGGCCCCAGAGATTGCTCAAGCTGAATGCCATAAGCCAGGAAGACGGGACGGACTGGTGGGCGGCGCCGGAGGCCGCAGTCGCCCGCATCTGCTGCGTGTCACGACTGACGCGGCACTGGACGTCCTGGTGTGGCTGTCGCACGCGGCCATTTCGCGCGAGGTGGTCGAGAACTGTTTCGCGCCGAGGTTCCTGGGCGCAGAGCCGTTGATGCGGGAGAAGACCTGGTGCGAAGTCTGGGAACGCGACCGGATCGAAGAGCTGCCGATGTACTCGCTGGGCTATCTGGACGTCGCCCTGTGGGACATCGCCGCCCAGGCGGCGAGCGTACCGACCTACAAGCTTCTCGGCGGCCACAAGGACCAAGACAATCAAGGGCCGGGACAAACATGATTCTGCCGGTTATGATTCTGCTTTCGCCCAACCGACTCTTGGAGCCATCGAACATGTTACGCTGCCTCACTGGTCTGCTCTCCACGATCTGCCTCGCGTCGGCCGCTGTGCGGGCCGCGGACTTCTACGTCGCGACGACGGGCGACGATACCCAAGCCGGCACCGAAGCCCAGCCGTTCGCGACGCTGGCCCGGGCGCGCGACGAGATCCGCAAGCGGAAGCAGGCCGGACCGCTGCAGGAAGCGGTCACGGTCCACGTGAGCGGCGGGATCTACGCGCTGCCGCATGGCCTGAAGTTGGACGCGCAGGACAGCGGCACCGCGTCGGCGCCGGTCGTCTACCGCGCCTGCGGGACCGAGCGGCCGATCCTGATCGGCGGGCTCACCATCACCGGCTTTACTCCGCACCAGGGTCAGATCCTGAAAGCCGACGCCGCGGCTCAAGGCTTCCGCGGCATCGCGTTCCGCCAACTGATTTTCGACGGCCAGCGGCAGCATCTGGCGCGCTACCCGAACTTCGATGCGCAAAATCCGTACGGCGGAGGCTGGGCCTACGCCGAGGGCAAGTTCGTGCCCATGTACCAGGAGGTGCCCGGCGAAGACCACCATTCGTTCGCCTACAAGCCCGACGACGCCCGGCAATGGGCCAAGCCGGACGAGGTCGAGGTGTTCGTGTTTCCGCGGTACAACTGGTGGAACAACATCTGCCGCATCAAGTCTGTGGACCGGGCCACGCGGCAGGTGACGCTGGCCCAGGACGCCTCGTACGCCATCCGGCCCGGCGATCGCTACTACTTCCGCAACGCCTTGGAGGAACTGGACGCGCCGGGCGAGTGGTACCTGGACCGCAACACGTGGACCCTGTACTTCTGGCCGCCGGCGCCGCTGGCGGGCAAGGCGGTCGTGGCTCCGACCACGCGCACGATTCTGGAACTGGGTCCGGGCACGGCCTACGTGGCGTTCCGCGGTTTCACCATCGAATGCGCGGAGGGGAACGCCGTGGTGCTGACGAACGCGACCAACTGCCACATCGTCGGCTGCACGATCCGAAACGCGGGCGACTACAACGGGTCGGGCGTGGTGATCCACGGTGGCGCGCGGAACGGTGTGCTCGGCTGCGACTTGTACGAAATCGGCCGCGACGCGATCAGCATCAACGGCGGCGATCGGCAGACGCTGACAGCGGCCGAGAACTTCGCCGACAACAACTACATCCACCACACGGGTGTGTACTACAAGCAGGGCGTCGGCGTCCAGCTGAGCGGCGTGGGCAACCGGGCTTCGCACAACCTGATCCACGACTGCCCGCGGTTCGGCATCGGCTTCGGCGGCAACAACTTGGTGCTGGAATACAACCACATCCGGCACGTGGACCTGGAGACCGCCGACACCGGCGCCGTGTACACGGGCGGCCGGGACTGGCTCGGCTCGCGCGGCACCGTGATCCGCTACAACTACTTCCACGACATCCTGGGTTACGGCTTCGAGGACGGGCACTGGGTTTCGCCGCACTATGCCTGGGGCATCTATCTGGACGACAACACGGGCGGCGTGGACGTGATCGGGAACATCGTGGCCCGCGCGATCCGCGGTCCGATCCATCTGCACAACGGCCGGGATAACCGTGTTGAGAACAACGTCTTCGTGGGCGGCAAGCTGCAGCAGATCGAGTGCAACGGCTGGACCGAGACGCACAAGTACTGGACCGACCACCTGCCGACGATGGTCAAGGGCTATGAGTCGGTCGCAGACCAGCCCGCCTGGCGCACGATGCGCAACATGCACATCCATCCCACCAAGGCCGTGCTGCCGGACGGCAAGATCATGACCGGCAACGCCTTTCTGCGGAACGTCGTGCTGTGCCTGGAACCGCAGGCCAAGTACGTCAGCGTTCGCAACTTCCCGTTCGAACACAACGCGTGGGACTACAACCTGGTCTGGCACGGCGGCCAGCCCGTGCTGACCGGCCAATCGCAGGCCGGCCGCGAGCTGTCGGCCGATAACCTGGCGCCGAACGGCAGCTTTGAAGATGGTCAACCGGGCTCGCTACCCAAGGACTGGCAGTGGCAGATCCGTCCGACGCCGACGGCCACGGCGGAGCTGGCCGCCGGGACAGGAGCGGGCGGGAAGCTGGCACTGCGGATGGATGCCGCGTTCGTCAAAGAGAAGCCGCGCGACAACTTCCCGATCGTGGTCAGCAAGGAGTTGGAACTACCGCTGGGTCACCACTTCAAGTTGTCCGCCCGGATGAAGGCCACGCAGCCGGATGCCAAGGCCAACCTGATGCTCCAGTCGTACGTGGCCAACGCTTACTTCTGGGCCAACTGGCCGAACGATCTCAAGGTGGGGACCGAGTGGAAGGAGTACCAGTCCGTGTTCAAAGTCCCGGCGCCGGGTGAGAAAGGTTGGCACGACCAGATGAAGACGTTCCGTGCGCGAGTGGATTTCCGTGACGATCAGGGCTCGCTGTACGTGGACGACGTCGTGCTGAAGGAGATCGAGATCCTGGACGAGTGGGCCTCGTGGCAGGCGCTGGGCATGGATCGCCACTCGGTGGTGGCCGATCCGCTGTTCGTCGACTCGGCACACGACGACTATCGCCTGCGGCCCGAGTCGCCCGCGTGGAAGCTGGGCTTCCGGCCGATCCCGATCGAGAAGATCGGGCCCTACGCATCGGAGCTGCGCGCCAGCTGGCCGATCGTTGAGGCCGAAGGTGCCCGCGAGAAGCCGCTGGTTTCGGGTCCGTAGCGCGCGTTTGGGACGAGCCGCGAAGCAGCCGGGGGTCGCCGACCGCCACGCCATTGTAGGCGGACAATTAACGGCTTGGTTTTGCGCGCTTTGGTGAAATCGACCCAAGCAAGAAATGCGAGGTGTCTGGCGCGCACAGGCCGCGCCCACCCAAGTAACAAACTGCGATTTGCTCACGCCGTCTTATTAAACCAACCCACAGATCCACAATTGGTCCGTTAGAGAAAAAAACCTCGTTGACTTCGAAGCAGCTGCGGGTTGACTGTGAATCGGGATACCTGACCGGCGTTTGAACCACAACACGAAAACGGACTCTACATTGCTGATGAACCGAAGGCATTTCGGATTCAGGCGGGAAGCCCATCGCTGATACCTAAAAGAAAGCCGCCCGGAAAGCGGCTCCCGCCGCGTTCGGAGCGGCAAGAAGGCTGACGGAGAGAATTCAACTCTTACCAGATCGTCCAGGCGGGGACGACTTGCTGGACGCCGCCCTGATCCGGCCACTCACGCTTCCCACGACCGGCAGTGGTCATCCCGGTAGTCGCACATCGCACAGCCCAGACCCGGACGAAACACGAACCGCCCGGCGTCCAGATCGTCCAGGTAGGCCCGAACCACCGCGAACAGCCGCCGGAAGTGGAGTTCGTTCCGCGGCTCGTACCGGTGGAACTCGATCTTCGGCACCTTGGTCTTGATGAGCGAGCGGATCTCCAGCCCACCTTCCTCCCCGCCGGTTGCTTGGCGATACAGGTAGGCGTAGCAGGAAAGCTGGATCTCATGCGTGACCTCAAACGGCGCCGCCGATTTGCTGGACGTCTTGAAGTCGCAAATCAGCGGACCATCGCGATCGTCCAGGATCAAGTCCAGAACTCCCAGCAAGGGAATGCCCAAGTCTTCTCCGGTCGTCGGGTCGATTAGCGCCCGTTGGAGCGTTGTTTCGACGGCCAGCGGGATGTCGTTGGCGTCGGCCATGAGCGTCAGGTACACCGAAACCAGATCAGCTGCCTGCTGTTTGAGCTGCAACTCCGCCGCCACCGACTCGAACTTCATGGACTCGGCATCGACTGCCGCTTCCCAGCTGTCTGCGATTCGTTTGACGGCCGTTTCGACCGACAACGCGACACCGACCTGCCGATGGCGGTAGAACATCTCCAGGGCGTCGTGGACCCGCGTGCCCAGAAACAAAGCGGGCGTCGGCGGAGTCTTGATGCCGTCGATGTACCGCAGCTTCCAGGCCAGCGGGCACTTGAGCCAGAGATTCAGGCGACTGGGGCTGATGTAGTCCCAGACGCCCTGGCTCTGGTTGATGGCTTCTCTGTGATTGGCTGCCAGACTGATCATGACGGGGCTCCATTCAAAGTCGCATCCAGCGACACGTTGCCGTCCTTGATGGCCTTGAGCTGGTCGATCAAAACGCTGGCGTCCAGGCTGCTCAGGCCGGCCAGCGGTTTGCCGAACATCTTGCCGGTCAGCGAGTCCAGCTTCCGGACGCCCAGGCCGCGGATCTGCCGGGCCAGCTGGTTGACGTAGCCCATCTGTTTCTGGCTGGCAGCGTGGGAACCATTGCTGTTACCGTTACCGTTACCGTTGCCGCTGGTGCCGTTTCCGTTACCGTTTCCGGCTGCGGCGTTGGCGGGTGCGGGCTGAGCTGCGCCGTTTCCGTTGCCGTTGGGCGCAGCGGCGGCGGTGTGGACGCCGTTGCCGGATGGTGCAGCCATGCCCGGTGTCGTTTGCCGGGCCAACTCGTCGTTCACTGCTTGGCTGCAGGCAGCATAGGCGTTGCGGACGTGCCGTTGGAAGGCATCCGGTTCACGGGTCAACAGGGCAGCGTCCAGCTCGACGCTGACGTTGCACGTGGCGCCGACACTGCCGAAGTCCGGCTGTCCGATCTTCTTGGAAATGCCGACATTCAGGGTCAATGGCATGGGGTTTCCTCCGAAGTTCAAAACAGAACAGAGATCACTCGATGTTGGCCAACCTAGCGGATCTCGAAACCAGGCTGGTACTCGTCGACGACTGCCCGCCTGCCTTGGACAGGCCGCGGCACGGCCGGCGAGCCGTGGGAAACGAGGCAGAACTTTGTGGAATGGCGGAGTGATGGGGCAGGGACAGAATGTCCGGCTAGCAAGCTGCGTCCGCGTATTCCAGCAGATAGCTGATCGGGTCGGTCAAGCAGCAGTACTGGTCTCGATAGACGTCCGGGGAGGCGGGAAATGACCCGTGCAGCTTCCGCTCGGCGTGGGCAAGCATCTCGCTGTGATCGTCGTCCAGGCCGATGCCGTGGCCAAAGACCGACATGACGAGGTAGTACAGGGCGTCTGCCTGCGCTTCGTCTGTCCGCAAGCCCATGTGGTAAAACACGAGCCACACGTCCTGCTGCCAGACAGATGCTACCGCACCGATGATCTCGCTGACGTTGGCGACAAGTTCCAGCAGGGTATTCGCGTCGGCCATAAGTGCCTGTTCACAAGTTTCCGCGTGTTATTGGTATAGCAGAAAATGGCTGAA
>CAZAQY010000258.1:0-11701 GCA_964486845.1 uncultured Pirellulaceae bacterium
AGAACTACACTAAATTCCCGAGGTCACTGTCTCAAACCCATTGACACATTCCGCAACTGTGCCGACTCAATCCCGGCGATCGCGGTTTCGATCCGGTGCTGGCTCTCTCCCAAGGACTCGACAGCGGCGACGACCTTCTGTCCCTGGGGACTGTTCCAGACAATCAGGTCGCCCATACGCCGAAGTTGAAGAGGCCCTTCAGTGTGGACCCAGGTCGTCGCCTTTTGGGCAAGCCAAATCATCAAGTCTCGTCCAGGCCCAGAAAACATGCCGATCGCTTGAATGGGGATAGTCATCGTCCTTCTCTCCGCCGTTTGTCGTGTCGTCTCCAGAAAATAACGTGGCCCCGCAACAGCAAATCTCGTCGCGGTCCTTCATGCACGCGGAACGCCTTGCGCGACAAAGACTTCGGCCTCTCCAAGTGTCCATCGCATGCCTTTGGCCGGCCGCCAACCGCGGTCGCCCCCAGCGCATGAAAAAGGCGTCGAACCAAGCCTGCTCTCCGGACCCCTGCAACAGGGCACCAACGAACAGTACCTGGCCGACGCCCCTTGCGGGGCGCGGCTCAAGCACTGCCTCGTTGGTACAAGAGCCCGAAGGCTCAGGGTTGCAGTTTCCGGAGAAGCAGTTCCTGACGCTCGCGCGTCATTCGGATTGTCAGTTGCCGGCCGGTTTGGCGGGCAACCGTTTATGTGTCAAGTCGTTGTTCTGGGCGCCGTCCTCCACGTGCTGGTGTTGTTTCGGAAGCGGATGCTACCAGTCAGCTCATCAATCTAGCCAGCCGCCCAACCGTTTTCCATAGCCATAACACTTTTTGCATCATCTGCGTGCCGTCCAAGCGGACAAATTGCTGGAGCTTGGTTGAGTTTGACGGTCGAACAGCGGCTGAGGCGGCGATGAGTTCTGGTAACAACGTAGGTTCAAGCGTGGGTTGGTGGCGTTCCCCGCGGCAATCGCCGTTTGCAGGGCGTCGGAATAGGCTGTTCCGCCGCACGTCACTTCTGCGAGCCTTTTCCGTCACGCGGCGGCTCGATCGTGATGGACGGCAGCGGCTGGTCGATCGGCCGCCCAAACGTGTCTTCCGGGCGGCGGAAACCGAACTGAAAGTCGGCCGGGCTCTTCCGATCTGCGGAAACCACAAACTTGAACAGGAACTCGTTCCACCCGGTCGTGCCGCCGTGCGACAGGATTCCGCCGCCGAAATTCGCCAAGTTGTCGTCTGGGCTTCCCTCGGCTGGAGTGCGGTTGATCCAGAGTCTGTACGCGCAAGAGGCACGGAAACGGACACTCACGGCCCGGTGGCTGCCCGCGAACTTGGCCCAGCACACCGCGTAGTACACGCCGACTCGGCCCGCGGGTGGCGCTCGATCGGCGGCATCAACCAGTACAACCTTGCCATCAGCCTCAGGCGGCGCCTCGAATCGTCGCCAGTGGAGTTGGCCTTCCGGCGTGTCGAAGCGGCGGTTCCCGTCGAAGGGCTCCTTCTCGACAGCGTGCTCCGCGTCGTACGCCTCGTCACGCGAATCGTACTGGAACGGCCCAATGACCCGCCAGATGTCGAACTTGTCGCTCTGACGCACGTCGGCGGGGAGCCGGGCGCTGTCCTTTTGTGGTGTCTGGGGCGGTGGTGGTGACGCCGACACCATTGCCGGCGTCGGCGGTGCTATTGGTTTCGACGCGTCCGCTGGCTTCGGAGTCGTTTGGGCAGACTCGGCATCACGCTCGCGCCGCATGTTCGTAGTGTCTCGCCGGACTTCCTCGGCCAGCCGCCCAAAATCGGCGTTGAGACCTTCGATTATGTGCTGGTTCTCGACCGGATCGGGTATGTTCCGCACAGGGGCGACGCCGCGTCCGCCGTAGCGTTGGCCCAGGAATGCCAACGCCACAGCAAGCAGAAGGAATCCCGCGAGCAACAGGCCTCCGCGAGCAAGCCGTGGAAGCCGTCGTACGCTTTCGCGCCGGGATCGCGGGGGCCTCGTGAATTGCTCCAACGCCGTAGCGACGTCGGCAGCCGTCTGGAACCGCTCGGCGGGCGACTTGGCGGTCATCCGCCCCAGAATCGTCACCAGGGCTTCGGGGATGTCACCGCGAATGGCCGTGATCGGTGGGATCGGCTGCTCCGCGTGCGCCATCACTTTCTTGACGAAGGTATCGTGATCGGGGTCGGCGAATGGCGCACGACCAGCCAGAAGGAAGTACAGCGTGCAGCCGAGTGAATAGATGTCGGCACGAGCGTCGGCGGTGCGCGCATCCTGCCACTGCTCGGGCGCCATGTAGCCCCTGGTTCCCAGTTGTTGATGGGTGTCCGTGACGGCGCCCCCCGCGGTGGCCTGTTCGGCTTCGCCGCCCGGTACCGAATCGCCCCGCGACGCCGCCTCGGCCCACTTGTCGTCGGCCAGCCGCGCCAGCCCCAAGTCCAGCACCTTCACCACCCCGGCCGCCGTCCGCATCAGGTTCGAGGGCTTGACGTCTCGATGGGTGAGCCCGTGCTCGTGAGCGTGCTGCAACCCCAGCGCGGCTTGGCGCACCGCATCGCACGCCTCGGCAAGCGGCAGCGGTCCTGACGAGCGGACCTGCTGGGCGAGGTCGATTCCGTCCAGGTACTCCATCGCCAGGAAGGGCTGTCCGTCGACTTCGCCGGCGTCGTAGGCGCGCACCAGGTGCGGATGATCAAGCCGGCCCACGGCCTCCATTTCCCCCTGGAATCGTGCCTGTCCGTGCGGGTCACGCATCCGTCCGGTACGCAACAGCTTGATCGCCACCGGTCGCTTCAGCCGCGTATGCAAAGCCCGATAGACCACCCCCATGCCGCCCTGGCCGACGCGTTCCAGCAACCGATACTGGCCGAACATCTTCGGCAGGTGATCGTCCTGCACGGGGGCCGGCGCTGGAGTGCCGGCCACCGCCGGCTCCGGCTGCACCTGCCAAAGCTCGTGGCCCAGCGCCTCGGCCCGCTGCAGCCTGCGTTCAAGCTCCGGGCTCGGCTGCACAGAGAACGACGACAAATCCTTCTTCAGGTCGCCAACGACGGAATCTTCCAGGCCATCGAGCGTCTGCAAGACGGCATTGCAGGTCGCGCAGCTCTCGACCTCCCTGGCAATCCGCTCCAACTCGGCGTCCGGCAACTTGCCCAGCACGAAGTCCACGAGCGTCTCGCGGGAGTAGCATTCATGTCGGGGGTTTGATTCGCGGGTCATCGCAGTCTATTCATTTTCCGGACGGGGTACCGAGCCGTTGACCGTGGCTGAGCGACGCCAGCCTGGCTGGCTTGGCGGCAGCGTCCTGCGTGTCTCGCATCAGAGCTCAAGGCACCCACGGCAATCCTCTTCAAGGGAAATAACGTCGAACCGCAACAGCTCCCTGACACGCGGCCCGGCTTGTGGTCGTCACCGTGCCCGGTTCCCGTCATGGCTCCAGGTCGCCTAGTTCCTCCCGCAGTCGCCGCAGCACACGGGATTTCGCCAGGCGAACCGCCGACGGCGTGATGCCCTGATCCCGAGCTACCTCGGCCGTCGTGTGGCCTTCAACGGTGACACGCCAGAACGCGTCCCAGGTTCGCGGCTCGAACTGAGGTCGGATCAACTCCAGCGCCCGTAGCCGCACCTCCTGGACCTGGCGGGCTTCTTCGGGGCGATCCGCATCGCTGAGGGCCGGGGCCTCGATATTCTGCAGCCGCTCCTGGAATTCCGAACCCCCGACCGCCGGCAGGCGCCCGTGCGATCGCCGGAAGTGATCCACGGCACGGCTATGCACGATCGTCCGCAGCCACCCCCGGAACGTATCGCCGGGCCGATCCTTGCGGAAGTTCGCGATCCCCCTCGCCACCGTGGCAAACACGTCCTGGAAGACATCCTCGACATCAGCCCCAGCGAGCCCCTCGCGGCCAAGCCAGAAATCCACCAGCGGGCCGTAGAGCCGCACCAGCTTGGTCCAGGCGTCGGCATCCCGGGCCTTGATGCGCTGGATCAAACTGGACGAGGTCGAGCCGATCGACGACGGCGAGGTGGTCGCAGGGTTCATCAGTCGAGACTGCCGCAAAGGGGATCAAGGATGCCAAACCAACGAAGCTGGCCCCAGCCTACCCATCACGTCCCTGCCCGTAAAGCTGCGGCCACCGGAAGCTGCCGTCTCGCGGCTGACAAGCCGGTGCTCGTGCTCGCCTCCGCAGTACGGACCTGCGGCGATTTTCAGTCGACAACCGGCTAGCGCCTGAAGTGCCGAGACGGATGTGGTCGCACCTGTCAGACCACCAAGCCGCGTCCGGGCTCCGTCATCAGCGTCATGCACCAACTCCCTGCCGTAATTGTGCGCGAAGCCGTACTGCGCGGGCGACGGCCCCGTGTGGGGGTCGGCAAAAACCATTGCTTCCCAGTAGCTGGAGGGGGATTGTGCCCGCAACATCTAAAAACGCAGGAAAAACTCAAAGGCCCAGGACACGATTCGGCGAGAAATTGGCCGGGATACGGCCTACGGAGGGTCGATTGGGCTCAACTGTTGCACTCGGGGCGTGCTCTATTTTTCAGTTTTGCACCGAAACCGTGCGAAATCGCGCGTCGTAATTTCCGCAAATCCGCTCCCATTAAGTCTTGTGTGAAGCGCAGGACGTTGGCCTACCAACACCACCGAGACTGCCGTCCGTTCGTCGCGAGGCAGGCATACTGACGACTTCGCGTATGTTGAATGTGCATTCAACTACGAAGACCAAGAGTGGACGACGTAGCCCGGAGAAGCACATGTAGAATGTGGATTCTTCATCGCGCCGCGGTTACATTGGGACGCACGAGAATCTCGGCGAGTATCCCCGAAGTCGCCCCAAGACCCGCAGGAAAACGACGATGGCAAGAGAACCCGTGTCGGCCGAGGTGCAGGAGGCAACCGCCAAGCTACGGACCTATCACCAGCTCGGCATGCAGCTGTTGAAAGACCATGAACCAGGCGTGACGCGATGGGCTGACATGCAAGCCGTCTGCGAGCGATTCAACCTGGCCGCCCACACGATCCGCACGCTGCGCGCGTTCGCCGCCAGGTACACGACGTCGGAACTCGCACGGTTATGCCAGCAGTGTGAGCAGCACGGTCGCGTCATCGGGTTGACGGTCCTCAGACACCTAGTCAAGTTCCACGACCGACGCAAACGGACCCAGTTCCAGTCGAGGCTAATCGCCGGGGCTTGGTCCAACGTGCGGATCGTGGCCGAGCTGAAACGCGCCCGCCGGCCCACGGGGACCGGCGGGCGGAAACCGGATGTTGCTCAAGACGTACCTGGCGTGCTGCTACAGTTGCAAGGCTTCGCCGTTGCCTGGGGTCGGTGGTCAAAGCGATTCGCGGATAAGAGCGATGGAGACGTCAAGGTCCGGCCCAAAGAACTGCCTCGCAAAGTCCAAGCCGCGATGAAGAGCGTGACCACGGCTTTCGAGGCGCTCAGCGCGGCGGTGTCGCCGAGGAAGAAGAAAATAGGCGGGAAGGATCAGGCCGAGCGAGGTCAGCGATCAAACGTGAGGAGGCGGAGCAGGGATACGTGACGGTCAATCTGCTCTACACGCAGTGTCCTGATCCAGAATTGACCGATCTCCCGCCTGTTCAGGCCGGCGAGGGTGCCCAAGAAAGCGTTCGACAGGGCGTGACCGAATGCGGTCAATCGGACAATCCGGGGACATCCCATTGGGCGGGGCGGTCCTGCGTTACGAGCGGCGCGAGCCCACGGAAGATCCCCATCAAACGGTCGTCGTTGAATTGCCTGAGGGCTGAGCACGCTGCCCCCAAAGCCTCCGACGCGGTACAGTCAGCGAGGTCCGCACGATGGTCGGGCACCTGACCGACAACGACCGGTGTGGGATCATTCCGCATTTCCCGAACAAGCCGGATTTCGCGGGCAAGACGCTGCGCCTCCCTTTCATGGTCACGGTCAAGGAAGACAACGATCGGCCTGTGTCGGAAGTCGCGAGTGATGTAATGGCCCTGCGTCACAGACAGCGTCCAGCCGAGTAATCCAACCACGTACGTAGACAGTCGCCAGGTATCTGTGACTCCCTTGACGAGGAACAGGGGGCCGTCGGCGTTCATGGCTGCCGGCATGTTGTACAGGCACCGATTTCTCTGCATGCCTCGACAGAACAGGAAATTCGGCAGCTTCCCCGTGCGGTCCTCTTCGATGGCCCGCGCCTGCCAGCCAGCTAATTGCGCGACCTTCTTGCCTGGCGCTACCAATTCGACAGAGAAGAGCGGAACCACGAGGCGCGGGTCCGGAAAGAACGGCTGAACTTCAGAGTTGCCGGCGCAGTAGTAGACGTCCCACCCTTCGGCAATGGCGGCGGGGTCAAAGCCGCGTCCGCGCAGGTAGTTCAGGGCAGGGTGCGTGGGCGGCAGCTCCCTTAACGGCTCCGCCGGAGGTAACACGATTTGATGTTCACCCGGTGTTCCACGCTCCGGTGACTTGGTTCGGGCGACGGAGACTCTACGACGAGCCACCCCTGTGTTGCGATTCATGCGTATTCCTTCCACGTGAAAATTAAGTTTGCAGTCAGTCGGCAGAACAGTTCTAAATTGCATCCGCGATGATCAATCGTTTTGCTGGTGGCGGTGGGGACTACCTATAAATAGTCCGTCCCCACCACCGTCGCAGCGATGGGGAAGCGGTGGGGACATCCCCACCAATCCCCACCGTCCCCACCGCCGTCATTTGCCCGTGAGCCGGTATCCGTCCTCCTTGCGTCCATTCTTCGTGACCTTGACCTTTTCGACTCGGCTGGTCATGACCAGCGCCCGGAGTGCTTTCGATGCCCGCTCGGTGCTCAGCCCTGCCACCTCCCGCAACGTGCGCAAGGTCTCGCCTTTGAGGTGTACTTGCAGGGCCTCCAGCATTCTCTTGCGGTCATCTTCGTCGCGTTGGGCTGCCCGCTCGGACCGTTTGTCGTCCGCCGCCCGTTTGGCTCCTGCTCGGGCATCTGCCGCGCTCAGGATCTTGACCTGCCAGTACCTGCGATGAGCATCGTCGGGTTTAAGCACCCCCTCCTCGATGTTGAGTCCCCACAGACCGCCGTGCCCAGCTGCACCGCCCGCCCGCAACCACAGTTCGTGCCGCCCGTCGTCTTGGTACGGCGTTCGACGTTGGAGCAGGCACCACTGCCGGGCCCACTCGGCGACGCCAGCCTGGGCCAGCTCTTCAAGCGCCGCGGGCTCATCCTGGTTCGGCTGGCCTGACTTGCGGAAATGGTGCAATAGGATGATCGTGCAGCCTGTTCGCTGGCCGATCTCGCTGATCGGCTGCAGCAGCGATCCCATCGCGTAGACATTGCTGGCGTGGCCGGCTGTTTCCGGCGAAAGCAGCGAGAGGTAGAGCGGGTCCAGTATCGCGACGTCGAAGGCCCGTTCTCGGATTAACCGCTCAAGGAGTTCGAGGTGGTCGTCTCGGCTCAGCTTTGGGAGTCCAAACGAGAACTGAATGGTGCAATCAGGCAGGTCCACCCGCTTGGAATCCGCTATCCTCAGCGCCGTCTCCCGGATCGTTGTCTCTCCGACTTCGCCGGACCAGAACCCCACGTTGACCTGTTCCGTAGCGAAGGTATTCAGAAACTTTGTTCCGCTACCAAGGCTGACGGCGAGGTCCACCGCGATCGATGTCTTCATGGACTTGGTCCGGCCACCGATGACGCAAGGTTGGCCGGCGATCAGCACGTTCTTCACGAGGAACCGATGTTGCGTCTCGATCTGAAGCAGTTGCCAGCAATCAATCATCTTGGTGAATGCCGGCGGCTCGGCCTGTTTGGTTACTGGATCGGCAGTGGGCGGCCCAGCACCGAGGACCTCGCTCGTGAAGTCCTGTACGTCGTCGTGAGCCGCTTCGGCGTGCTGCTCGGCAGGCAGTGGGGCAGCTTGACCCGGACTGCCGCTGGTTGAAGCCAGCGGCGCTCCGTTCAACAGCGCCAAGTCCATCTTGCCGACGTCGAGAATCCTGTCGCCGTCCAACTCATTAAAAGTCACCTCGCACGCCTCGCCGCGGTCAGCGGTCACCGTGCCAATCTGGCCGATGGAGGCTCCGCTGTTGCCGCCCCGGACTTTCACCAACGTGCCCGGTTTCACCGGCCGGTAGCAGTTCGTGGCCTGCGGGGCTTTCCGAATCAGCTCGATGGGCCTCGTCATGTTGGCCCGTCGCTCAATTTCCGCAGAGATCTCGGGTTGGCTGTTGCCCGCGGCCTTGCGCGACTCGACGTAGTCCGCCGCGTCACCTTTGTCGGGGAGCCCCGGCAGCTTCAACAGCCTGACGCATAGCCACCCTTTAATCCCAGAGAGAAGTTCGATTACCTGGCTGGCGTAAGAGGTGCCCGCCGCATCGTTATCCGGAAGGATGATCACCTCTTTGCCAGCCAACGGCGACCAGTCCGTCTTTCGGGCGGCCCTGGCGCCTCCCACGGATGTCGTGGCGACGAGCCCGGTCTCCCGCAGGGCATCGGCGGCTTTCTCGCCCTCGACGACGTAGACGCGATCCGCTCGCTCGACTTCGCGCAAACGATACAGCGGTCGCGGCGCCGGCATCGCGCAGCATGCCCATCCGCTCTCGACGCGAGTAATTGGGCGGATTTCTTTGTGGGCGGGCTCATCCTGTGTGGCTGCGAAGTCCCATCGGTAGATGAAGCCGAGCACGCCATCGCCGTCACTGTATGACCAAGAACACGACGGCGGACCGAGTTCCCTGGCATAGACAGCGACCGCGTCGGCGACCGTGGCGTAGACCTTGCGGGGCTTGCTGTGGCCGTTGGTGCTCGCCGCGGCCGGCTGCATGACAATCGGCTTGACCATCGGCGGGTGCCCCTGCAGGTACTGTTCTGCCCGCTTCAAGGCTTCGAGTTGGGTGACGTCATCCTTGTCCGGTTCCGTCAGCAGCCACGCCAATGCCGCAATCCAGTCTCCGTTGCCGGTGGAAAAACACTGGTTGCAAAACGCGAAGTTCTGCTCGTTGTCGTAACGGAAGCGATCATCGCCTCCGCACTTGGGACACGGCTGTTTTCGACCGTCCAGCACGCTGTGCGGGATACCTGTCAGCCCGACCAAGATCTCTTTTTCGCGGCCTTTGGCGTCAGCTTTGGCCTTGGCAAACCGCGCGGCGAGTTTCGACGGGCAGCCTTTGTCGCCGGCTCGGATTATCGCTACCGGAGTCGAGGTTTTGTTGTGCTGCAGATGAGGGTCAAACTCGTCGAACTGGTGCTCCGCATTCGGGTCGGGGCGACGCGGTGTGAACCGCCTGCGTTGGCCGCCGTTAGCGGGCTTCGTGAGCTTCGGCGATGCGGGCTCGGCATTCCACGAAGTAGGAGGGGATACCCCTTGGCGCGGCTCAGTGGGAGCGCCCGAAAGATAGTCGCGCCCTTGCAGCGCGATAGTGGTGTTGCTAGGATTCAAGTGGATACTCCAATCTGAGCCGGTCGCGTGTTGCAACCACGTGGCCGGCGATTCACGAGCTAGACATGTTCGTCTTCGACGCCCGCTTTCGAGCGGGCGTTGTCGTTTTCAGTCCTCTTCCGTTCCGCTGCCGCCCATTGGGCCAACACGCTGAAGAAACCCGTCATGTTGCGTTTGATCTCGCGGCAGTCCTCGTCCGACAGCACTCGCCGTGCGCGCGGCTGGAACACCGCGCGGGTCGCTTGAAGCTGCTCGGATTGAGGGCGTTGTTTCCGCATCACGATTTCCGGTGAAAGTCCTGGTGGCCGTTTGTCACAGTGCTCCCGTTCAGTTGATTGCTGGACCGACGCTCTTGTTCAGTCGATTGCTGGACCGGTCGGCGTTCAAGTGCGGCCCGCTCGGCCAAGATTCGCTCGACGACTTCGCGGTTGAATAGGTAGCGTCGCTCCGCTTTGAGGGACGGCAACCGCCCGGCGTCGGCTTCCGCGCGTAACCACCGGACGCTTACCCGTAGGGTTCGCGCAAGCTGAGAATCGGTCGTCAAATTGGAGCAAGCATCAAACATGCTCCAAATAGACCAGAAGTGCGAAAACGCAGTGGGGAATCCCGCGGGAACTTACGGGGAACTTGTGGGGAAGTTACGGGCGGTCCAAGAGGCTTTTGAGCCGCGCAAGTCCGGCTTCGGTGATCATGTCACCGCGAGCCTTTCCGTCCGGTCGCTTTACATATCCGGTGTCACGCAAGTGCCGCAGTCGCTTGCCAGCTGTCTTGCGGTCGATCTTTGCAGCTGCCGAAGTGTCTGATTGGACTTTCGCCACACCGGGCTGCTCCGCTAGATATTGAAGGATTCTTACGTCGTCATCAGTCAACGACGGACCAATCTGCGTGTGATCAGACCCCCGTTGCGGCATGCCGTCTGAACCTTCCCCAACAGGCACCGCATTGTCGCCTAAATGGCGAAAACATGCTCGCAGGAACGGGCGGAAACCATCGAGGGCCTGCAGTTGTTGGAGCCAGTCTTCTGGCATGCCGCCGCCCAGTAACGTCGGCGCAAGTTGCACTACTTCCCAGTACTCCCCGTGGCAACTGCCTGGAGACGAGTTCGCCAGCGCACAACCGACGAATCGTCGCAATTCCTGCGACCGTATTGCTGGATCTGCGGATTCGGCCTCTCCTGGTGGATGAGGCATGGTGGCACGAAGCCATGTCTGCAGTTCTTCGAGATGCACCCGCAACCGAAAGGACCAGCTCGCTGCCGGGGGATCGGCAGCTTGGTCGACGAACGGCCGAATGTCCTCAAGCAAGCGATCGGCGCGCCACCAATCCTGCCACCATTCCCGCAGTAGGTGCCGCGTAGTTTGCAACCGCGAAACCCACGGGACAACGTCGTCACGGGTCGGCAAATCGTCAGACAGGGCTTGTTGATAAGCGGCTCTTGGAGGCAGCCCCAATCGGCCGACGTCTTCCTGGATCCGCGTGACCACATTCGCCAACGCCTGTCCGAACTGCTGCAGCCCTGTCAGAGCTTGCAGCAGTCGCTCGATTCTGTCGTGCATCCTGCCATCTCCTGATGGATGGCCCTGACGGAAAGAACGAGCGGGCCGGCCCGGTCAGGTCCAGGTTTTCGCGCCGTCGCGCTAGACCCGCTCAGCGGAGTCTACAATACTTCAGACGGCCGGAAAATGCGGCTAAATGGTGTCTGGACTTTGGGGAGACGCGAACGGCAACAAATGGCGGCGTCGTAAACCTGATTCAGCGGCGTGAGGCGTCTAGCCCATCCACCCCCGACGTCGAGCGTCAGGCCCTGTATCTGCTCGGCACAGTGACGCGTTCACGCGACGAGTCCGAACTCACGGATTCCACGCAAAGCAGCGCGCATGTCCTCGTTCGGATGGGCCAGGAGGTTTCTATACGTGTTGAGCCAGGTGAGCTAATTCCCGCAAATCCGAAATCCGCGACCCACGGGTTAACGCACCAAAACCGCTCTCGGCTCTGTCCGTATATCCCTATGCCACAAAGGGATTTGCGACGACGGCAGTAAAGGATGCCAAGCTCTCTTTTGTCGCGTGAGAACTCGACCGATCTATCCGGAATGTGCCATTCCACCCACTATCGGTATGAAGCTCTCACGCTCTCCCGGTTCTGTGTTAACAGCCCCGGGCCGTTCGAGGAGGCGCTGTTTAACAGCCCAGATTGACAGGGACGGCGGCTTGGCCCAGGGGCGATGTCCGAGTCGCTATGGCGGATCGGAAAGTCAGGACTCCTGATCTCGGCGGAAGCGAAATGGGACCTTGTCGTCATTTTTCCG
>CAZAQY010000259.1:0-8320 GCA_964486845.1 uncultured Pirellulaceae bacterium
GCGTGGACTCAAGATCGAGAACGGCGCGAGAAAGCTCACATCCCCGAAGACGTGGCACGGCGATTGGGTCGTCAGTCGCCTGGAATCCCCGGGCTACGAGGGTCATTCGCTGAGCACGCTGCGCCGCGTCGCCGGCGCACTGCACGCCCGTGTCCGCATCGTCTTCGAGCCGCTCGAACCTGGCAACGCCGGACGCCGAGCGAGAACCGCAACATCGAAACCGTTGAAACGGGCCACGGACACGCCACGGAGCCTGCACAACGATCTGCGTCTGGGTTAGGATTTGCATTGGATTTCCATGTGAACGGCTGGGTTCCCAAGGACAAAATTGCCTGCGTGTGGCAGGGCGGCTAAAATGCAACTCGGACGATGGCAGGTCGGTACCGGCGCCGGCGGCAGTCGCTTCGAGGCTATTCATCGACGGCACCTGCATCGCGGTAGGCGCCGCCTGGTCGATTCTCCTGGCGATCGCCAGCCGCCGGCCGATTCCAAACTACACTGTTTTCAAGGCTTCCCAGCGTCAGATATCGAGTTCTCCGGCACCCGTGGAATGCGACTTGCGTCCAACTGAGCCTGCCCGCGAAACCGATGTGGTGGTAGAATACGGACGGCCAACCGGAGGATAGCGACGTGTTGAGAGCCTTGGGGCAAAGGGTCGGTGACCCGGACAGCCCTGAAGACTCGCTCCGTCAAAGTAGCCATCACACTCCGTGTGATGATCGGCAAGAAGCACGGGACAGTGGTTTCTCAAACGCTGCCAACTCCAAATGCATCGTTTTGCCGCCTGCGACGGCGGCAAGCTTCCTGCTCGCCCGCAAAACGAGGAGACCGCATCATGCTTACTCGAGATCTGAATTCGCACACGTCGCTGCGGCGAACGGCATCCGCTGGGGTTGTGTTCCGCACTCGGACGGGATTCTGTTCCGTCCTGACGGCTTGCGCGACGATCATGCCGGCGGTGGCTGGCGCGCCCGCGGTCAGCGCTGCGGAGCAGGCCCCAGCGCTGGTTCTGCACGTTTCGCCCAGCGGCAACGACACCTGGTCGGGCCGCCCGGCGGCTCCGAACGCGGATCAGACCGATGGCCCCTTGGCGACCCTCGGCAAAGCGCAGGAGCGCATCCGGGAACTGAAAGCAGCCGCTGGCGGCCAACAGGGCCCGATCACCGTGCTGCTGCGCGGCGGGACGTACCCGCTGAGCAAGCCGCTCGTGTTCACCGCCGCGGACTCGGGCACGGCGCTCGGTCCGGTCACCTACGCGGCGTATGCCGGCGAGACACCGGTCGTCAGCGGCGGCATGCCCATCCGGGGTTGGCAACTCGACGACAGCCCCCAAAGCCTTACGCGCTGCGACGGCAAGCTGTGGCGGGCCGATCTGCCGAAAGGACCGGACGGTGCCGCCTGGCGATTCAACCAACTCTTTGTCAACGGCCAGCGCCGCCCTCGTGCCCGGATACCGAACCAGCGTGAGTTCCTGCGCACGGAGGGTCCCGTTTCGAAAGACGACTCGCGTTCGTTTTACTTCCGCGACGGCGACTTGAAGCAGTGGACCAACCCGCACGACATCGTGCTGATCGTCTATCACTCCTGGGAAACGTCGATTCATCACATCCGGTCCCTGGACACGGAGGCGAACCTGGTCACGCTCCGCGAAGGGGCGCCTTGGCCGATGGGCCGCTGGGAGAAGCAGCAGCGGTACTACGTGGAAAACGCCTTCGAAGGCCTGGATGCTCCGGGCGAATGGTATCTGGACGAGGCCGCGGGAAGGCTGTACTACTACCCGCTGCCGGGCGAGGCCATGACTGGCATCGAGGCCATCGCCCCGCGGATTACCTCGACGCTGATCGAGTTCAAGGGCGAGCCTGCCAAAGATGCCTTCGTCGAGCATCTGCACTTTCGCGGCCTGGCCTTCCGGCATACGAATTCGCAGCTGCGGTGGATTCGCAACCCGGGGCAGGGCGAGATCTACCAGCCGGGACTGATTCAGGCCCGCGGACTGAGCCACGCCAGTTTCGAGGGCTGCGAGATCGCTCACACCGGCGCCCACGGGGCCTGGATGGCGGAAGGCTGTTCGGACGTGCGTCTGGAACGTTGTCATCTGCGCGACCTGGGCGGCGGCGGCGTTTACATCGGCGGCGGCTGGGGGCTCCACGAAGCGACGCCCACCGAACGCATCACCGTGGACAACTGTTTCATTCACGACGGCTCGTACCAGTTCCGCGGCGCGCACGGCGTCTGGATCGGCCGAAGCTCCCACAACACGGTGACCCACAACGAGATCGCCGACTTCGACTACTCGGGCATCTCGTGCGGCTGGTCCTGGGGCTTCCAGCCCAGTTCCGCCAACCACAACACCCTCGACCACAACCATATTCATCATCTGGGGAACGGCGACGGGCTGGGCGACATGGGCGGCATTTACACGCTGGGCATCTCGCCGGGAACCACGGAGCGCTACAACCACATCCACGACGTTTACAACTATGCCCCTGTGTCCCACGGCTCCGGCATCTACCCCGACGAAGGCAGCTCGGAGATCCTGATCGAGAACAACGTCGTGTACCGGGTCCGGACCTGCCCGCTGTTCCAGCATTACGGCAAGGACAATACGATCCGCAACAACATCTTCGCTTTCGGCGGAGCGGGCCAGCTGCAGCGGTGCCGCGAGGACGTCCCCTGCCATTACATCGCCGAAGGGAACATCGTCTATGCCGACATCCCGCAGATGCTCGGCGGCGTCTGGAAGAACGGCGATTGGCAGCTGGGGCGGAATCTGTACTGGAGCACCGCCGGAGCCCCCGTCTTCGCCGGCCGGGACTTCGCGGCCTGGCAAGCCCAAGGCAACGACGCGGGCTCCGCGGTCGCGGACCCGTTGTTCGTGGATCCGGCGCGGGGCGACTTCGGCTTGCGGGCCAACTCTCCGGCGCTGGGCCTCGGCTTCCAGCCCATCGACCTGCGCCAAACGGGCCTGTACGGCGATCCGGCCTGGGTGGGCCTGCCGAAGCAGTTTCCCAACCGCACGCTCAAGGAGATCCCGCCGCCGGTCGAACTCCCGTTCGTCGCCAATCTGGACTTCGAGTCGGACGTGCCCGACGCGCTGCCCCTGGACGGCGATTGCATCGAGGGCGAGAACGGAGCTGCCATCCGGGTGTCCACAGACACAGCCGCCGGCGGCCGTCAGAGCCTGAAGTTCACCGACGCGCCTGGGCAGACGCGCGGGTGGACGCCGCACATTTATTACCGGAAGACGTACACCGGCGGCCAGGTCAAGCTCGCCTGGGACATGCTCAACTCCAGAGACGCGCCGGCCCGTTTCTTCGTGGAAGTGCGCCAATACGAAGGCAGTTCCTACGTGATCGGCCCGACCGTGTCGGTGGCCCCCGATGGCAAAGTGACGGCCGGCGGCCGCGAGGTCGCCACGATGCCGCTGGGCGAATGGGTCCACGTCGAGATCGCCATCGCGCTCGGCGAGGGGACTCCCGGAACGTACCAGTTCGCCCTGCGCGGTCCTGGACTGGAGCCCGTGGCCCTGGAGTTTCCGTACCTGAACAGCGCCTTTCGCGAGGTCCACTGGTTGGGGATCTCCAGCACGACGGACGCCGCCAGCACCTTCTACATCGACAACCTGCGTCTGGGCACGGCCGAGGAACTCGCGCAGCCGCCGAAGCGCCGGCCGCGAGCGCGGGCGGCGGCGAGCGAGGCCCAGCCTCAGCAGGTCGCCAACGACCATGGGCTCGCGGCACACTGGACGTTCGACGAGGACGACCCCTACACCGCCGAAGACCACTCCGGCTGCCGCAACGATGCCGAGGTCTGGACCAAGCGGGCCAAGGGGGCGTTCGGCGCGTCCCTGCTGTGCGATGCGGTGGCCCACAGCGCCGTCGTCAAGGACGCCCCGACCCTGCGTTTCGGCACCGGCGATTTCAGCATCGAGCTGTGGATCTGCCCGACGGAACTCAAGATCGATTCGGGCGATGCACGGCGGCGATTCATGAGCAAGGACCGCTTTCCGGACACCGGGTGGAACTTGAACATCACCGCGGAGGGAAAACCCTTCATCGAGATGCGGGACGCGAACCGAGTCACCTGTGCCAACCGGCCGAGCGGAGGCATTCCAGAGAACGCCTGGACGCATCTCGTGATCGTGGTCGACCGTGCCAGCGCCAAGACCCGGTACTACTACAACGGCGTCCTGGACAGCGAGCAAGCCATCCCGGCCGCGTTCACCGGCGCGCTGGATGTCGCCGGCAGCGACCTCTCGATCGGTTCCAGCTGGCAGCCCTTCGTCGGCCTGCTGGACGAGGTCAAGATCTATCGGCGCGCTCTGAGCCTCGCGGAGATCCAAGCCGGCTACAACCAGCAGCGGGCCGCTCGCGGCAGCGCGGCGTACGAGGTGGTGGAGTAGGTCCGACCAGCATCGACACACCGCTGTCAACGAGAAGCATGGGCCGCGGCTACAACCGGTCGCGGTTCCGCTGGCGGAAGGCATGCACTTTTTCTTTCACCTCGCCGCTCAGGTCCTGGTTCAGCAGATGTTCGCTCGCGCGCCGGGCGATAAAGAAGTCATCCCCGTCCAGCAGTCGAACGACATCGGATTCCGTCTTCTTGGAAAAGAACTTCCGCTCTTCCAGCAATCGGAGTATCAGATGGACGTGGAAGTACGGCAGCCGATCGAGGCAGGTCGTGAGGCCTTCCAGCGTCGTCAAAGGCAGCTCGGGCTGGGCGGCGAAATAGTCCAAGATCATCGGACTGTACATGCTCTTCATCCGGCCATAGGACTCGATCAGGCGGGCGTGCAACTGCTGCTTGTCCCGCGCCGCGCCGGTCACGAATTGCAGCGAAAGGGCGATCTGCTCCCGGTCGCCATGCTCCAAGACGTGCAGAACATCGTCCAGCAACTGGGACTCGAGAGGACGCTGAGCCAGGATGTGCTTCAGGGCGAAATCGACGTAGCTCCGGTTCTGAGAACGCAGCAGCTGTCTCAGGTAGGGCAAAGTACAGCGCTGCTCGGTCACGCCGCGCAGCTTCTGGACGATTCCTCCGTTGGCCCAGTGCCACAGCGCCCAACTGGTATAAGCGGCGTCCTGGACCACCGATTCCTGCACGGTCAGCGGCGTCGCGCCCGACAAGGCATCGATGCCCAGGTCGGTTTCGACGGGCTTTGCCAGAAAGGCCAGCGAATGCCTGGCCAGAATGGACTCCCGGTCCTTGAGAATCCCGTCGAGTTTCGCATAGTCAGCGGCCGTGAACGGGACGTGCTCCTTCTTGGTCAGCGGGTTTCCCGGAGGGCATTCGAGCCGCTCGTAATCCCCCACCGCGTTCCAATACATGGTCACTTCCACGATCTTGCACTTGTTGTCGGTGCAGACCTCGGCCGTCACCCGCATCGCATAGCCCGCCGGAAAACCGTTTCCGTCCTTGAACTGAACCACGCGATGAACGCGTGCGGGTCTGTCGGCGAATACCGGATCGGTCAGTTCTACGCTGAACACCGCCTGCTCCAGTCCGGCCTCGCGCTGCGAAACCACCGCCGGCGGACCGCTCGCCTTTTCACGTTCACCGTCCGACGCGCCGGCCAGACAGATCAAGCCAGCCAGGCAGACCCAAAATCGCTTGACGGCATTCACAACGCAACGAGACAAGCCCATAACGCGGTTTCCTGCTCTGGACCAAACGGCAATTACATGTTTCAACGATCGCCAGGACACGCACCCAACGCCGCGCCTGCCGGGAACCGGCCGACTCAGCACGTGCATGTCCTTGCGATGAGCATTCTAGCAAGGGCGGAAGACGATTGGTGGCGCGAAAGCGAATGTTCGATGAAGTGGCCGCCGCACGGGAAGGCAAGGAATCTCGGTTGGTGAGCATGACATGATCGAGTTGAAGCCGTTGTTCGAAATGCAGGCAAGTGTCGATCCGCCGCAGACGATCGACGGGCCCTTGGGGCAGCGCCTGTTCATTCCTGTCACGGGAGGCACGCTGCGCGGCGATCGAATTTCGGGAAATCCCACGTCTTTCTCGACGTGTACGAGGTTCTTTAGTCTCCCGCGCTGCTGCGACGCTCCGACATGTTGTCTGCAGCCGCTCACGAGTGTCCTAGCGTGGATTGTCGGAGTCGCTGGTCCACCATTGCCATTCGGACCGGTGGCGTTGGACGTAGGCCACAGCGGATTGCGTGCCGTAGAACACCGCTCCCTCCGGCTCGCGCGGGTCGCGGATGACGCAGACCGTGCGGCCGTTGCGGCAGGCGTCCAGGAAGTGCGGCAGTTCGTGGCTGGGGGCAAGGTACAGGACGCGCTGCTTTTCGGGGCGCGAACGCCACTTCGCCAAATCGCCATGGGCATCGCCGTCGGCCAGAGCCGGAAGCTTGCCCACCCACCGCTCGCGGTACGGCGTCTGACGCACCCAGTCCCAGGCCGGCCACCCCAGTGCGGCAAGAAAGGCGTTGTAGCCCGGCTGACCGTCCAACCCGTCGTCGTAGACCATGTAGGCGTTGGTCATGGAGAAGTCGAGTTCGGGGTAGAAGACCGTGCCCAGCTTGAGCGCCGGCCCGATGACCTGTTCCTTGAATGCTTCCCAGGGCAGCCCCGACCTTCCGGTTGCGTTGGCTTGTGTCCATTGCTGACTCTCGTCCGGCGTCTTCCGCGGCGGGACCAGCCAGTTGGAGACATGGTCGGCTGGGTCGCCGCCGAGCCAGCGGAGCTTGTGGGAATAGTTCTCTGGATTGGCCAGCACTTCCAACGCGTAGCCTTTTTCGGCCACGTGCATCCGAGCCGCGGCCACGTCCTCGGTCTTTGCGCCGATCAGGTGCAAGCCCATCTTGTGTACTTCGTCGACCATGTCCGCCTGGCTGCCCGCCAAATCGGCGGCCGACTTGAAATGGGCTTGGAAGATCCGGTACTTGCCGTCGGGGATCTCTTCGACGGTCCGGGAAACACGTTTGGCGGCAATGGCTTTGCGCGCGTCGCCAGTGAGGATCTGCAAGGCGTGGACGGCATAGTACGTGCTGTAGATCCGCGAGTCCCAACCGGGCCGGTCGCCGAAACCGCCGTCGGGATTCTGCAACGAGTTGATCCAGGCGACGCACTTCGTCGCATCGCGAGGCCGGGCGTTGAGGGCGTCCAACGCGCGGACGGCCGCCCAGGTGTACCAGACGTCGGCCCGGTTGCTGTGCGCCCCGTGTGTCGGACTCCAGCGAAAGCCTCCGTCGGGCGTTTGGCAAGCCTGCAGGAACTCGACGCAGGCGTCCCGACAAGGCACATCGAGGCCCAGCGCCCGCAACGCCATGACGGCGTGGTAGGTGATGACCAGATGCGCTGCCGCCGGATCGGGCGGCGTATCGACGCGGTAGGCATCGACGAATCCGCCGTTGGCACTCTGCCGAGCCACGATGAACTCTTGGGCCAACGCCGGATTGCCGATCGTGCCGTCCAGGCCCGTCAGGGCGCTGATCATGTACCACAGCGTCGAGATGTCGTAGAACAGGCCGACGCCGTAGGGCCCGTAGTAGGCGCCCTTGCGGTCCTGGAACTTCAGCGTCCAGCGGTTGCCCAGTTCCAGCCGCCGGCCGTCGTCGCGCTGGCCGGGAAAGACGGCGATCGGCAAGCCCGCAGCCTCGTGCAACAACAGATTCAGCTGGACCTTCTGGTACAGGTCCCAGTGCAGATTGGTCCGGTGCGCGTCGGGCTCGCGAAAGGCCGCCCACGTGCCGTGGACCAGGCAGTCCTTGGGCCGCGGGATCGGCTCGCCGAGCAGCATCAAGGCGTGTACGGCCGGATAGTTCCACGCCAGGTCGCTGTGAGCGTGGCCATAGGGCCCGAACGCGCCGTTCGGCTTCTGGCAGCCGAGCAGATAGGTGATCGTCGCCTGGGCGTCGACCGCCCGCTCGACGTCCGCCGCCGCGACCTGCGCCGAGCACGCCTGCAGGCCGGACACAGCGATCGCTACGCACCACAGACCGTGCAGAAAACAGTTGCTCCGAGACATCAGGCACTCCTGGTGAGCGTGGGGGCTTGGAGGGCGTAAGCAGCGTACGAGAAATAGCTGTCCAGTGTTTGTTGCCGATCATCACACGGAGTGTGATGGCTACTTTGACGCGGCGACAGTCATTTCTCGAACGCTGCCAAGGACTCGATTTCTCCAGTGATTCTATACCCGGCCCATCGTCGCCTCAACCTGCCCTGCTCACCGTCGAGTAGAGTAGCCATCACACTCCGTGTGATGATCAGCAAGAACACCGCTTCCTGAAACTCTTTTGGGGGCAAAGTGGCCATCACACTCCGTGTGATGATCAGCAAGAACACCGCTTCCTGAAACTCTTTTG
>CAZAQY010000259.1:8420-11683 GCA_964486845.1 uncultured Pirellulaceae bacterium
GGGGGCCGGCCCCGGCCTGCGTTGCTTGACTTTCGGCCCCGTGAATTCGATACTTGCCGCTTGTCCTTCTGGAGGTGGCGGCATGATTCAACGGCGAGCGGCAATCGCGGGCTTTCTGGTTCTTCTTGCTTGGGTGGGCTACTGTTGGCCGTTGGCCACGGGCGGCGAGTCGTCTGCGTCTGCCGCGACGGCCGCCGGCGACGCAGCGAGCGCGCCGGCAACCGCCCCGTCGGTTCCCCAGCCCGGCGTTGTCTGGCCGCTGGTCATTCTCGGCATCGGCATGGCCGTCGTGCTGGGGCTGATCATCGTCGTCAAGATCAATCCGTTCATTACGCTGATCGTGGCCGCCATGGCGGTCAGCGTTCTGGCGGTGGCCCTGTTGGGCGAGGGCCACTGGGCCGATTCGATCGCGCGCGTCGCCACGTCCTTCGGCTCGGCGGCCGGCAAAATCGGCATCGTCATCGGCACGGCGGCGGTGATCGGCAAGTGCATGTTGGACAGCGGGGCGGCCGACCGCATCGTGCGCTCGTTCCTGCGGTTGTTCGGCGAGAAGCGGTCGCCGATCGCCTTGGCGGCCAGCGGCTGGGTTCTGGCCATCCCCGTCTTTTTCGACACAGTCTTCTACTTGCTGGTCCCCTTGGCGCGTTCGCTGTACCGCCGCACCCACCGCAATTACTTGCTGTACATTCTGGCGATCGGCGGCGGCGGAGCGATCACCCACACGCTGGTCCCGCCGACTCCGGGCCCGCTGGTAATTGCCGCCACGCTGGGAGTCGATGTGGGCTTCATGATTCTGATGGGCGGACTGGTGGCGCTGCCGTCTGCCGCTGCCGGACTGACGTTCGCGTACTTGGCCAATCGCTGGATGCCGATCGCCATGCGGCCGATCGGCGACCAGCCCGATCCGGAACCGTTGGACGACTCGCAACTGCCGCCGCTGTGGCTGAGCATCCTGCCCGTCGTGCTGCCCGTCGTATTGATCTCGATGAACACGATCGTCGAGGCGTCGGCCAAGAGCCTGATGCGGCCGCAACTGCAGCAAGCGGGCATTTCGCGAGCGCAACAGGAGGAGCAGTTGGCCGAATGGCTGCGGTCGCCGGACGAGATCGCTTCGCCTGGCGCTCGCCACTTGGCCCAAGCGTCCGGCCTGACAAGCATGGTGGGCAACGCGAACTTCGCCTTGCTGTTGTCCTGCTTGATCGCCGTGGCGATGTTGGTCAAGCAGCGGCGGTTGGCCTTGCCGGAAATGGCCAAAGCGGTCGAGGTGGCGCTGATGAGCGGCGGGGTGATCATCCTGATTACGGCCGCCGGCGGGGCGTTCGGCGACATGCTGAAGGTGGCCAAGGTGGGCGAGGCGATACAGCAATTGTTTGCCGGCGCCGGCGGGAGCGGCGGATTGCTGCTGCTGGTTTTGGGCTTCGCCATCGCCGCCGTGCTGAAGACCGCTCAAGGCTCCAGCACGGTGGCCATGATCACCGGTTCGGCCATGTTGGCCGGGATCGCCAGTCCCGAATCGCTGGGCTTCCATCCGGTGTATCTGGCGATCGCGATCGGCGGCGGATCGTTGGTCGCATCGTGGATGAACGACAGCGGCTTCTGGATCGTCGCCAAGATGAGCGGGCTGACCGAGATCGAGGCCCTGAAGTCGTGGACGGTGATGCTGGTCGTGCTGGGCACGTTCAGCCTGGCGGTGACGATGTTGCTGGCCATCGTGCTGCCGATGGCGTAGGAAGGGCAACGGGAGATTCGCCATGAAACGGAACCGTATCGTTGGGCTATGCGGGCTGCTGAGCCTCGCCTGGACGGCCGCCTTGCCGGCGGCCGATTCCTCGTCTGCCCCAGAGATGTTCCAGAATTCTCTGGGCATGAAATTCGTCCGCATCCAACCGGGCAGCTTTCGCATGGGCAGCGAGACCGGCGATTTCGATGAACGCCCCGTTCATACGGTCGTGTCCGACGATTTGGGCAAGACGTGGACCTACTCGGCCAGTCCGTTTCCGGGCCTGGGCGGTGGCCAGCGGCTGGCGATCCTGCGGCTGCAGGAAGGGTCGATCCCGTTCTGCTCGTTTGGCAAGAACGTGACCATTACCGGCGCTTCGGGCACGCAGCGTCCCGTCTCGGGGCTGTTCACCGCTCTGCCGCACGACGACGGCCGCAAACGGGCCATACAGCGGCTGATCAGCGACGACGGCCCGCCGCGCACGGTCGATGGCGGCGGCAACACCGGGAATTTCACCATGAGCGCCGACTCGGCCGAACCGCGCGGCTATCTGTCGATCTGTCAAACGCCGGACCGCGTGATCCACCTGATCGCGAGCAAGCAGCACTATGGATTCAATCTGGCCTGGCTGGAAGACGCCGGCGTCAGGGAAATGATCCTCCTGACACACGCCGGCGCCCATTTTGGAGTGCGGTGCCTTGTCACCGCTTTGGATGGCGGCCCCATTTTGGAGTGCGGTGCCTTGTCACCGCTTTGGATGGCGGCCTGTAGTGTCCGCGATCTTCGGGTTCAGGAGCATGATCCAGGTTGTCACACCCAAAGGCGGAACACAAACCGCCCGAGCGGCGCAACGATCAGTTCAAAGCGGCGACAAGGCGCCGCACTCCAAAACCTTGGCGCCGCACTCCACAACCTCGCCGACCGCCCGCACAGCGGTGCGCAAATGCTACTGCGCGTTCTGGACGATCTGCAGCGCGATCTCCATGGCTCGGCGGCCGTCTTGCGGGGTGATCGACGGCGCTTGGCCTTGCTGGATGCAGCGCACGAAGTACTCGTCCATCTGCTGGTGGCCCCACATCCGTGGCCCCGGCTCGCCGACGTTCCACTCGGTCTTGGCGGGATCATCGCCGAACACCGTCAGCTTGTCGTTCCAGGTGGCGTCGAGCAGGCAGTTCGAGTCGCCGACGACTTCCAGTCGCGACGTGGACGACACGCGGGTCACGTTGCCGCTGTACTGCAAACTGCCGACGATGCCGTTGGCCAACCGCACGGTGGCCGCGGCGTCGTAGCCCAGCGTGCCGCCGAGCTTCTCCAGCGGGCTGTACTTGACCGCCGCATGCACGTCGACGATCTCCGTCTGGAACAGCCAGCGGAGCAGGTCGATCGACCAGACCGACAGCGTGTACAGCGGACCGCCGCTTTCCGCCAGCTTCCACATCCAGGAACTGGCGGGCCATTGATCCGCCAGATCCTTGGCCGAAATGAACTCGCGGTAAATCGCGCTCGACGGCTTGCCGACCACGCCCTGCTCGATCATCGCCTT
>CAZAQY010000260.1:0-9324 GCA_964486845.1 uncultured Pirellulaceae bacterium
TGAGCGGCGGTCTTGATTCCGCGACCACCCTCGCGATCGCGAAGGCCAGTGGCTACCGACCGCACGCCATCACGTTTCGCTACGGGCAACGGCACGATGCGGAGATCGACGCCGCCCGGCGGGTCGCCGCGACTCTGGGGGTAGACAATCACTTGGTGGTGAACATCGACCTGCGGGCGATCGGCGGTTCCGCCCTGACCGCGCCGATCGCCGTTCCGAAGAATCGTCAACTGGACGAGATGTCCCCCGGCATTCCGGTGACCTACGTGCCGGCCAGAAACACGGTCTTTCTCTCGTTTGCGCTGGCCTGGGCCGAGGTGCTCGACACCGGAGACATCTTCATCGGCGTGAATTCGATCGACTACAGCGGTTACCCCGATTGCCGCCCGGAGTACATCGACGCTTACCAGCGGATGGCGAACCTGGCCACCAGGTCCGCGGTCGAGGGGCGACGGCCGGTCACCATCCACACGCCGCTCATTCGGCTGACGAAGGCCGAGATCATCCGGAAAGGGCTGTCGCTGGGCGTCGACTACGGCCTGACCTGTACCTGCTACGACCCGAGCCCAGCGGGCGAGGCCTGCGGAAGCTGCGACGCCTGCCAACTGCGTCTGAAGGGATTTGCCGAGAACGGCTTGCAGGACCCTGCCAGATACCAAGCGAAGGAGCCCCGCGCTCCATGAGCTGCGCGGTGAAGGAGATCTACGACAAGCTGCAGGGCGAAGGCGCCAACGCGGGGCGCCCAACGGTGGAGATTTGCCATGAGTACCGTCACGTTGGAACTCGCTCATCATCCCACGGAGAACAGGCAACTGGTGATCGCACCTCAGACGACGCGAACAGCACGGATGACGGGAACGTGAGGAAGCTGCTCGACAAATTGGAGATCGCGGAGAACTTGGCGGTCAATACGCGGGGGGCGGCAAGCGGTGTGGCGAAGGCGGTGGAGTACAAAGGCTTTGTCAACCTCGCCGGGACGGCGCCGGAGCCGGTCGACCTCGGTTTCGCGGACCCGGCCGCGGGCAACTTCGCGTTGCGCCCCGACGCCCGGTTGCGGAAGGAATTGCCGGCGTTCGAGGCGATTCCTGTTGAGAGCATCGGACTGTACCAGGGCGAATATCGCCACCGGCTTCCGGCAAGATAGCGGCCGGTGCGGCTACTCGCAGGCGAATTCCAGGAGGCGGAAGAGTTCTTTCAGGTCGCCGTTGATGATCATCGCTCGGGCGCCTGGTTGGGGGGCCAGTTCGTTCTCCTGGGCTCGCTGATACAGCAGCGGCGGCAGGGCACTGGCGATCGGGAACAGTCGTTGTCCGGCGTCGTCGGTGATTTCTTCGCGGCGGTGCGGGAACATGGGCGGCTCGGCGCTGGCGACGGCCAGGTACCGGACCAGCAGCAGCACTTCGCCGTCGTCCGTCGCCAGGCTTTTCAGCTGCTCGGCATCGGCCAGCGGCCACACCGGTCCGTTGTGCTCGCCGCTGGTGATCAGGATGACGATCGGAGGAAAGCTCTGGGGGTGTTCCTGAATCCAGCCTTCGACGATCTCTCGAGCCCGCCGCAGGGCGCCGCCCAGCGGCGCCTGGCCCTCGGCGACCGGTTCGATCCACACGGGCGCTTCGACTTGACTCTCGATCACTTCCTTGGTGTCTTCGTCGAGGAACCGATAGGTACGGATCTCCATCCGCAACGGCTGCAAACTGACCTGGCAGATAGTCTGGATCGTCGGTTCTACCAAGGCTCCCTGAAATACCGGTTCAAGAACATCTCGTCCGCCGGCGGTGGTCCGGTACCCCAGCACGGCCACGTCCAGCATGTCGGCGATCCCGGCCGCCCGGGTGGCCTTCAGCGCCAGATTCTGGATGAAGTCGTTGGTGATCTCGACGGCGGTCTGCATCCGCGTCTGCCCGCTGCCGGCCCATTCTTGCGACATGGCCGCCGACTGGTCGACCAGGAACAGGCCTTTCCGATTGACGCCGATTGCTTGCTGGTAACCGAGCAGGCGGCGGATTTCGGAGAACTCGCGACCGCGCTTTCCCCATTCCAGAAATTTCAGAAAGCCAGCGATGTTTTCGTTGATCGTCATCGCCCGCGCACCGGGACGCACGTCGAACCCTTCGTTCCGGGCGCGGCTGAGGATCAAGCCCGGCAGCCGACTGGAGGCGAGAAACAGCCAGCGTGCGGTCTCGTTGCCCAAACCTTCGAGGTGGCCGGGGAAGTGCAGCGGTTCGATGCCCTCCGCGATATATTCGACCAACAGCAGCGTCTGACCGTCTGCGGTCGCCAGGCTCCGCAGATGCTGAGCGAGCGGCAGCGGCGAGTCGGACTCACCGTTCTCGCCACCGGTGATCAGCACGACCACCGGCGGAAAACTCTGCGGATGCTCCGCGATCCACCGCTGGACGATTTCGGCGGCGCATTGCAGGGCGCTGTTCAGCGGCGCGTCGCCCAAGGAACGCGGCATGATCCATGCCGGGGCGTCCGCGTAGGTCACGATCTCCTCGCCTGTCTCGTCGTCGAAGACCACGTGGCGTTTCTTGTCCATCCGCAACGGGCGCTGGCCCAGATCACGGACGCTCCACAGTTCCCGCTCGGCCAACGGGCCGGCCAGTGTGGATTGGACAACCACTTGCCCGCCGGCCCCGGTGTGGTATCCCAAGACAGCCACGTCCGCGATGTCGTGGCAGCCGTCGGCCTGGGAGGACTGGATGCAGAGGTTGTGGATGAACTCGTTCGTGAAGGCTGCCGCCACGTGCATCCGGCGTTTCGCCCCGCCTTCCAATTCGCCGGACATCGACCGGGACTGGTCCACCAGGAACACGAACAGTCCCTTGTGCGAGTCATTGATCGCTTGGCCGTAAAACATGGGGCATTCACTGCTTCGGACCCGGCCCGCCAGACTTCTCTCCCGGCGGGGCGGATACGGGTTTCTCGTCGTAGACCTTGGCTCGGTCGCTGCTGTAGCGGTAGTAGACTTCCAGTGTCAGCGTAGCCAGGGCGGTGGTGTAGATCCGGCCGCCCTGGCTCCCCCAGCAGTCGCCTTGCCAATCCCAACTGCCGCGCAGGCACGACTGTTCATCCTTGTTCTGCAGTCGCAGGACATGCTCCCGGACGACATCGTTCCAGCGTTTCCAGAGTTCGCCGCCATGCTGGCACATGGCTAAGGTGCAATTGTACCACAAGTAATAATCCTTGGGGCCGACCCGGTTGTTGCCCCATTGTTGTTCAGCCAACTGGGCGAGGTACTCGCCCCCCCTGCGGCACCAATCATCATCAGGCTTCTCGAGCAGGAAGGCGTGGACCAGCATCCCAACGCCGCTCGTTGCCTCGCTGATCTGGTGGCTGCCCTGGTAGCCCGTTCTTCCCGAATCGCCGATCTGACAGGTCTGGAAGTACGCAACGGCTCTCTGCAGGCAGCCAGGATCGACCTTGATCTCGGCCTCCTTGGCGGCTTCCAAGGCCAGGACCTGCCAGCCGGAAACCGAGGTATCGCTGTCTCCGCGGCGATCCGGCGAGTAGCGCCAGCCGCCGTCTGGTTTCTGACATTCGACGATCAAGTGGACGGCGTTTTCGGCGGCCTTGCGATACCTGGATTCAACATCCGATTGAGAAGCCACTGCGGTCGCGCAGGCATCTGCCAGGGCAAAGGTTGCGATCCCGTGTTCGTACATGTTGGGGCTGCCGTACAGTCCGCCGTCTTCTCGCTGCTGTTCGACCAGCCACTCCACGCCTCGGCGGACCACCTCCGAGTACTTCTGATTGTTGAAGTAATAGTGGCCGCCCGCTTGAAACGCCAACAGGGCCAAACCGGTAAAGGGCATCGCGTGGGAGTCGCCAGAAGTCGAGCAGGCAGGGCCTTCCTCACAGCAGCCGCCGGGACACGCCCGCAAGCAATCGTTGTCCCAATGGCCGTCCTCGGCCTGATGCCGAGCCAGCCAGTTCAAACCTTGCTGCACGGCCAATTCCGAATCGGCGGTGCCGCCGTACAGTCCCACCCACTGCTGGCGGTTGGCCAAGGTGCGCATGGCATACTTGCCGTACACCTGCGATTGTTCGGCCGTGGCGAATTCGTAGCGTTCCAACCGTTTGACCGTCGCTCCCTGCGGCGTGACGTCGATGTCGCAGACGTGCCACAGATTGCCGGCTGATTCGTTGTTCGCCCGGAAGCGGTAAGTCTGTCCGCCCTGGTAGATCTTGACTTCGGCGCCCGAACGCGCCAGCGCGTACTTGTCCTGCTCCTGGCCCTCCACCGAACTCGCGTTGTGGACGAAGAAGTGATAGTTGCCCGGCAGGACGCCCAGCACCGTGATGGTTTCGGGGCCCTGACCATCCCGGTCGTCCACATCGAGGCTGACGAACTCGCGACTGGTCAGATCGCCCTTCTGCTTGTGGAATACATGGAACCGCTGTTCGTTGGGCAGCGGCCCCTCCAGGTGCGCGTCCAGGTCCGCAGGTTGGTCGCCCCAGGTCAACACGACGCGGATTTGGCCGGCCTCCATGCCGGGGCTAAGGGCCACGCGGAGTTCGGTCGGCTGGTCCGGCTGCAACTCGCGTTCCAGCTGGTCGGTGCTGAAATTTGCGGCCGCCACTTCGATCGCGGCCAGTCCTTCCGGGGCCTGGGTCACGCGAAACTTGCCATCCTGGTCCGTCACCGCGCTGAGGGGCGTGCCCACCAACCGCACCTGAGCGCCGGCCAGCGGGGTGTTGTTGGTGGCGTTGACCACCTGGCCTTGAACGATCGCCCGGCCCAACGGGGGCCGCGGTGGCGCCGCGGGCACTTGCAGTTCGTCGGTGTGCAGCGACCAGCCTCGCCGGGAAACAACTTTGAGCACGTCGCCCTCCTGGACACCCTGCCAGCGCCAATCGAGCTGCTGCTCGCCGTCCCCGGCCACTTCGTCCAGCAATTCCGTCTCGCGGTCCTGGTCGCGGCGCCGGAAGCCGACTTTCCCGCTGCTGGTGGGACGATACGTCAGCGTCAAGCGGTCGGCGTCCGCCGCCTGGCGTTCGAGCCGAATGGCTGGATCCAGTTGGGCGTAGCTGAGCACCGTGGCCGTTCGATGCCAGGCCCACAGACCGGCGCCCAACAACAACGTGAGCGCCACGCCGGCTGCCAACAGCAGCGAGCGCCGCCGGCCACTTTGAACTTGCCTCTCCAGGATGGCCGCCTGGTCCTCCAACTGGCGCGTCCCGATGACCGGCCCCATGATGGGACCGGGCGGCGGGGGTCGTTGCGGCATCTTTTTCTCCGCACGCGCCGCTGCAGCAGGCGCAGCACTCGCCGCCGTACCGGCGCCTGGCCCCGGCCCGACCGGCTGGATTCGTCCGGGCGGCGGAGGCGGCACAGCCCGCACTTTGCCGGCGGCTCTGGTTGCCCCCGGCGCTGAGCCGGGCGGTGCCGGCGGCGGCCCCTTGCCAGACGCCGTTTTCGCATCGGGCGGACGCGGCGGGCCCACAACCGGCTTGGCTCCCGGCAAGGACCGGCCGCAGCCAATGCAAATCGTGGCGTTATCCGGAATCGGTTTGCTGCAATGAGGACACGGTTTCATGATCAATCTTCGAGCACACGGCCCTCGCTGAGAACCTGGCCGAAGTCCTCCAGGGCCTGGACGTTACCGGAACCTGCCGTCAGCTTTTGGTAGTCAGGAAAGAACTCCTGCCGGGTGAACACGCTCAGCAGCACGCGCCGCTCCGCCATTTTCGCCACCAGGTCGGGAACCGTGACGCCGCTTTTCGTCGGCTCATGGTATTGAGCGTCCGTCACCAGGTACAGGCGCGGGGTGGCCGCCTCGGCAAAGGGCAACGTGAGGGCCGACTCCAGGGCGTCCAAGGCCGACTCCGGCAGATCGCCGCCATCGAAGCGACGAATCTCGGCCACCGCCTGCTGGAACTGTTTGACGTCGTCCGAAAATTCGCGCCGGTCCAGCCATTGCTCTTCCGACGTGTCTCCGAAGCCGATCAGGGCGAAGCGATGCTGCAACCGCTTGGCCTGCAGGGCCTGCGAGAGCGCGATGCACTTGTCTTTGAGCGTGGCGATGCTCCGGCTCATGGAACCCGTCGTGTCGATCAGCACCACGATGTCGGCCTGCGCGGCCGTGGGGAAACTCTGCGTCTGGGTCTTCCGCCACAGCGCGCCGCGGTACAGCATCGAGACGTCGATCGGCTGGCCCGGTTCGTAAATCCACGACCACTGCCGCATTTGAAGGCCCGCCGTCTTGAAATAGTCGATCACCTCCGCCCGAATCTTGCCGGACTGGCGATGGAAGTAGACCTTGCCGGGATGGACGACGCGGAACGAGATCTCCAGCCGCGCCTGGTTGGCGGGGTGGCGCGCAATCTGAACTTCTTCCAACACGGCGTAGGAACGGACGCCGGCCTGATACAGCGACCACAGCACAAGGATCAACAACAGCAGTCCCAGCCCCAGGAACACTCCCAGGTAACGGTTGCGCTTTCCCAGCGACTTCTTCTGCGCCTCCAGGGATGCGATCCAAGCCTGGATCTCGTTGCCGCGAACAGGGCCCGGCGCACCCGGCGGTTGGGGACGCAGAACGCTGGGAGCTTGGGAAGGGCTGGGAGCGGACACGACAGTCGAATTCCTTGATGGCAAACACCGCTCGGCCGTACCGAGGTCAACTCACCCCTGCTTGCCGGGCGGTGGAGGCGGTGGCGGAGCAATGGGACGAATCGTACTCTTGGTCCCCGGCGGGCCGGACAGCGACGGCGCAGGCCGCGGCACGGGCACCGGCTGGGGTGGCGGCGGGGCCGGCGTCGGCGGCCCCGCGGTTGCCGGGCCGACCGCAGGCCGAGGCGCGGCCGGATGCGGCGGTGCGGCGGAGGGGCCGGCGCCCGCCATCGGTTTCTTCGGCGGCGGTGGCGGCGGCCTGCGTGGGGCCGCCGCTGCGCCGGCCGGGGTCGGGGTCGGCTGCGTTGCCGAGGTCGCGGGCAGAGCCGGCGCCGGGGAACTGCCCGGCCCCAGCAGCCGCGGACGGAGGCGAGTCACTTCGGAAACAACCAGGGCGCCACTCAGCAACGCAAACAACAGGGCAAAAACCCACAGCTTGGCAAGGGCCGAGAAGGCCGTCGCCACGGCGCCGGAACCGCCTTGAGCCTGCGGCGCAGCCCGGCCGCCGCTATCCACGATCGAACCGATTTGATAATTAGTGCTGGCAGCCAGCGTGCCCGCAGCCGCCGCAATCTCGATGTCGACTCGCCGCGGCAACCCATCCGCCGTAGGATAAGGTGAAAGGTACGTCACGGTGAACTCGTTGGTCAGTTCCTGGACCTGCGAGCGATAGATCTTGGCGAGTTCCTGGGCCGTCGGGGCGTGGTAGAATTCCGCTTTGCACTTTCGCGCCAAGTCGCGGAGCACCGCTTCGGCCTCCGCCGCCTCTCGGCCGAACCCGATCGTGTACACCGGCACGCCGTTCTTGTCGCTCTGCGCCGCAATCGTTTCCACAACGCCGGCCAGCGAGCCGTCCTGGCCGTCGGTCATGACCATCACCACCTTCGGGCCGTCGGGCGCTTGCCGCTCGAACAACTGCAGAGCCTCCAGCGTCGGCATGCCGATCACCGTCCCGCCGCGCGGCTGCAACGCGCGGATCTTCAATTCGCACTGCGGCTTGTTCCCGGCACTCAAGGTCTCCAGCGGCTGCACGACGTCGAAGCGGTTGTCAAACGCGATGATGCCCAGACGGTCGCGGCCGAGCTGGAGTTCCTGAACGGCGCTCAAGGCGGCCTCGATCGCCCCCGCCATCTTGCCGTCATCGCCCATGCTGCCGCTGATGTCGATCACCAGGATCACGTTGACGGGCTGCGTTCCCGGCCCCTGGAAGGCCACGATTTCCGCCGGGCTGCCCTCCTCCTCGACCTTCACACTCTCCTTGGTCAGACCCAGGATGGGCTTGCCGGCCGCGTCCAGGATGTCCATGCGGAGCGATACCTCGCCCCGGCCCTCCTTGTAGAATTGGGACTTGTCCAGAAACTTGATTGCCGCCCGACTGCCGTCGCTGGCCGGTTGGCTCTTCGCCTGGCCGGTTCCCCCGGAAAGCAAGTGCAACAGAGATACCCAGGCCAGCGCCCCGACCAGCAAGCCGCCGGCCATCGCCTTGTTTCGCGTCATGTCGCTACACCGCCTGTCTGATACCGGGCTCGGCAAGAACCAATCTGCAGCACGTCGCCCGCTTCCAGCCGCTGGCTCTGGACGGGAACAAAGTCGCCACGCCCCCCGCGGCTCACGCGGACCTCGCCCGACACGGATTCCAGCACGAAAGAGCCGTCTTGGAACGTCAGGCGGGCGTGCTCCGGCGCGACCGCTGGATCGCCGAGGATACAGATGTCGGCCAACTCGCTACGGCCGATGGTCGTCGCTTTTTTCTGCGGATCCAGCGTCCGTGTCTGACCCTCGAATCGTCCCGCTGTAAACAGCAGCCAAGCGCCGCGGAGCAAATCCTCGACGAACGCAATCATCAGGCCGATGCACAGCCCGAGCAAGACCAGACCGATGGCCCCGCCAAAGGCGATCGCAAAGCCGCGGCTGAACCCGACCAGCGCCAGCAATCCCGCGGTCGACTCGTAGGTGCTGCCGCCAATCAGGCCGCCGAGCAGGCCGCCGTAGGCACCGAACATCATCTTCTGGGGCATCCGCCGGGCCAGACCTTCGTTCAGGCCGACCAACGCGCCAAAAAGTCCCCAGCCAATCGCGCGCGGCAGCAGGCCGCCTCCGGAGATACGGAAAACAAGTTCTCCCACGACCAGACCGATCATGCCGCCCAGGCAACCGATGACCGCCCCGACCACCGCGCCGACCGTCGCACGCCGCGGCGAACGATCTCGGAACAACCCCTGCCAAGACCCGGTAAAAGCGCCCAACGCCAGGCCGATCAGCGCACCGGTCAGCAGGTCCTTCACATACAGCTTAACCGTCGTATCGGTGTCGATATGGACCAGCAGCGTCATCAGCCCCCAGCCGGCCAGGCCGCCGAGACCGCCCAACAGGCTTCGTTGGTACAGGGCAAGCGTGTCGATCCGCACGTCGTTCCCCTTCCTCTAACGCTTTGTTTGCCGATCGTCTGGCACCGCCTGCGATTCTTGAAGTCGCGCATTTCGGGTTGTCGGCTCCCACCGCACCGGGCGCTCTCTGGGTGCGGTGGTCCAGTGCCTGACAGCTACGCTCGCCGGCGCGACTGCCCTCCGCCCCACCGAGTTCGCCTCGGTGGAGAGCAGATCATCGCCGGCCCTCGGGCCGTAGCCCTCAGGCGTGCTCCCACCGAGACCAGCTCGGTGGAGAGCAGATCATCGCCGGCCCTCGGGCCGTAGCCCTCAGGCGTGCTC
>CAZAQY010000260.1:9424-11670 GCA_964486845.1 uncultured Pirellulaceae bacterium
CCACCGAGACCAGCTCGGTGGAGAAAACTTCATTGGTCCGGCGCGGGTCCCGGCCTGTCCGGTTCCGCCGGTTCCGCCGCGAGGTCCGCATCCTCCTCTGCTGCATCTGCTCGCCGCGACTCGTCCCCGTCCGTCACTTCCAGTTCCGTCGTGCCCACCTCGGCCTCCGAGGTTTCTTCGCCTTCGTCCGCTGTCTCCATGACAGGCGGCGGGGACGCATCCCGAGCCTCCATCGCTTCCTTTCCCGCGAGGGGCATTTCCGAGATCGCCGTTTCGATCGCCGACAGGCGTTCCTCCTCTCCCGCCGGCTCGGCCATCGGCACGGCGGCCGCCATGGCCGCCGGCTCCTGGACCGTCACCGCCGGTCCCAGCCGCAACATGACCAACGTCGTGTCGTCGACCCGCATGCGGCAATCGGACGGCAGATCGCGCAAATCCGCGACGCGCTGGTTCCAATCGTCCTCGGTCAGGTTCCAGAACTCGTCCCAAGCCACCGGCCGATCCGCTTCCAACTCCTGGTAGATCCACTTGGCCAGCGCATCGCTCGTCAAGAACACCATGTCGCCGGCCAGGCAGATGTCCTCCAGCGTGTGGAATTCCAAGAGGTGATCGTGGTTCAGGTTCACGCTGCAGATCGTGATCGGATCTTCCGCGAACTCGTCCACCGTCTCCAGCGGAAATCGCCGCAACAATTGTCCGTCCCGGATGTGGAACAGGCAGCAGTCACCCACCGCAAACGAGCGCAACAGAAAGCGGAGCGGGCCGTTGGAGTCCGGCGGCGAGTCGGCCTCCTGCCAGGGAAAAAACTCGGCCCAGAGCAGGGTCGAGTAGGCGCCGCGCACCTGCTGCAACTTCTGCCGTTGCATCCAGGTCAGCTTCGTCAGGTCGATCGACTGGAGCCACTCCGCGCGGCGCTGCGCCAGCCAGTTGCGAAAGCCTTCCGCGTCGCTCAGGTTCGGCGATTGCTCGACCACGGCGGAAGTGAGGATCCGGGCCCAAGCCCGGGAGAAAATCGCCGACGACACGCCGTCGGCGATGGCGACCACGCCGTTGTCCCCCACCTCGAAGGCGTCCTCATATTCGAGGGCGAACTCGAGACTCTTGGCGTGCCAAAAACTGCGCGACTCGAACAACATAGGAGCCTTTCGTGACAACCCGTTACCGTTTTGACCGCACGTCCAAGAGGTTGGGTGCGGCTCAAAGGCCGCGTCGTTCAACCGCGACTCAACGGGTAGCACGCGGCCAGTGCCTGCCTTCGCGCTCCCCGTTGGGTCGCGGTTAGACGAACCAGGTTCACCGCCTCTCCGCCTCCACCGCCTCCACGGCTCAACCGCACGCCCGCCGCAGCGCGTCCAAGAGCAGGTTTGGTTTGCCGTTGACCACCATGCCGCGGGACTGCTCGCTGACCGACGGCTTCTCGGCCGCCAGTTCGACGCGCCCCAGCAGCGGGCCGGTCAAACGCCACAAGCACTGCAGCGAGGGGTCCGCCAATGGGGATTCGTCGCCGGGGCAGACCACGGTCACATGATCTGCCTCCGTTTCCACCAGGTGGTACAGGACCGGCGCGCCGCGGGGCGTGGTGACGGCGGTCAACTGGGCCACGGCGCTCTGGGCATCGCTCTCGTCCAGCCTGCCGCGCGTCAAGTGGATCACCACCGGCGGCGCACCTGCGGCCGGATGTTCGGCACACCAAGTGGATACCAACTCGCTGGCCTTGGCAAAGGCCGGCGTGGCGGCCGCCGCATACGTCGGCTCGGCTTCCACCAGAACCGGGCGGCGGTGGGTGATGGAGATCAGCCCGCCTACGCCGTTGGGGATCTCTTCCGTGGTTTCGTCGATCCGCACGGCCCCCGCTTCGAGTTCGTGATCGCGGGCAAACGGCCGCATCGACAGGCCCCCTTCGAGCATCGTGCGGACCTCGACCTCGCCCATGCCGTCCACGCCGTAGGAAACGACGCCGACGTCGATGGCGCCTCCGCCAAACTTGACAATCTGCTCCAGCAGATCGCCCAGTTGCTGCTGCAGCCGCACACAGGCGTTCCTCATGTTGCCGCTGAACGGGTCATCCACCGAGCGGTCGAGCACGAACAGCACCAGGGCGGGCTGGTCGGGCGTGATCGGACCCACCGTTGGCTCGGCCTCGCCGGCCACCGGCGGTGCAATCGCCTCTTCCACCGGCGGTGCCGCTGATGGGTGCGATCCCAAATTGTGTCAGTGCTAGCACTAAACCATTTGGCTGCTAGCAC
>CAZAQY010000261.1:0-6755 GCA_964486845.1 uncultured Pirellulaceae bacterium
CGCCGGCGTAAACTGGTCTGGTTCTCGGAAGGACAAGCCGGTTGTGAACGCGGCCGAACGCGGCTGCAGGAGTTGCTCGTGAACCTCACCGACATGATTCAACAGATGTGCCGTGGCGTATTGAGCCAGGCGGACATCAAGGCGATCTGCAAGGCCCGCTCGCTGCCGGCGGCCGCGGCGGATTCGCACACGCTGCTCGAAACCCTGTTCGCCGCGGATTCCGGCCTGGCCGCGGCTCTGCAAACGCTCCAGCGGAATGAAGTCGCGGCCTTGCACCTGCTGCTGGCCATCGGCAAGCCCGTCGACGTGAGCTTCTTTCGCCGCGTCTATCCCCAGCAGGAGGGCTCGACCTGGGGCTCCTTCGCCCAGCGGTACCAGAAAGTGCTGGCGAAAGTGAAAGAGCGGCTGGTGCGGAGCGGATTGCTGGTGATGACGCTGGGCCACAGCTGGAGCAAGAAGTCACAGATAGAGCGGTGGGAATTCGCGGTCCCGCCTTCGTTCTCCCCCCACCTGCCGCCGCTGGTCGAGTCCGCGGGGCATTTTGCGGGCGACGGGGACTGGCGCCGCGAGGTGGCCCGGCACAAGCTGCAGACGGTCGCCGGCCACTCGCCCGACATCGATGCCAAGGAAGACCGAGTCGAAATCGCCGACGGCGAATTGCGTTGGGGCGGCAAGCCATTTCGCGCCGAACTGCTGGTCCGCTGGCAACAGGAACGCTGGCTGCAAGACACCGTCAAGGAGAAGGCCAAGGCCAAACACCCAATCCCGAAGGACTCGTATGCCCTGCCGGTTCCCGAGGCGATGGTCCGGATTCTCGGCAGTCTGGCCCCGGGGTCCTGGGTCGATGCCGAGGGCCTGGCCGCCGCCCTGGAGATGTTCTGCGGTGCCAAGATCGACGGCCACACGGTGTTGGACAGCGGGTACCGCTGGGGATGCCTGGCCCGGCACGAGGCCCACGGAAAGACCTGGTACCGGGCTGCGCCGCAACCATCAGCGGCGGACGTGGCTCCGAACGCTTATCTGGATCTGACGCCGGACGGTCAAGTGGCCGTGGACCTGGACACCATCCCGTTCGAATCGCTCGAACAGCTGGTAACGGTTTCCAACCAGCGCGCGTCGCCCGGGCGGCATTCCGTGTTGCTCGTGGCGCCCAACCTGGTCAAACTCGGCCGGGCGGCCGACGAAGTGCTGATGTCGCCTTGGCTGGAGTGGCTGCAGCGGAATTCGCCGGCATTCCAGCAGGCGATCGAAACTCGCGCGCAGCGCCGCGGCAAGACGTTGGTCCACGAGAACCTGTGCGTCGCCCGCGTCGGCGATCTGGGCCTGAAGGTCGCCATCCAGAAAGCGCTGGGCGAGCGGATCGTGCCGTTGGGCGACGAATACATCGCCTTTGCCAGTGGATCGCTGGCGGACGTACGAAGGGTTGTGAGCAAGTCGGGACATGTCGTCAAGGAGGCCGCGCCCCATGGAGATTGACCGGATTGACGTGAGCAAACTCGATGTCCCGGTGCGGACTGCAGATCTGCGGCGGGATTTGCACGTGTTCGTCGACTACGTGCGCGACCGCGACGTGAAACGCGGGCATCGGGACAACCTGTTGAACAAGGCGGACGCCAAACGGCTGGCCAAGCTGCTGTCGTACAAGCCCCCTCCGGAGGAACAGAAGGCGGATGAATACTCGGCCTGGATGGGCTTCGTCGATAACACCGCGCTGTGGCTGGGGTTCGTCCAGTACGACACGGAGGGCGATTACGCGGGGTACACCAGTTACTCGAAGTCGTACCCGGAGAATTACATCGAGTTCTCGGCGGAGAACTACCAGCGTTTCCTGACGATGAAGGCGGGCAAGCAAGAGGCGACGCTGCTCGGCGTGCTGCTGACCCAACAGCAAGGCTGCGAAAGCGAGTTCTATTCACTCAGCCCGCTGGGACGGCTGGACCGGTTCGACCGGCAAGGCTGTGCGAGCGGTGTCATGCCCCTGCTCGATTTCGCCGCCATCCGCCGGTTCGTGCTGGAGTTGCTGGCCAAATGCCCGACGGGCCAATGGCTGAGCACCGCTTCGCTGGTCCGCTACTTGAAGCAGAACCATCGTTACTTTCTGATTCCCCAGAAACTGCTCAAGGACAAATGGGGCAACCGCCCCGCCCGCTACGGCAATTTTAGCGAGAGCGAGAGCAAGAGCGAATGGGGAAAGACAATTCCGATCGCCGCGTCGGACGAGGATGCTTTCGAGCGTGTCGAGGGCCGGTACGTCGAACGGTTCCTGGAAGGGATCCCCTTGTCGCTGGGCTATGTCGATGTGGCCTACTCGCAGAAAACCTTGCAGACGCTCCATCCATCGCGAGGTTGTCTCAAGGCGTTCCGCGTCAGCGACCGGTTGCGCCGGGCGCTGGAAGGCGCCATCCAGGAGCCGCGGGTCACCGTCACGCCGAGCTTCGAGCTGTACGTCCAGGGAGAGACGTACCCGGCCGGCGTGCTGGCGGAACTGCGGCCGCTGTGCGAGCTGGTGGCGGAAGGCACCTCGATTGTCCTGAAACTGAACAAACAGCAGGTCGCCGCCGCCCGCGCCGCCGATCCCAAGCTGGATGTGGTGGCCCTGTTGCGGCAGCGGGCCGGCGGCGAATTACCGGCCAACGTCGTCCGCGAACTGTCCGAATGGGCGCAGCACGGCGAGAAGTTCGTGCTGTACGCGGATTGCTGTGTGCTGGAAGCGGACGCCGGCGTGACGGCGGCTGATCCCTTCACGATCGAACGGCTTGCTCCGGGAATCCGGCTGGTGCATTCGCCCGGCAAGCTGTTCGACCAGTTGGAACGGCAGGAGCTGATGCCGTTGCACGTCAAGCACGGCGAGCAGGCGCTGACGCCGTTGCCCAGGAGCGCGCGGACGCGGTTCCCGAAGAAATCCGCCCGGCAGAACGAGCCTCGGCCGGCGAAGAGGGCCGTGACGCTGATGCGCGTGACGCGCATCCAGCTGGTGTGTCCGGACCGTGAGTTCCTGGACCGCTTGTGCCGGGTTCTGGCGGACGCCAAGTGTCCCGCGGAAGCGGACCGCCGCAATCTGACGCTGGCCTACACAAAACAACACGAGCCGGCCGTGACCGGCGCCCTCAAAACGCTGGGCAAGGAGTACCAGATCAAGATCGAGGACGCCGGGGTGGCTGATCGGATTCCCCATCCGACAAACGCTTTGGGTGATGTCGGCCGCTGACGCGTTGGTGCTGGCCGGGGCAAACTACTGGCCTCGCCGGTATTCGATTACCTCTTCGGTCCGCGAGTTGATGGAAATAGAAAGATCTCCGCCGACCGTCACAATACCGGGCTCCGGAATGGGTGCGAAGTGGACGGCGCAGACTCCTTTGGAGACGACGGATGCCGGTCAACAAATGCGAGTCATGTTGCGGTTCCTGCACAATACTCATGGTGAACCCCCCGCATCAAGTCCCAGTAGTTCGACGGTGGAGCCCACTTCTGTGACGACGCCATCGGCGCCAATGTGAAAAATCGTTTCGGCTCCGATGACGAACTGATGTGATCCCATCGTTTCCGGATAATCCTCCGACAACCGTATGTCCTCAGTAAGCAGGAGAGTGACTTCGCATGTGGTTCCACACAACCTCAAACCGACGGCTTCATTCAATGACCTGCGCCTGGACCGGCCGCAACAGAGGCGGGGTTTCTGCGGTGGCGGCGTCCAGACCGGTGGCAAAGCGGAGTTCGTTCATCGTCTGCTCGGTCTGGATCATGCTCGTGGCGACCAGGTCGACCTGGCTGCTGATGAAGTCGGGCTCCTGGCGGTTGACGGCCATCTCGCTGAGGGAATGGATGCGGTTCTCCAGCTGGTCCAGCTGCAGTTCCACCAGTTGCAGGTTGTGCATGGCCTTTTCGTAGTTGGCCAGCCGCTCCTGAGACGTGGCCAGATTGTCCTCCAGGGCCTTGCGAATCCGCTGCTGCTGTAGATCTTGAGGATCGGGCGGCAACGGCTTCAGCCGCGTCTGGATCCGCTTGATATCTTGCTGGATCGCTTCGCGGTCCGTCTTCTGAAGGAACCGGCTGAGGGCAAAATGCGTGTACAGCAGCCGCAGGAAGATCCACAACAGGCGGTCCAGTCCAGCCAGTTGCGATTGCTCGAACGTCTCGTCGACGACCCGATCGCCGGGTTGTTTCAGGTCGGTGGCAATCTGGCGCAGCTCTAGACAGCGCTGTCGCAGGTCCTGAAACCGCTGCATCATATCGCGCGGCAGGCTCTGCAGGATGCGCTGCAGCGTCTGGGTGGTCGCCTCGGACGTTTCGGCGCGCCGCGCCGCTGCGTGTTGAGCTTCGACGGCCTTCTGGAATCGGGGATGAGTGCCCAACAGCCCCAGGTACGCCAACTCGGCGGCCATGATCACCGGCAGGGCCACGTCGGCGTGGCCGCTGAGCAGCGCAAAGCCGCTGGAACCTAGGAACGCTAACAGGTTCCAGCGGTTGAGAAAGGCTACTTTGAGATACTTCCAAAGTCCCACGGGAGTTACGCTGTGGTTCGCAGGCGGTTAAACGAGTTGGTTTGCGGCCGCGCAGGCAGACGGCACACGGAGTGTGCCTGCTACTATGTCGTGCCGCCGTCTCTAACGTTGCCCTGTTCCTCCAATTGGCTGATCAGGTCCCGGATGTAGCTGACCGTCTCCTGAAAACGCGGGTCGCGCTGCATCACGCGGGCCGGCCGATCGGCGGGCTCCAGCGCGAATTCGCGGAGGATCGTACCGGGCGCTCGGCCCATCACGTACACGCGGTCGCCCAGGAACACGGCCTCTTCGATCGAATGCGTCACAAAGAATACGGTAGCATGGACTTCGTGCCAGAGCGAGACCAACAGGTCCTGCATGTTCATCCGAGTCTGCGGGTCCAGGGCGCCAAAAGGTTCGTCCATCAGGATGATCCTCGGCCGCAGGATCAAGGTCCGCGCGATGGCGACTCGCTGCCGCATGCCGCCCGACAGTTCGTGCGGATACTTGTGGGCGTCGTTGGCGACGTCCAGTCCCACGTGCTCGATCCACTTGAGCCCCAATTCCTCGCGTTCCGCACGCCGCACGCCGCGGCATTCCAGGCCAAACGTGATGTTCTCCAGCACGGTCCGGTGATCGAAGCTGGTGTAATCCTGAAACACCATCCCGCGGTCGGCCCCCGGGCGCGTCACTCTCTGGCCGAGCACCAGGACTTCCCCCTCCGTCGCCGGGTGCTGCGGCGGCAGACCGGCGATCAGCCGCAGCATCGTGCTCTTGCCGCAGCCGCTGGGCCCGAGAACGCAAATGAACTCGCCTTTCTCCGGAAGATCCTCGACAAAGAAGTTCACGTCGCGGATGGCGGTGAACTCCTTCGGCCCGCCCACGTTGTAGGTTTTGGCCACGCCGCGAAACTCGACCACTCGCGGTAGCCCACGACTGGCCGGTTCCCCCGTACGGTCGATAATCCGCCCCATGCCGACCGGCTGGCCGGGTGGAGACGCGGTAGTGGTGGTTGAGGTGGACATGGGGGCAGTAATCGGTGATCGGTAATCGGTAATCGGTGTTCAGTGCTCAGAGATTAAACATCACGCGAGGCCCCGCAAGTTCGCTGATCAGTAGTCACCGGTCACCGATCACCGGTCACCGGTCACCGATCACTTCCTTCACCCTCCGCGGGATTGGCGTGGAAGAACAATCTCCAAAAATCCTCCCAGGCGCGCAGCACCTTGACCAGGGCATGGTGCAGCAGGCCGTCGCTTTCGTAGCAATAAGGGAACAACTGCCGCTGGACCCAGTACAGGAAGCGGTCGATCGCCAAGGCGACCAGCGGGATGATCATCAGCACCAGCAGGATGTGGGTCCGGAAGCCGAGCCTGTCCGACATCAGGATGATGTGGCCCAGACCACCCGCCTGGCCGCCGAGCGTGATCAATTCGGCCAGCATGATGTAGCCGAACGCCAGCCCGAACAGGAGCCGCGCCGAATTGAAAACGCTGGGCATGGCCAGCGGCACGAGCACTTTCATGATGATCTGCCGGCGATTGGCGCCCAGCGTAAAGGCCGTGTCCACGTAGCGGCTGCTGACCTCGCCGATCGCCGTCGCCGTGTCGCTGGCAACGAATGCCACACAGGCAATAAACAGGAACATCACTTTCTGCAACTCGCCGATCCCGAACAGCGAAAACGTCAGCGGGATTAACGCGGCAATGGGGATGTTGCGGCCGACGATCGTCAGCGGCGCGAAGAAGGCGCTGACGCGGCGGAAACACCCGCACAGCACGCCGACCGGCACGCCGATCGCCACCGCCAGCCCGAAGCCCAGCACGACGCGGCGCAGACTGGCCCACGTGTTGCGGGTCAGCGCGCGGTCGAACCACAAGCTGCGGAAATCGCCGAACGTCTCCGCCGGACTCGGCAGAATGTTCTTTCCGATGATCCGGCTTTCGACCGTCTCCCCGCGGGTCAGTCCCCACCAGATGACGAAACACGCGACGAGGCAGACGACACCCAGGGTCACCGCTTGCCAAGCAGGAATGTCGCTCCGCAAGGCCGTGAAGCGGCGCTCCGGCGCGGCCGAAGGCGCCGGCGTAGGTTCAGGTTTCAGCGATTCGTTGGCAGGTTCAATCATGGGCCAGCTCGACCTGTTTCGGGGAATGCGCGCGGCCGCCACCAGAACTGCACTGCCGAATAGGGAATACTGAACAAGGAATAGTGAATTCAGAATGAGTTGACATCGGAGCATCCTGCCTTCGCTATTCAGTATTCGCTATTCGC
>CAZAQY010000261.1:6855-11629 GCA_964486845.1 uncultured Pirellulaceae bacterium
TATTCGCTATTCGCCATTCATTGCCTCCCCGCGAATTCTTCCCGGCCGGCAGAAAATCGCGGGATAGGAGTGCGAAGACGGCTGCCCTCACTCCATCTCCGCCGGGTAGACCTTGATCTCCACACGCCGGTTCTTGGCGTGGTTCAGTGGGTCGTTCGAATCCGCCGGCCGATCCCAGCCGACGCCGTCGACCGAGAACTTGTTGGGGTCCAGCTTGTACTTGTTAGGGTTAACCAGCTCCTCCTTGACCGCGTTGGCCCGGTTCATGGCCAGTTCCTTGATCAGCGACTCCGGCACGGCGCCTTTCATCGAGGCGTCCGTGTGACCCTCGATGATGATCCGGGCGGCGCCGAACTGCCCCGCCAGCTTCGCGGCCTCTTCCAGCACCATGTCCACGGCCGGGTCGTACAACTGTTCGACCTCCTTGCCGTCGATCTCGCGGGTGATCTTGCGGTGCAGGTCCCAGCTGTTGGGAGCGAAGTGGATGACGATCGTATTGGTCAGGATCTCCTCGCTCTCGGCGCGAATTTCCGTCACCGTCTTGGGCGCCAGCACCACCTCGTACTCGTCCTTCTGCTGTTTATACTTGGCTTCGGTCCCCAATTTGGCGATGATCGAAAAATCCATCACCTGATCGAAGGGCACGGGCTGGCCCTCGATCGCACCGATCCGCCGGTACAAGTAGTACGCCTGCCGCCAAACCCGCTCGAAGTTCGTCGGGTTGTTCTGGTTCATGAAGAACTGGTAGTTCTCCGCCCAGTTGGTGTTGTGGGCGTCGTCGAACATCTTCATGGCATCGGTGGGGGAGATGCTGTAGCCCTCGGCCATCAGCTTGGCGCATTGCTCCTTCTTGTCCGGCTGCTTCATCTGCTCCATGCTGTCGAAGATGCCGCGGACCAGACCTTCGAGAATCTGCGGGTGGTCCTTGGCAAAGTCGGCGCGGGCGAACCAGACGTCGGCGATCAGCTTGTTGGCTGTCAGCGTGGTGACCAGCATCCGGTTGCCCTTGAGGTCGGCCAGGTTGTAGATATCGGGGGCCCAGGACACGGCCCCGGCGATGTCCTTTTGCACCTCGAAGGCGCGGGCCGCTTCGAACGCCGTGGGCGTGTAGACCATCTGGACTTCGGACGGCTGCACGCCACCGGCCACCAGCACGTTGAGGGCGAAGTACTGAGACGGCGAGTTTTGGGCCAGGACGAGCTTCTTGCCGCGCAGGTCGGCCACCGTTTTGATGTTCTCCCGGACCACGATGCCGTCGCCGCCGTTGGACCAGTCGACCTGCTGGTAGACGCGCGGCATGATGCGGCTGTCGCCCGCGCGGGCGAATCCGTCGGTGAACAGGGGCACCATGTCCAGCGTGCCCCAGCCGATGTGGATCTCGCCTGCCGCGTAGGCGTTGCGCATCGCCACGGGATCGTCGATCAGCACCAGTTCGACCCGGAAGTCCTTTCCGTCAGGCGTCTTCCAGACCTTGCCCGGTTTGAATCCCTGGTTGGCCAGGATGATCGGCCCCCAGCCGGCCCACACGTTCAGCGCGAACCGCACCGTGTTGTCCTTCATCTCCTTGTAGGCCGAGACGCCTTGGACGGCGGGCAGTTTCTCAGCCGGCTTGAAACTGTACTCCTTGACCGTGGTGACGCTGGCACGGTCGCTGGCCTCGGCCTCGTGGCCGAGTTGCGCCGGATCGATCTTGATGTCCCCGCCCGATGGGACGCCGGGCGGTTGTCCCGGCGGCGGAGCCTCGGGGGCGAAGATGTCGGCCCGGTAGACCGCGAAGGCCAGCAGGCCGAGGATCACCAGGCCCAGGACTGCGTAAAACGGTGCTTTGGGTTGCCCTGCCATGTCTTTTTCTCCTTAGCCGCGGAAGGCGGTCTTGGGCCGCGCCTGCTGCATGGTGTACACGGCCTGCATGATGTCGTAAGCGGTCAATTCGCACAACAGCTGCGTGACTTTCGCGTGCAGCTTCTCGTCCAACAGCGGCTCGACTTCGCGCATCACTTGCACGAGCCGCTGCTCCTGGGCCTCCAACTCGGCCTCGTCAATTCTACCGTCGGCCATCGCCGCCAGAAAGGTTTCCAGCCGCTGCGCCCGCTCGGCAATCATCGGCTCATCCGTGTCTTCGTTCAACCACCGGGTAATCTTGCCTGCCATGGGCTGGTCCTCATCTTGCAAAATGCATGTTTGAAGTCCTTGTTGGTAGGATGCTCGCACGGTGCGTGCATCCTCGGCTCGTACTATTTTGTTCCATTCTGCCGTTTTTCTTCGCGTTTTGGAGTGCGGCGCCTTGTCGCCGCTTTGGCTCGCGGGCGGCGCAACGACCGCCGCTTTGGGTTCCGCTGCCTTGCTGCGTCCCCTGAACCCAATCAGCCGCCACACTGCAGGCCGCCGCCCAAAGCGGTGACAAGGCACCGCACTCCAAAACTCGCTTGCGTACTAGTCACCAATCAACTGTTTAATCGCCGCCATCCGTTCCTGCAGCCGCGTCGTGCCGCCGGACTGCGAGATCTTCTCTCGCCATTCGTCCGGCAGGAATCCCAACTGCGTACACTCCAAGACCGCGGCCAGTTCCTGGAGTTCTTTTTCCAGACCCTGCGCCGACGGCACGAACTCGTTCAAAGCCCGTTCCAGGTCAGCACGCGTGATCTCGCTGCGCCCTCCGGCCAGCCCCAACCGCCGGGCGTTCAGCACGATACTCTCGATGTCCGCTCCCGTCAGCCTGCGGTCGGGGGACACATCCGGGACGGCGTCCGGCGCCAGCGTCAGTTTGTTCTTTCGTCCCATCGTCGCGAACATGGCCCGGATTTCTTCCGCCCGCCGCGGATACATCAGCGGGATGTGGACCTCCGCCCGGCCCTGCCGCTTGAGGTCGATCGGCAGCAGGTCCGGCCGCGAGGTCAACAGCATCCAGATGATCTTACCACGAAACCGCGTGTTGCCCATCTGGCTGGCGATCATCGAGAACACTCGGGCCGAAGTGCCGGAGTCGCCTTCGGCGCGGCGGCTGCCCAAGGCCGCGTCCGCCTCGTCCACGATCACCACCACCGGCCCCAGCGACCGCAGCACGGTCAGCACCTGTTGCAGATTTCCCTCCGTCTCGCCGACGTATTTCGATCGGAAGTTCTTGAGCATCACGCAGGGGATGCCGATCGAGCCGGCGTAGCACTCGGCCAAGAACGTCTTGCCCGTTCCCACCGGTCCGCAGACCAGGTAGCCCATCGGAGCCGCCTCCGTCTGCCCGCGGCTGATCCACTCGGCGTCCTGCCGCAACCGCTGCTTGGCTTCCTCGTAACCGACGACCAGGTCCAGCGTGTGTCCGGGCTCGACAAACTCGACCAGATCGCGACACTGCCGTTCGATCATCGTCTTCTTCAGCAGCCGGAATCGCTGCGCGTCCAGCCGCCTGTCGGCGTGTACCGCCTGGGAGAGCACGACGTTCAGGTTTACCAGGCTCAATCCGTTGGACATGTCCGCCAACTGGCCGGTGGAGAAATCGGTGGCCTTGGCGAGTTGCCCGCCGCGAGCCGCCGCTTCGACGAACGCTCGCCGCACCTCGCGGTCCGGCAGCGGCACTTCGATCGCCGTGACGTAGGGATTCTGCACCAGCCGGTCGTTGACCTCGGCGACGCGGTCGGCCGACAGGCAGAAAGCAATGTTCACCCGTTTGATGTGCGGATTCTGAGCCCAACTCAGGAATCGGACCAGCCGGGCGGCCGAGCCTTGGGCCAGCGAACCCAGATCGCCGGCCGGCACCAGGTACTGCCCGTACTCGAAGATCACCGCGATGCTCTTGCGGTTGGCCGGATCGTCCAGCAGCGTGCGTTCGATCAGCCCTTCGAGCATCAGCAGCACTTTTTCCGGATCGCGCGGCCAGCTGCCCGGTTCGCCCCAGCGCGACGCCAGGTACTGAGCCATCGCCCGCAGCCGCCCTGCGTCGCTGCCGGCCAGCATTCTCAGGCCGCGGCTCAGATCGTGCCCCAGCACCAGGTCCCAGCTGCCGAAGACCTGCGTGCTCAGAAACTCGGGCAGGCTGACGTAGCTGTCCTGTCCCGCGACGGGAGCGCGAATCAAGTCGTGGACGTTGCCGTGCAGAACGAACACGCAGGTGGTTCGCGAGAAATAGGCGTCCGCCAATTCCCGCGCCCAGCCGGGATACCAGGCCGGCAGCGTCGCCGCCGGCCCCGTCGCGGGCGCGTCCGCCGTCGCTGCAGCGCCAATTATTGCGGTCTCAGGCACGGGTGCTCCCATTCGTTTTGAAAAACCAAACCAGACCGTCTGCCGATCCTCGACGCTTGCCGTCGAGAGTCTCAGGTTGGCGTCCCGCGTGATATCAGGATCCCAACATGAGGCTCTCGACGGCAAGCGTCGAGGATCGAAGCGAGGATAGAATTCGGGTGCGCACGTAGGCTGCCAACCTAAACCACTCGACGGCAAGCGTCGAGGATTTTCTCGGTCTGCTGCGCTCGGCGCAGGCGACTTTGCCGAGACCGCCGACCGCAAGTTTCCCTTTCCTCCCCCAAACAGGCTCCTTCCGATGATCGCCCTAGCCTCACTCCTGTACCGCCGCCTGCTTCGCCACCGCCGGTCCCAGTTGTTTCTCCGTGCCGGTCACGCCGGAGGTCTCCGGCGTGCGCAGGCCGGTTTGGATCTCGAATTCCTTCAAGGCCTCCTCCGCCATGGCTTTTTCCATCGCCTGTTCGTGTTGAATGTCCGCGATGCCCTCGCCCGACAAATCCGTGGCGACGCGCGCTTTGGCCCGATTCAGGCCGATCCGGTC
>CAZAQY010000262.1:0-11616 GCA_964486845.1 uncultured Pirellulaceae bacterium
AGTCCTCGTGATCCAGGTACCGATCCGCCGTCACTTCGGTGCCGGGGTAGCGGACAGTTGATTGATACGCCGCACGTCCTGGGCCGACAGGCCGACAAGCGTGCCGTCGTCGGCCACCCCGATCAGGATCGTGCCGCCGCGGCTGTTGGAAAAGGCCACCAATTCTGCGGCCACCCCAGCGGTTGATCACGGCAATTGGACATGGCATGGCTCCTCGACTCGGTGGAAAGTTGCCATCACGCTCCGCGTGATGATAGCAAACAAGAACGACGACGGTCGAGATCGAGAACATCCACCTCCCACTTCACAAGCACGCCTCCGTGGCGCGGGCGGTTCGCGAGGGGAACCGCGTGACGGCCGTGCCGCGGTTGCTGGCCATGCTGTGCATCCTGGCGGTGTTCGTACCGGCCGCCAGCAATCCGCCGCTGGTGAGGATCAAACCTCGCCGGGTAAACCCTTCCGCCTAGTGCATCGTCGATCCTCCGGATTCCGCACGCGTCCTCACGCTGTGCGCGGGTCTCCCGACCCCGCACAAGCCTCGACCGAAGGTCTCCCGCAGCGCCACCCGTTTGGAGACCTGCGGTCTGCCGTTTCGGCGGGGTCGGGAGACTCGCGCCGAGCGCGAATGAAAGCCTCGCCTTGCCACTTGATTCCAGCGGCGAGGCTTCAACAATACCGCCGCGAACAGCTGGACACAGTTGCTTCTTCCCGCTACGCTGTTGCGGTCACCAGTTTCTGTTCCGTAACACCCGCTTGGCCAAACTCTTTGGCCGATAGGCGAGGAGGTACCGCAAGATGACCGCCAAGATAACGCAATTCTGGCTACCGTATGTTCTGACTGTACTGCTCGCGTCATCGCCGGCCTCTGCCGACAGGCCCGCGGCGGACGCCTTGCGCCCGAATTTCATCATCTTCTTCTGCGACAATCTCGGCTACGGAGACATCGGCTGTTTCGGTTCCATCGTCCATCGCACGCCGAACGTCGACCGCTTGGCGGCCGAGGGCATGCGGTTGACCAGCTTCTATGTGGCCAGCGGCGTGTGTACGCCGTCGCGGGCGGCTTTGATCACCGGCTGCTACCCGCGGCGAGTGGGATTGCACCGCACCGATCCCGACGGCGCGGTGCTGCGTCCCGTCTCGCCCAACGGCTTGCATCCGGACGAGGTGACGATCGCCGAGGTGCTGAAAGGAGCCGGCTACGCGACGGCGTGTATTGGCAAATGGCACCTGGGCGATCAGGCCAAGTTCCTACCCGTGCAGCAGGGTTTTGATGAGTACTTCGGCATACCGTACAGCGACGACATGGTCGAGAACCGCGATCGCGGCTGGCCGCCGCTGCCGCTGATGCGAGGCAAACAGGTGGTCGATGCGCCGGTCGATCGCAATCTGCTCACGCGTCGGTACACCGAGGAGGCCATCAAGTTCATCACGGCCAACCGCGACCGCCCATTCTTTTTGTATTTGCCGCAAGCGATGCCGGGGAGCACGGCGCGGCCGTTTGCCAGTGAAAAATTCCAAGGCCGCTCGGCCAACGGGCCTTACGGCGACAGTGTCGAGGAGCTGGACTGGTCGACCGGCGAGATCATGGACGCGCTGCGGCGGCTGCAACTCGACCGCCGCACGCTGTTCGTCTGGACCTCGGACAACGGCGCGCCGCAGCGGCGGCCGGTGCAAGGCAGCAATCTGCCCTTGCGCGGGTGGGGTTACACGACCTGGGACGGTGGGATGCGGGTGCCGTGCGTGGTCCGCTGGCCGGATCACATTCCGGCCGGTACGTCGTGCGACGAAATCGCGACGACGATGGATCTGCTGCCGACGTTCGCGCACTTGGCAGGTACCGCCGCCCCGCAGGATCGGGTCATCGACGGCCGCGACGTCTGGCCGTTGTTGAGTGGCCGGGCGGGCGCGAAGTCACCGCACGAGGCGTTCTACTACTACTACATGGACCAGTTGCAGGCCGTGCGCTCCGGGCGGTGGAAACTGCACTTGGCAACGGAGGCCAAGCGGGCCAATTTGAAGGGAGACACAACGCCGGCGGAGGCAGAACTGTACGACCTGGTCGCCGACATCGGCGAGACAAAAAATGTGGCAGCGGATCATGCGGACGTCGTCCAACAGTTGCTGAGGCTGGCCGAGGCGGCTCGCGAAGACTTGGGCGACGGATCGCGGATAGGCAAGAACCAGCGTCCCGCCGGCCGAGTCACGGATCCCAAGCCGCAAGTCGCGTGCGATTGACAACTTGCGCCTCAGGGGTAGGATAAGCGCAGTGGGCCGTTTTGGAGCGCCCTGCGGCTGATGAGCGGTCCAGGCGAGCGCCGAATTGGCTTGCCCGGCTTCAGGCATTTCGTTTGGAGAGGTACTTGATGAAGTTGACCCAATTGCAGGCCGCCCGTGCGGGCGAGATCACGCCGGAAATGAACTTTGTCGCCGAGCGGGAGAGCTTGAGCCCCGAACTGGTGCGCGCGGAAGTGGCCGCCGGACGGATGGTCATTCCCGCCAACAAGGTCCACTTGGCGGGCAAGTTGCAGCCGCTGGGCATCGGCATCGCGGCTCGCTGCAAGATCAACGCCAACATCGGCAACTCGGCGGTGACCAGCGATGTGGAAGGCGAGTTGGAAAAGCTGCACACGTCGATCCATTATGGGGCCGACACTGTGATGGATTTGTCTACGGGCAAGAGCATCGACGAAATCCGCGCGGCGATCATCGCGGATTCGCCGGTCCCGATCGGCACGGTGCCCATGTACCAGATGTTGGAGGAATTGGGCGGGCAGATTGAGGACATGCAGCCGCAGCACTTCCTGGACATGGTGGAGCATCAGGCGCAGCAGGGCGTGGACTACATGACCGTCCATTGTGGCGTGCTGAGGGAGCATTTGCCGCTGACCGCTCATCGCGTCACCGGGATCGTCAGCCGCGGCGGCTCGCTGGTCGCCAAGTGGATGATGGCGCACGGCAAGCAGAACCCGCTGTACGACCATTTCGACGATTTGTGCGCCGTGATGCGCGAGTACGACGTGACGTGGAGTCTGGGCGACGGCTTGCGGCCGGGGTGCCTGGCCGACGCCAGCGACGCCGCCCAGTTTGCCGAACTGGAGGTGCTGGGGCAACTGGTGCAGCGCAGCTGGGGCAACGGCACCCAGGTGATGGTCGAGGGGCCGGGCCACATCCCGATGGACCAGATCGAGATGAACGTCCGCAAGCAGATCGAAATCTGCCACGGCGCGCCCTTCTACGTACTGGGCCCGCTGGTCACGGACATCGCTCCGGGCTACGACCACATCACCAGCGCCATCGGCGCGGCGATCGCCGGCTGGACCGGCGCGGCCATGTTGTGCTACGTGACGCCCAAGGAGCACCTGGGGTTGCCCAACAACGAGGACGTCAAGCAAGGGGTGATCGCCTACAAGATTGCGGCTCATGCGGCCGACGTGGCGCGGCGGCGCCCGGGGGCGCGGGACCGCGACGACGCGATCAGCCGGGCGCGGTTTGCGTTCGACTGGAACGAGCAATTCCGCCTGGCGCTGGATCCGGAGACGGCGAGGGCCTTTCACGACGAAACGCTGCCGCAGGACGGCTTCAAGAGCGCCCACTTCTGCAGCATGTGCGGCCCGAAGTACTGCTCGATGGGGATCAACGCAGATCTCCGGCAGCTGCCGGCGGGCGCAAAGTCGTAGTAGCGTCCCACTGGATGGAAAGGAGTTCCACGTGTCGGATCGAACGGACTCACGGCCGCGGCTGTACGCCGACAGAGCGTTCTGGGGCATGACGGCCACCCAGTTGTTCGGCGCGTTCAACGACAATCTCTACAAGCAGCTGATGTTGTTGCTGGCCGTGCCCGTGGGGATTGCCTCGGTGTTCCAGCAGGACCAGCAGGGACTGGCGACCATCGTCTTCTCGTTGCCTTTCGTGTTGTTCTCCGGCTTCGCCGGGTTTCTGGCGGATCGCTTCAGCAAGCAGCCGATCATCGTGCTTGCGAAGTTGGCCGAGATTTTGATCATGCTGCTGGGTCTGCTGGCGTTTCTGAACTACTCCGTCACGGGCTACGCCGGTCTGTTGGCCGTGTTGTTCCTGATGGGCACGCACAGCGCGTTCTTTGGGCCGCCCAAGTACGGCATTCTGCCCGAAATGCTCCGCACCGATGACTTGCCGCGAGCGAACGGCATCATGGTCATGACGACGTTCCTGGCGATCATTTTCGGGACCGCGGCCGCCGGTTTGCTGGGCGACTGGTTCATCGATCCCAACGCGCCGCTGGAGGCGAGTGCCTACCGGATGTGGGTCGGTTCGGCATGCTGCATCGGGATTGCCGTGACGGGCACGCTGACTTCCCTGCTGGTGCGCTGGGTGCCGCCCGCCAAACCCGACCTGCGCTTCCGCTGGTCGGCCCTCACGCTGCCGCCCGAAAGCCGCCGCGTGTTGCGTCAGGATCCGCCGCTGCTGACGGCCATCCTGGCCACCTGCGTCTTCTGGCTGGTGTCGGGCGTGGCCATCCAAGCGATCAATTCGCTGGGACTGGTGCAGTTGGGCGTGGGCAAGCTCAAGACCAGCATCCTGACGGCGATCATCGGGCTGGGCATCGCGCTGGGAGCGGTGATCGCCGGCAAGTTGTGCCGCGGCCGGGCCAATCCGCGGGTGGTCAAGATCGGGGCGTGGGGACTGTTCCTGTTATTCGTGCTGATGTCGATCTCACGGCCGGGTGGGATCCACTTGTTGGGATACGCGGGCAGCCTGGTCGCGTTGGTGTTGACCGGCATCGCCGCCGGCTTTTTCGCCATTCCGGTGCAGGTGCTGATCCAGGCGCGGCCGCCGGACGGCCTGAAGGGCCGGATGATCGCCGTGATGAACCAGACCAATTTCCTGGCCATCATGCTGTCCGGGTTCGTGTACTATGCCTTCGATTGGATTGTCGAGGGCATGGGCTGGCCCCGGAGCACGATTTTCGCGATGATGGCCGTGTTGTTGCTGCCGGTGGCCGTGTTCTACCGGCTGCCGGACGATGCGTAGAGATACGGAGTCGAATCATGCTGGGCGTAACACTCAACGCCGATGCCTATTTGCAGCGGTTGAACAAGGAACTGGATCGCATTGACCGGGCCGCCATGGAGCGCTGGGCCGGTCTGATCTACCGGGCCTGGGAGGACGGCCGATTCGTGTTTCTGATCGGCAACGGCGGTTCGGGTTTGACGGCGAGCCACTTCTGCGAAGACCTGGGCAAGGGCACGATCCGCGACCAGGATCTGCGCGACGAAGCGAAGAAACGGCTGAAGGTCCTCAGCCTGACCGACAACCTGGGCTGGATCATGGCCGTGGGCAACGATCTGGCCTACGATCAGATCTTCGTCCAGCAGTTGATGAACTACGGCAGCGCGGGCGACGTGCTGATCGCCATCAGCGGGTCGGGCAACAGCCGCAACGTGCTGGCCGCCGTCGATTGGGCGAATCGCCACGGCTTGGTGACGTTCGGTTTGACCGGCTACGACGGCGGGCGGTTGAAGGAGGTGCAGCAAGACGGGCTGCACGTCGACCTGCACGACATGGGCATGGTCGAGAGCATCCACATGTGCCTGCACCACTGGGTGCTGAACGACGTCTTTGCCCGCATCCACAGCGAAGGGAGATACGCCGCCTGAAAATCTGGTTACGAGGCTAGGGTTCTGGTTACCATGTACTTGGGCATTGAAATCGGCGGCACGAAACTGCAGTTGGGGGTCGGCGACGGCACCAGCGACCAGTTGGCCGCCTGGCAACGGCTGGACATCGACGCCAAACGCGGCGCGGCAGGGATTCTGGAGCAGATCCAGAGTGCCGCGACCGGTTTGATCCAGCGATTTCCGGTTTCGCGGCTGGGGATTGGCTTCGGCGGTCCCGTCGACACGGAGGCAGGGCGAGTGATTGTCAGCCATCAGATCGACGGTTGGCGTGATTTCCCCTTGGCCTCGTGGTGCCAGCAGACGCTGGGTGTGCCGGCGATTTTGGGGAACGACTGCGACTCGGCCGCTCTGGCCGAGGCCAAGCACGGCGCCGGGCGTGGCAAGGAAACCGTCTTCTACGTGACGGTCGGCACGGGGATCGGCGGCGGCTTGGTGAAAGGCGGAGTACTGCACGGCGCGGGGCGTCCGGCGTCGGCCGAGATCGGTCATCTGCGGCCGGGTCTGCACGCGGATCGGCCTGAGGCGACGGTCGAGTCGCTGGCCAGCGGGCTGGGGATTGCCGAGGTCGCCAAGGCTCGGCTGGCCGGCGAAATCGCCCTGCCGTTGCGGGCCGCATCGCCACGTGGCAAGCGGGGACGCGGCCGGGACGAGGATCAGCCGTCGGTGGTGGAGAGCTGGGAGGACGAGTGTCGGCGCGAGTTGTTGGAGCGAGCCGGCGGGGACCTGGACGCGGTGACGGCGAAACTGGTGGGCCAGGCCGCCGAGGGCGGGAACCAGTTGGCGGCGGAAGTGCTCCAGCGCTCCTGCCAGGTGCTGGGCTGGGCCGTTGCCCAAATGGTCACGCTGCTGGCGCCCGACGTGATCGTCGTGGGCGGCGGCGTATCGCTGTTGGGCGAGGAGTTGTTTTTCGCTCCGCTGCGGCACGCGGTGCGGTGCTACGTGTTTCCACCGCTGGCCGACGCGTACGAAATCGTTCCCGCCGCGCTGGGCGAACTGGTCGTGGTTCACGGCGCGATCGCCTTGGCGGCGAATTCTGAATTCTGTACGTCTGAGCCCTTGCCTCGAAGGAGTTGGGCATGAAGCCCCGGCGCAGAAAACGCGATGAGCCGCTGGGATTGGAGGCCTTCAAGGCCGCCCCGACCGACGAGCACGGCCTGCCGTTGGACGAATTGACGCAAGCCTACGCGGACTTGATCGCCCGCGGCGATGATCCCTATGCTGCTTTGCCGGATCCGGACGAATCGCCGCTGTCTGTCTTGACCGAGGAAGACGGGGAGGAGGTCGAAGAAGCGGGCGACGACGAGTTGGAGGCCGACGATCCATCTGCCGGCGCTGCCAACGCCGATGCCGCGTGCGAAATCTCGCCGCGCACGATCCTGGAGGCCATGCTGTTCGTGGGGCATCCGGAAAACCAGTCGCTGACCAGCGAGAAAGTCGCCTCGCTGATGCGCGGCGTGCGCGCCCAGGAGATCGACGAGTTGGTCGTCGAGTTGAATCGGAGTTACGACGAGGAGGGCTGTCCGTATCGTATCGAGTCGGTCGGCGCAGGGTATCGACTGGTGTTGCGCGACGAGTTCCATTCGCTGCGGGACGTCTTTTATGGCCGCGTCAAAGCGGCTAAACTTTCCCAAGCGGCCGTGGACGTGCTGGCGATCGTGGCCTACAAACAGCCGCTAACCCGCGAGGAAGTGGATGCCATGCGGGGCCGGCCCAGCGGCAGCTTGCTGGCCCAGTTGGTGCGCCGACAACTGCTGCGCTTGGAACGGCCGCACGACAAGCCGCGGACGCCGCGGTTCTGTACCACGGACCGGTTTCTGCAACTGTTCGGATTGGAGAGCCTCCGCGATTTGCCGAGTACACCGGATTGAGGGAAAGATTAGGTGAAAGATTAGGGTGCTCTTGGCCGCAGCCTCGCCGTTCGGCGCGGGTCTCTGACCCCGCCGAAACCAGCGACCGGAGGTCTCCGATTTCGGTTGTGTTACGGGTTCTTACTCGAAGAGTCCCCAGGCCGCCCCATGTCCAACTTGGAACAACGCATTGCTGACAACGTGGCCCGCGTTCGCCAGGCGATCGCGGACACTGCTGCGCGAAGTGGCCGCTGCGCCGAGGACGTGACGCTGATCGCGGTCAGCAAGTACGTGGGCGCCGCCGAAATCGACGCGCTGCTGGCGGCCGGCTGCCGGGATTTGGGCGAGAACCGGCCGCAGGACTTGTGGCGCAAGGCCGAGCAGCTCCGCGATCGGCCCATCCGCTGGCACATGATCGGGCATTTGCAGCGGAACAAGGCGCGCCGCACGCTGCCGCTGGTGACGATGCTGCACGCGGGCGACAGCTGGCGACTGCTGGAAGCCGCCTCGCAGCATCTGCAGCAGTCGCAACAGACCTTGGACGTGCTGATCGAAGTTAACGTGTCCGGCGACGAGGCCAAGCACGGGTTTGGCCCGGAGGAAGTCGAATCGCTGCTGCCGCAGATCGCCCAGCTGCCGCAGCTTCGGGTGCGCGGTCTGATGGCGATGGCGCGCTGGGGCGGGACGCCGGACGACGCCCGCTGTGACTTTGTGCGTCTGCGCGAGTTGCGGGAGCGTCTGGCCGCGTCCTGCCCGCCGCAGATTTCCCTGCACGAGTTGTCGATGGGCATGAGCGGCGATTTTGAGGTGGCCATCGAAGAGGGAGCCACCCTGGTCCGCGTCGGCTCCGCTTTGTTTGAGGGAGTGAAAAGCTGACGGGAGGGGGCAGGAGTCAGGCGGCAGGGGTCTGGGGTTCGGGGCTTGCTGATGGAAGGGGTGCGAACTTGATCGCCCTGCAAACGCATCCGGAAGGTGTCTTGCTGCCGGTCCGCGCTCAGCCCGGGGCCAAATCGTCCGGCGTGCGCGGCGAGCAGGGCGGCGCGCTGAAAGTCTCGGTGACGCAGATCGCCGAGAAGGGCAAGGCCAACAAGGCGCTGGTGGCCGTGCTGAGCGACGCGCTGCTCGTCCGCAAGTCGCAGCTGGAATTGGTCGGGGGCGCGATGTCCGGGCACAAGCAGTTCCTGGTCCGCGGCGTGACGGTCGAAGCGTTGCGGCGGCGGATTGACGAGTTGGTGGGGTGAGTTCCGGCGGGCAAGCTTGTAAGCCGGGGGCCATAGCGGAAAGGGCGAAATGCACGCGACTCGGTCGCTCGGCGCTGGACTGCTGTCCGACTTGTTCATGCTCGTTCCTCCGGCTGTCAACCGTCCGCCTGGATCTGCAGGGCATGGCTGAACGACAACCAGCACGCGGGCCGGGAACATGAGCCTATCGAGGTTTTTTTATGGCGACAATTCAGCTGCCCAAGGAAAAAGCGTTGGGGGGCCGATTGACTTTCGAGTTCCTTGCGGTCAAGATAAGCCCCCGTTTACCTCGTGCGTACCAGGCGCGGTTCCTTCCGGCAAAGGTGGCTTCGATATAATGATGGTTTTCTCCATTTTTGCGGCGATCGTGCTAATTCTCCTGCCTTGCTTGGTGCTCGTGGGCACTTGGTTGTTTCACTTGCCGTCGGCGACCGGTATTTGCGAGATGATCGGCACGCTGGGGACGGGCTCTGCCGGCCAGTTTTCCTTGAACGAGTTGGGCGACTGCCAGGAATGCGAGTTCCCCACGCGCGACGGGCTGAGGCTGCGGGGAACCTACGTGCGCCGGCGCACTGTCGAGCGGCGTGGGGTGGTGGTGTTCTGTCACGAGTTCGGCGGGGACCGCCACGTCGCCGCCCCCTACGTGGCGGGACTGCTGGAGGAAGGATTCGACGTCTTTGCTTTCGATTTCCGAAATCACGGTCAAAGCGAACACATGACAGGCTACGCGCCGCGCACCTGGGCCACCCGCTACGAGGTGCTCGACGTGTTGGCTGCGATTGAGTATGTGCGCTCGATCGACGACGCCGACCCGGAAGGGGTCGCGTTGATGGGGCTCAGCCGGGGCGGCTCGGCCGCGATGAGCGCGGCGAGCCGCACCGACGGGATCTGGGCGCTGGTGACCGACGGCGCGTTCGTGTCTCGTTGGGTGACGACCACGAACATCCGCCGCTTTATGCCGCAGTTCGTGCGGCTGGCGCCGGTGCTGACCCGGCTGCCCTGGTTTGTCCACGTCATTTACGGCTCCGTCGTCCACGACCTTGTGGCGCGGAAGGTCAAGCACCCGTGCATCAACCTGGTAAACGACGTGCTGCGGCTACGTCCGCCCTCGTTGATGATCCACGGAGCGCGCGACAGCACGATTCCGGTGGAACTGGCCTATCGTCTGTGGCGGAGGCTGCCCAAACGCGGCCGCCTGTGGATCGTGCCCAAGAGCAACCACAACCGGTCCTTGCGCACCAATCCGGTGCGGTACCAGCAGCGGGTTTGCCGGTTCCTCAAGAACCACGCTCCGAGGCCTGCCCGGCGGCCTTGCTATGTCATGCCGAACGTCTCCCGGATTGCGGCCGGTTACGCCGTGCGAGCGGCGGAAACACGGCCGGCGGCGCACGCGCGAACCACAGCTTCATGACCGACCCGTGTCTGCTGACTCCGCTGGAAGAGTACTTCCTGCTCGAAGACCGTCCCGCGTATCCGTGGAGCTTTTTTGTGCGCCTCGGTTGCGCCGGTCGCGCTGACCAGCAGGCTGCGGAGACGGCGTTGCGCACCTGCCTCGTCCGGCACCCGCTGCTGTCGTCGATCGCCCAGCGCCGGGCGGACGGTTGCTGGATCTGGCGGCGCGTCGAGCAACCGCAGCCTGCGGTGGGTTGGACCACGGGCAGCGTGGAGCAAGCGTATGCGCCGGCCACGCACCTGGACATCTCGGCAGAGATCGGAGTCCGCCTGCAGGCCGCCGTGGGGCCGGACAGCACGCAGTTCATCTTTCAGTTCCATCACGCCTGCTGCGACGCGCGGGGGGCGTTCACCATGGTCGAAGATTGGCTGGCGGAGTACGCCCGTGCCACCGGGGCCGGGCCGGATCCCGGCCCGCCGCGGGACTACGACCCCGGCCTGCTGGAGCGACGCGGCCGGCCCGAGGCGACGGAGCGGCAGTCGCACGGCGCGTGGCGGGCCCGCTGCGCCGGGTTGGCGCGTGCCTGGCGGTTTCTTCGAGAAAAGCCCGTGCCCCTGCTGGACTACCAACCGGCCCGCGACGAAGAACCGGCGCCCGCGGGCTTTCCCGCCGCGCGGAATTTCCGTTTCGATGCGGCGGCGACCGCCGAAATGCGTTCGGCCGCCAAGCTGCGGGGGGCCACGCTGAACGACCTGCTGTGCTGCGATCTGTTCCTGGCCGTGCATGGTTTTCGACACGAGATGCAGCGACGGCAGTCCGACGCCCGGCTGCGGCTCGCCGTGCCCGTGGATTTGCGGGCGACGGCTCAGGAGAGCATGTCGGCGGCGAACCAAGCCAGCATGGTGTTTGTCACCCGGCGGGCCAGTGCCTGCGACGCTTCGGCCGTCTTGTTGCAGGGCATCCACCGCGAACTCCAGCAGGTGAAGGCCTGGGGACTGGCCCGCACCTTTCTGCGCGGACTTCAACTTCGCAGACGACTGCCGGGAGGCCTCGCGCGCTCCGTCCGCAACGGCAAGTGCGGAGCGACGGCGGCGCTGACGAACGTCGGCGAGACACTGGGCGGCTCCCGGTTTCCGCGACGCGAAGGAAGACTGGTCGCCGGGGACCTGTTGCTGGACGCCGCCGACTTTCTGGCGCCTATCCGGCCGCTGACCTGTGCGTCATTCTCCGCGTGTACCTATGCCGGCCGCTTGTCGATCAGCCTCCAGTACGATCCGCGAGCCCTGTCCGAACCCGCCGCCGACCGGCTCTTTGAGTCCTTCCTTGGAAAACTGCGAAGCAACCTGCGGTGAGCCGGCGGCTGCTTGTTGGCCGTGCCTGCGGCGGACACGGCCAACCAGTGGGGTTCAGCTGCGAAAGGCATTGAAATCTACGGTTGCCGCTTCGGCTTGGGGATCTTGCCCTGGCCCTTACGGCCGCGA
>CAZAQY010000263.1:0-11574 GCA_964486845.1 uncultured Pirellulaceae bacterium
TTGGCCTCTGTTTGTGAACAAGCGGCCAATGGTAGGCTGTCCTAAAGTGCAACCTGACTGTGGGCTCCGACAAACCCGTCGCTTCTGCCACCGCCGAAACGCCGCCCCAACCAAGAGACCGTGCTTCTGCTCCCGCCCAACGCCGTCGTCCACGTTCGTCTAGGTCACCTGAGACGGCGAGGTACTTCTGTCGAATCCATTCAACGACCGATGCGTCAGCCATTTGCGCAGCATGCCACAAACTCCGTTTCCGGAAAATATCAATTTTGAAATGTTATTCATTTACGCGGCCTTACCTGCCGCAGAAAACTGACGAAGGAATCACTGGAAACAACTGCAGGCTACTTTCGGCGATTTGGATTAGAAGGTTTCGAGCAGGCGTTTCCACAGACGTTGTCCGGCGGCCAACGTCAACGTGTGGCGCTAATTCAGAATCTGCTGATTGACCCAGATGTCTTGCTCCTCGACGAACCATTCGGGAGCCTCGACTACCAGACGAAGCTGGTACTGGAAGGCGAGCTTCTGAGTGTTATTCGGTCCAGGAATGGAAATGGTAAACGCAAGACGGTTGTTTTTGTAACACACGACATTGAAGAAGCGATTGTGCTTGCGGACCGTGTAATCGTGCTGGGCATGCCTCCAATGGGTGTACTCTTCGATGTGCGAATCGACGAACGCCAAATGCCCGAATCCCTTCGTGAGCCAATAGCAGCACGAGAATCCGACGTAATGCAGAGGTTGTTCGGCCGCATTTGGGCAAAGCTCCAGCCTGGCGCAGAAAAGGAGTCGGGCGACGACTCGCGGGGACCGCATGAGTCTCAATCGGCCGTCCGGGTCGATACTGGCCTGTTGGCAGCGGCTTACGAGAAGTGGTGTCGTTGTTTGGGACGGAGCGATTTTGCCGCTGCCATTACGGCCTACGTCGAGGCATTAGAGGCGACTCCGGATGTTGTGCTGCGGAGCGAAAAGGACGATGTCTTCATCTTCGTCCAAGCAAAAACGGATGAGCGCAGTCGGACGCCCGATGAGGGGAGGGGGCGACACGAGTCTCACAACGCGGCATCGTTGAATCGGATCGCGGTCTTCTTGCACGATCGCCAGTTTGATCGCGTACTCGAAGAGTTAGACGCCCTGTCTCAGACACCGATGGATGCGGAAGCAAAGTTGTTCTACCTCTTGAACCGCGGCGCAGCCTTGGCTGGTCTGGGTCAGGACTCACAGGAAGAGCGTAAACAATTCGAAACGCTCATCGCCAGCCATCCTTCGACGGATCATCTGCCACTGGATCGATTCTGGCAGGCGTTGCGGCGGCACACGGGGCAGGTGGCCGAGAGAGAGCAAGGTGGTGCCAATCGAATCCGTCGCTTCCTTTCGCGGTCAGCTGAAGTTCCTGATTCCGACAGAGAGAACCCAATGGTGGACTCGCGGCAATGAGAGCCCCAATGAATAGATTCCCCGGTGTGCTCTTGAGATGGCTAATTACAGCCATACCGCTAGTCGTATTACTGGTGTTCTGGCAGTCCTATTGCGGCGCGACCAGAGAACGGACATTTTACTTTGGTACGCCAAAGCTCGTCGTAGAGACGTTTTTCAAGGACCTGTGGGACGGCAGCCTTTTAGGTCACGCAGGCGTCACCGGTGGTGAGGCACTAGCGGGTTTTGTCCTTGGCAACGTCATTGGGGCGTGCTTTGGGCTGGGGCTCTGGTTCTCGGACACTGTTGCGCGAATCAGCAAGCCTTACCTTGTCGCCTTGGGTGCAGTGCCTGTTTTCGCCATCGCTCCGATGACCATTATTTGGTTTGGTGTTGGGATCAAGGCGAAGGTCATTCTGGCGTTTTTGGCCACCGTGTTCGTGGCAGCGGCCCAAGCGTACAAAGGTGCCGAACAAGTTGATCGGCTCCATCTGCAACGACTGCGAGTGTTTGGTGCGAATCGGTGGCAGGTGTTTCGGCTGTTGCTCTTACCGTCGTCGGTCGTGTGGGTTATTTCCTCCCTGCGTCTGACGATCGGTCTGGCTCTGCTGGGTGCCTTCATCGGTGAGTTCATCGCTGCCGACCGAGGGCTGGGGTACATGATTGTGAAAGCCGGCGGGTTGTACGACACGCCGCGCGTGATAGTCGGTGTGTCACGATCGTCGCCATGGCCATGGGCGTTGAGAAGATCGTGGACGTTGTGGAACGTAGGACGCTCAAGTGGAGGCCGCGAGCCGAGGCGGAACCGACAGCACGCGCCGCATTTTAGTCGGTGGGTGGTGATCCCATGAGAAGCCCGCAAATAAAGAACATTGCCCTGATTACCACCAACCAGGTGGACCTGGGAGTCCGCGCGCTGTCCGGTGCTCTGAGAGAAGTCGGCTGCGATGTTCGCCTGTTCTTCCTTGAATATCCTCAGCGGCAATACCCGGCCGACCTCGTGGATCAGTTTGCTGCGCTGGTTCGAGACGCAGACTTGATTGGAATCTCCACGCTGGCGTACTCCCATCGCCGGACCCAGCAACTGGCCCGTGGGATTCGCCCGCTTGGTGTGCCGCTCATTTTGGGCGGTCTCCATTGCACTTTCCGCTCCGACGAGGCAATTCAAGACGCAGATATCATCTGCCTCGGTGAAGGCGAACAAACCATCGTTGATCTGGTTTGCGGTTGGCCGGACCGCTTCGAGATTCCAGGGCTCTGGCTTCGCGAATCAAACGGCTCGATCAGGAGGAATCCGCAACGACCACTCCAGCAGGCCTTGGACGATTTGCCGATGCCTGATTTCTCGCCCGAGCGAGTCTACTTCCTCGAAGGGGCCACGATCGTCAAAGATACGGGCCGCATCAAGGAAACGCACCACCACCAGATCGGCGACCGCACGACGTTCGTTTACGCATCGGACCGAGGCTGTCCACTGGCTTGCACGTTCTGCTACAACCACCAAGTCCGGCAGCTTCACCCCGGGCAGCGGCCGCTCCGGTTCAAAGGCGTTGACCGGATCATGGCTGAGCTGCGGCAGGTCGTCGCCAACTACCCGGACACCCGGTTCATCAATTTCATGAACGACGACTCCTTTGCTCGAACCGATGCCGACATCCTGGAGTTCGCTCGCCGCTACCGAGATGAAATTGGCTTGCCGTTCTTCATGATGGGGACGCCCAACACGATCACCAAGAAACGCCTCACCGCCTTGGTGGAAGCCGGGCTTGCGGTTCTGAACATGGGTATCCAATCCGGGAGTGACAGCGTTAATAAACAAGTCTACGGCCGCCCATGCCCGCGGAGGCGGGTTCTGGAGACGTCCCACGTCATCCAGTGCTTCGCCGATCAAATTGCTATCTACTACGACCTGATCATCAATAGCCCGTTTGAAGACGAAGAGGATCTGCTTGCTACGGTAAGCCTCGTCCGCGAGTTGCCGCGGCCGTTCTACCTCGTTACGCACAACCTAGTTGTGGGCGAGGGCACACGGCTTTGGAACGTGGGTCGGTCACAGGGAATGTGGGATCACGACGAGGCGGACCGCATCTACCGATCCGATTTCCACGACTACGAGAACTTCGAGCGACGCCGGCACGTAGACCAGTATCTGAACCACGTGCTGGAGTGGATGGCTGGCCGGCACGACGAGAAGCACTTAGGCCGCCTCCCACGCCGCGTCGGGGACCTTGATCCAAGCGGCCCGCTGGCCGCGATGCTCGCTGGTTGCCCCGCATTTCTCAAGGCCCGACCAGCCGATCCCACTCTTGACATGCTGATTTCCTCCGACATACTGGCGGCGATGCGGTCACAAGCTGCTGCCCTGGAAGGAGTTACCCGTTCGCTCGGTCCCAAGCGGTACTGGGAAACCCCGGCGTACCATGTGAGGATCGCCGCCGCGACCACCAGGGAGTGACCGTATTCCGAAAGGCATTAAATGTCCGAGCCCTTCGAGATCACCGTCCATACTTGGCCGTACCAGTGGCTTTACGAACCCCTCTACTGGGCATTTGCGGCGTTGGAAGGCACGGGGCAATGGCGGTTTTCTTTCAAAGTTCACGTGAGCGACAACGCAATCCGAGAGGCGTTGGAGGGCGATGCTTCGGGGACCGCCATCGCCCTGTGCGAGCCGCCGTCAGACTATCGGCGTTTTCGGCTGATACCCTTCCTATGGCGACTTCCTGTCTGGGGGTTTGTGCCCAAGTCGGCCGTTGATGGGAATTTTGGTAACGAGCCCCTACTCCATCCTTGTAAGAACGTTGCAGCGTTGACAAAGCTTTTGACATCTCGCGAGTACACGTTGTACCTGTTTCCCCCCGGCAGCACCGTTCGCCGGCTGACAGACCGGTTCCTCGATCAGATCGCTTCACATATCTCAGACCAGAATGCCAAGACTCGTCTCGCGAACGCACGAGCCGCCCCTCAGGACTTCGTTCAGTTTGTGGAACTAGTTCGCAACCAGGGAAGTGCCGACGACGCGATCCCGCTCTGTTTTACATATAGTCCGCTCCACGTTCTGGATCTAGGCTGCGCGGGAGTATGCCGAATCGCGGGCGGCGCTAAGGTCGAAACAGCCATCGTCTTCAGGGACCATTATCTTGAAAGAGCAGCCCCCGGCGTCGACCAGATGGTCCGCCTACGTGATTTGCTCCACACACAGGTTAAACAGATACTTGCCACGCTTTATGACGTTATTGAACCCTATACCGAGGTTCTTATCCACGTCAAAGCATACGACAATCTGTTGGCCAACAACGCTCTAAGCCAGACGTTTTGCACAGGAGGAGACCTAGCCCGGACCAATTGGTGTTCGTCCCCCGACGCTCGGGCTCGGCTGCTGGCAGTATTCATCCATTACGGATGCTTCTTTCCATTTGGAATAGTCGCACCTGCCCTCGGGCCTGACCTCTGGTCGATGATGAAATCCACGATCATGAATGCACAATTAGAGGATGGGTTCATCCGCGAATTGACCATGCACACTTCATGGACCCAAGACTGGTGTGACCTTTCCACCAACGAACGATGGAAGCTTCTAACATCGCTTCCGGCACTTCCCCAGAAGGCTCCCGACGAAGTTACTTCGCTCGCCCAATGGTTGCTCCATCTCGATAGCGAATCCTCATCCCAAGTCGAGACCATAGTACTAAACGCTACCGGGAGCATCCTTCCACTGCGTAATGTGGTAGTCAACGGCGTCTCCGAGTCAGATACACTGTGCCCTCACTTGGCAGATTCAAGGCAAATACCGGTCGCGCGCAAGTGTGGTCTTACTGAACGTAGGGGGCCTTCCGATGTGCCGTGTAAGGCTTGCATGATCCTTCAAGGCGAAGCCGTGATATGTTGGCTGGTTGGCCGCTGGCTGGACAATGACCGAGCCCTCGCTGATTCCTGCAGTGTCCGTACGCGGTTCAGTCACTCTAATGAAATGACCGAAGTGGATGAACGGTTTCGCGCCAGCCCGTTCAATCCGCGACTTCTTCAGGAGCTTGCGAAGGCATTTCTCATCCAGCAGAAGCAGTTTCCTCGTCCAAACGAGCAGTTCCTGTTCGCGGTAAAAGCCATTAGTGGGGAAAAGTACGTGAAGAGCGAACTTGTTGTTTGCTTCGAGACGAACATAGATAGACGCGGCATTCAGGGACATTCTGTCGGCGGTACTACCAGCCAAAAGCTGAGTCTGCTGCGAAAGCAACATCCTGAGATCGTAGGATTGTGGTTCGGTCTCAGTGACCATGGTTCGTGGCAATGGACAGAAGTACGCGGGACAGCCAACCACGTAGCCAATTGTCGACCGACGGTGGTGTCGGAGCCAGAGTCCACAAGCGTGTTCGTGCTTGCAGCTCATCTGAGAGTGCCCGGAGAGTCAGAACGATGAACGTAATGATCTACGATTCCACGGGAGACAAGGGGTTCCCCGATGACTATTCCCGCATCACGGACTTCCGGACCTTGCCTCATGGGAACAGCATAGTCGCCATCTGCCAGGGCAATGTGGTTGACGTTCTGAGTAGATCCTTAACTGAACAGCACGCGCCCAGAGTTGGTAGCTGCCAAGAATGGGTCGACCAAGTGCGAAGTGGCAACAGAAGGATCATTTGGCCGCCCGGTCTAGCTGGACTCGCGATTCTACGCGCAGTGGCTTATGCCGGGCTGAAGCCTTCGACCCTAGCCAATCAAGTTGAAGAGCGCGCACCGGGCCGAATTCATATCGTCTCGTATGGAGTCGGGAGCGCCGAGCCAGGGAGCTTGTTTGAGCGCCGCCTCCGTGGGTTCACGGAGGCGGTCGCAGAATTGCGTCCCGGCAGTCGGATTCCGTGGGAGTTGCTTGAACCCGCGTCTTGGCCGGAAAACCTCGTTTCGATCTACCTTCTGCTGAAATCCCTCGCATTGTCTCCACCAGATCGACGCAGCCAAATCGCTGACGTCTGGCACCGGCAGGCATGGCGAGGACGGGTTTGGGCGGCCGCATTGGATGAGTATGTGGAAGCCGTTAAGGGTGGGCCTCAACTGTGGCATGAGGCGGGTCTGCCGGAGATCAGCGACGACGGAACAGTACTTGATGGCGAGCTTGGCCTGGTTCTGGAGCGACTGGATGCGGCTTTAGATGCGATACGGGGCGTTTTTCCGTCAGTGGGTTCGTAATCCGGTGGGTTTGCTATTGGAGACGGCAGGTGGCGTTTGTAGTGCGGTGCGAGGACGTTGAACCACTTAGTGGCCATCAAGCGACGCGGAGTTGGCTGTCGCATGATTGGCTTAAGCACCAGGTATTGCATGATGTTCATGCAATGCGGCGGGCCCTGCTTGATACCCAGCATGACCATTCGCTGCCGGACGCACTCGTCGCTCTGCCCTTATGGATCGAAGAAGTTCGCAAGTTTGCTGGGGAACTGATCCCGGCGTTCAGCCCGAGGCAACTTGTTTCGTACGGCCCCCTGTCCGGGTTGCCCAACGAAATACAGGCTTTGGTCGCATCGGCGCTGGACGATGCCTACTTGGCCCTGAATGTTACGCAGCCCATTGCTCAACGGATTGCGGAGTCTGTGGCGGCATTAGAGTCCGTCGGCACAACACTCAGGGCGGGCTGGGGTCGGCAGACCGGCAACGATTTGCTCGCCGTACAGACGGACGAGTTTGAACGTGTAGCGCGCGACATCCACGACGCACTGGCCTCCCTGCCGGAAGGAGTTGTTGTGCCATGAGTTTGCCCAGCGTCCTCGTACTGGATGACCGTTGCGGATGGAGCGCGCAACTGCGACAGCGCATGTGCGATGAACTGTACCTCAAGAACCTCAATGAGGATGAGCCGAGAGCCCGTGGCCGCACCGATTTGCTTGCCGAAGCGTACTTTCATCCAGCTCAACGGATTTACGAACGGCGGGTGATCAACGACGTACAGTTGGCGCTCCAGGAGGTCGCTAGAGGATGGGACGGACGACCGGAGCGACGATGGGCGCTGGTATTGCTCGATCTGCAGTTCAATGAAGGTGCATTCGACGGAGATGTGCCGGACCCCCGACGTCCTGCTGCTGCCCCTCGTCGCCCGAATGAGAGGTTCGGTCTTGAGATTCTGCGCGCCCTCGCCGAGCGATGGCCGGACCGGCATAACGCGCAACGAACGGAAGTTCCCGTGGTTGTCCTTTCCACTCGTCCGCGCGGAGAACTCGAGGCGCAATTGAATAATCTGGGAAAGCTGGACTATCTAGAAAGAGAAGATGGTGCCCCAGAGACCCTTCGGCAAAGGCTCGCAGACCGACTATTCCAGTTTGGACTGTTCGAGGATGGGCCTGTGCTTACCATTGACCAGCTTGGCCATATCGAAATTCATCCTCGGTCAGAACACATCGTAGGCAAGAGCCTACCTGTCCTAAAAGGGCTCCGCGAGGCGAGACAGGCCGCGAGGACTGACAGCGGCTGCCTCATCCTCGGACCTACCGGATCGGGAAAGGAACGCTTTGCGCGGTACCTTCACGAACTCTCCGACCGTCGATCGGGGCCATTTGTCCCATTGAACTGCGCAAACCTTGGCGAGACCACCCTTGAGGCCGAGTTATTCGGCTTCGCACCAAATTCCGGTTACGTGAACTCGCCCAGCGGCGGCCGAGCCGGTTCCTTCGAGCTGGCAGACACCGGTACGCTGTTTTTGGACGAGATCGGCGATTTACCACCACCGTGCCAAGCAAAAGTTCTCCGCGCCATCCAGGAAAAACACGTCCGGCGACTCGGGGCGACAGCGGACATCCACGTCGACACACGAATCATCGCTGCAACCAACAGGGACCTTGACGCCGCTGTCAGGGACGGAACATTCCGAGATGATCTGTTTTCGCGCCTGAAGGCGTTTGAAATCCACCTCCCTGGACTCGACGAACGCTCCGAGGACATACCGCTTCTCTTTGACTTCTTTCTCGAAAGAGAGGCAAAGAAGCACAGGGGAGCTATCTGGCCTAAACAGATTGAACCGGAGGCGTACGTGCGGCTGCAACGACGCGCGTGGTGGGGAAATGTGCGCGAACTCGAACAACTTGCGGGGGTAATTGCGAGTAAGCGCAAGTATTCTCCAGTCATCGTAGCGAACGACATTCCAGTCCCCGACGGCGCCCAGCCTGACGAATCGGCTAAAGAACTGCGCGATCGACTTGCACAGCTCGAAGGGGAAATCGAACTGCTTCGGGGCAAGACCAGCGTAGTGACGCTCAGCACCCTTCCCCGAGCCATGTCTGCGATTGACATCCCAGATTCCCTCCAACTTCAAGGAAAGCTGCAGGAATTGCAGGATGCGTATTCCGCACTGGTGGTTCGGCTCGTGGCCAAGACACTCGTCCAGCTACGCGCCACTCACGGCGACGATTGTGTCAAGCCGGCGATGGAGTTCGTGCTCGGCAGGAAACTTGGAGGCACATCTCTGGCCTATAGCGAACTTCTTAAGCTGACAAAACTCTCCTCCCGCAAGAAGAATTGGTGGGCTGACATATTGCCTGAACCAGACCGTTCTCTGTTCGACGACGTGCTCGGAAAAGCAGTAGCGAATCGACGGTCGAATTCCTCAAAAGGCAAAACGAGGAACGCGAAATGACCTTGCACCACTGGGAGAACGCCCCTATCTGCGAGACATTATCAGCCATCCTACGGGCCGCCCATGGTCAGGACGCTGTCTGTTGTCGTCGCCACGGAGGTGTTCGAGAGCGGTATCTGGTTCTTTCTTATCGGGAGGACTTTGCCTACCTTTGGGAACAAGTGGACGCCGCTGACGGTATCTTGGACGCCGGACAGGAACTAAGCATAGTCCTGATCTGGGATGGGATGCCCAAAGCCAACTCGTCGATCAAGCACGTAATCAACGTCGATGATCATCTCACCGCATTCGACTGGGTTGTAACACTATGCTGTAATGCCGCCAAAAAACGTGAGCGGCCTAAGATACGTATCTTCATTTTGGACTTGACGCCTCGCGCTCACATTTCCGCATTCGGCTGCCGGAGCTTCTCCTCGTTTGTGCCGCGAGTCCCATGGCTCCGAGTGTACCGCCCTTCTACGCCATTGGAGGAAACTATACGAGAGATTGCTGGCGCCGTGCCCGGTGCCGGAGCGGTGTTCAGCGCGATGGCCAGGGTCGATGCCATTGGCGCGGACGAATTCCTTCGTGATATCTGTTTACAGGGACCGTTCCTGGTTGACCTCCCTTATATCCGCGATGATCCGGGGCTGTCGGAGACGGCGAGACTCCTAAAGGAGGTTTGGTCGTCCAAACTGACAAATGTGCAATCCCGTCATTCCGTCGCAAACCTGATCGGGCCGCAGGTTCTGCTCTCCTCGATGACGAAACCTGCGGGTAGCCTCATCCCCGCAGATGCCAAGTTGGCAGCGCTGTTCAAGCAGATGGAAGCTCTCGACCTGGTATCTGAGTCCGAGGGCAGACACCCGCCTCCGTGGATTCCAGTAGAGATCTTTCAGACGCTGCAGCAAACAGCCTTCGTGCTTGTGGATGACCTTCACGAATTCGGTTGGTCTAGATTCTTGCGAGTGGCGTTAGGCATCAGGTCCGACCGGCTGTCTGCGTTTGACCGCGCCGACGATGCATCATTCGGAGCCAACGGAGCAACGACCCTTGTTGGCCTACTGGCAGACAATGGGCGGCTGCGAGTTAACCGCGGAATTACGCTCCGTCCGAACACGAACGACGATGTCATCTTGTTTCTCGATCTACGCCTTTTCGGCCAGCGGACGTCGCGCGAGGAGATGGATTTCTTTCGCGAGCTGACGCCCCTCGCCAAACAGGCCATCGATGACAACGGCGGACGTAGTGACCTGCCTTGGCCTGGATTCACCACGAATGAGGTTTTGGACGCAGAGAAGTGCGTGGGTCAGGAGCTTGTGGAAACGGAAGAGTACTTCACCGCCCTGACGTTGTTACCACGATTGCTTGCGATCGTTGATCCGCAGTTGCCCATCGTCTTATTCTCGTCAACAGGTCAGAGGCACATCATCGAGGCGCTTAAGCCGTATCAAACAATCATCACGGACTTTGATAAGCCTCGGTATTTCGGTACCGCCGAACAGGATATTTCCGGCGAAGTTCGCATGCGATTCGAAACGGCCGTAGCGGCCGCTGCTCGCATTCGACGGACTCGTATTGCTCTACGGCGACTCTCGCCGGGCGCTAGTTCTGCGACTGGCAGTAGTACCTTGGCCTCGCTGGGCTCACAACGGGCACCTTACGTCGAGATATTCGTGGACGAGGCGAGAGTCGTAACCGACCAGGACTTTCGCGTTGGTGGTTTGGCAATCGTCTACGACGACAAAGCTTCGGCGGATGAGTTCAATCAGGAGATCATTCGTCGTGGAGTTCAATGGGGATCGACGGATGTCGAACCAGCACCCACGGGTCGGCTTCTTCGCAAGGAAGACCGGAGGGAGGTATTCAAGAGCAAGGTTTTCGATATCGTGGAGCCGATTCTGCGCGGACAGTTCCGGCAGCCAATCGCTTTTAGTTTGCAGAGGCCGGCGAACGTGCCTTGGGTCGATCCGGGGGACCTTTCCAGTCCCTGGTGTGTCGACAACTTGTATCGTCGATTGGTCGTCCAGGCGTTAGAGGTTCTGCTCTACGAGTGCCTTCGCGCGCACGTTGGTACGCCGCAATTCGACTGCGCGGTGTACGTTGGAACCAGGGCTCGCTTCCGCACTGCGGCAGACACGCCAGATGCCTGGAAGAACTTCGCGGACAGCTATGGCGTTCAGTGTTTTTCGGATGCGACAACGGGGGATCAGTTTTTTTTAGCGTCCAGCCGGACGGCGTTTTTCCCATAATATCGGAAATAAGGAACATCCGTGGCTCGGATTCGGCGAGAATTGTCGCGGCGCGTGGTTGCAGATTGAGTTATGGGCCGCGGGCGGTCCGCCCAGAGGCGTTGCCTCGACCAGCCCATTTTCTTGCGGACTTGGTTGCCCGTTACGCCCTTGACGCCGGGTTCAAGAGCCATGTTGGCGTGCTACAAACATGGTTAGATAAAGGATTCTCGACAGTTGCGGACGACGCCTTTCTCGCGCTGCTCGCGGCTTGTAGGCATTCGTCGGCCTCGATCACAAGGTTGCGAAATGCTAGCAGAGCTAGCTTATTGAAAGTAT
>CAZAQY010000264.1:0-11409 GCA_964486845.1 uncultured Pirellulaceae bacterium
TCTGGGCAAAATACTTCTTTCATGTACCGTCAATTGTGATTTCCGGCACTAGTCCCATACGTTCCGGTCTCCGGTTGGCTTTTGTTCTGGCCCTGGCCGCCACGATTTCCCCCCGCGGCGGAACAGGACCCCCCGCGATACCGGGAGTACGTCCGCCAGTGCGTCGAAGTGCTGATCGAACGCGGCACCGACCGCTACGGCGAGGTGCAGTCGCCGGTGCTGATGAATATCTTGGATGTCCAGACGCGGACCTGCCCGGAGAATCCGTTGCCGTTGGGCGACGCCTATCGCGACGAAATGACAGGACACATGGGAAATCCGCACGAGATCCACATCCAGCGAGCCATCTGGCCGGAGCTGTGGAAGGTGAATCCGACAGCGGTCACCCGCGAAATCGAAGCGATTTGGCAATGGCACGTGGTCGACAAGACCAGCGGCGAGTGCAATCGGCACGGCGACGGCCAGCGGGGCTGCGACTTTGCCATGAGCGGCGGCGAAATCCTCCGCAGCTTCGCGTTCCTGTACCACCAAGATCTCTTCCGCGGCCATCCTGCTAAGCCCTTCTGCACCTCATTTTTCTGTCACCCCTTCTTTCTGTCACCCCATCTTTCTGTCAGTTTGTCCTGTCTTTCTGTGTGCTTTCCTGGCCACAGCGGCCTCCCACCGTACCACCCTCCACGGCCAACGATATAATGGTTCCCGTTGAATCGCGTCCATTTCACGCCAAGTCGTTTAAGGAGACTACGCCATGTCGCGACCGGTGACGTTGTGTTCAGGCCAGTGGGCGGACTTGCCGCTGGAGGAACTGGCTCGGATCTGCCAGGAGTTCGGGTTCGATGGAATCGAACTCGCCTGCTGGGGTGACCATTTCGAGGTGCCCAAGGCTCTGGCCGACGACCAATACTGCGCGGCCAAACGCCGCCTGCTGGAACAGCACGGACTGACCGTATACGCGATCAGCAACCACTTGGTCGGCCAAGCGGTGCTGGACCTGATTGACGAGCGGCACAAGTCGGTGCTGCCCCCTGACGTTTGGGGCGATGGCGATCCCGCCGGGGTCAACCAACGAGCGGCCGAGGAGTTGAAGAACACGGCCCGTGCGGCGCAGCGACTGGGCATCCAAGTCGTCAACGGCTTCACCGGCTCCAGCATCTGGCACCTGCTGTATTCCTTCCCGCCGGTCTCGCCCAAGATGATCCAGCGCGGCTTCGAGTTGCTGGCCGAGCGGTTCCATCCGATCCTGGACGTATTCGCCGAGTGCGGCGTCAAGTTCGCTTTGGAAGTCCACCCCACGGAGATCGCCTTCGACCTGTACACGGCCGAGCGGGCCGTGGACGCCCTCGGCGGGCGGCCCGAGTTCGGCTTCAACTTCGACCCCAGCCATCTGCACTGGCAAGGCGTCGATCCCGTCGAGTTCATCCGCCGCTTCCCGGACCGCATCTATCACGTCCACATGAAAGACGCGATCGTCAAGCACGACGGGCGCAACGGCATCTTGAGCAGCCACCTGAACTTCGGCGATCCCCGCCGGGCGTGGGACTTCCGCTCGCTGGGCCGCGGCGGCGTCAATTTCGAGGAGATCATCCGGGCGCTGAACGAGATCGGTTACCAGGGTCCGCTGTCGGTCGAGTGGGAAGACAGCGGCATGGACCGCATGTTCGGGGCCCGCGAGGCCTGCCAGTTCGTCCGCCGCCTCGACTTCTCCCCCAGTCAAGTCGCCTTCGACGCCGCATTCGACAAAGGTTAAGGATCCGCCAACTCACAAAGAAAATGAAGCGACAGAAGAACGACCGAAAGAGAAGTTCGCCCCTTTCTCGCGTCATTTTTTGTCACCTCATCTTTCTCTCAGCCTCTTGCCTTGACTGCCCCCGTTTTTCTGCTGCGGAGGATAGGCCATGAGAACGTCATACGCTCGTCCGGCTCGGTGGGCGGGATTCATGTTGTCGTTGACTGCGGCGACTCTGGCGCGCGGCGGCGACGCGGCGCTGGGACTCCGCGCTTCGGCGACGCAAGTGGGAAAGTACCAACGCGTCGATTTCGACCTTGCCGTGCCGTGGTTGTACCGCAGTCCGTTCGATCCGCGCGAAGTCGATGTCACGCTGGAGATCCGGACGCCCGGCGGCGAAACGCAGTGCTTGCCGGCGTTCTGGATGCAGCCTTACGAGCGTCAAGTGCTGCAGCGCGGCGGAAAGGATTGGCTGTATCCAACCGGGCCGGCCACCTGGCGGGCACGATTCGCGCCGCAGGAACTCGGCCGTTACGAGGCGCTTGCCAAGCTGAAAGACGCCGGCCGGGAAGTGCAATCACCGGACGTATCATTCACGTGTGTCGCCTCAACGGACCCGGGCTTTGTGCGGACCAGTACGAAGGACCCCCGCTTTCTGGCGTTTTCCGAGGGCCGTCCGATGTTCGCTATCGGGCAGAATCTGGCCTTCATCGGGCCGACGCAGTTCGTCACGCTGGCCAGAGCCGAAGAGATCTTCGACAAGCTGTCCGCCAACGGCGCTAACTTTCTGCGCGTCTGGACTTGTTGCGAAGACTGGGCCATGGCGATCGAGGCTCGCAAGAGCGCTTGGGGCCGGTCGTGGGGCTGGAAGCCGCCGTTTGCGCCTACGCCGGATGACGATGATGCCGCTGATCGCCGCTGCATCCAACTGGGCGGCGACCGTGCGGCCGGCGTCAACCTGTCCACGCCCAATCCGCTGGCGGTGCGTCCCGGAACTCGATACGTGCTGGCGGGCAAGGTGAGGACCGTTGCGGCGGATGTCTCTGTCAAGCTCTCCGCAGGCTCGTTGGACTTCGGCCCGCCGTTGCGAGCTGAACGCCCCAATACTTGGACGCGATTCCAACGCCAATTCGAGACCGGAGCCGAGCAGCGGTTCATCGACCAGATCGCACTGCGGCTGGAAGGCGGCGGCGCCGCATGGCTGGATGAGTTGTCGCTTCGGGAGGCCGGCGGCGGAGCGGAATTGCTCTGGGAAGCGGCCATCCGCGATCCGATTCGCGGATTCTACAACCCGACCGACTGTTTCCTTCTGGACCAACTGGTCGAGTCGGCCGAGCGCGAGGGCATCTACTTGCAGTTGTGCCTGATCACCCGTGACTTGTACATGAGTTCGCTGAAAGACGACCAGAGCAGCGAGTATGCGCAGGCGATCGGCGACGCCAAGAACTTGCTGCGCTACGCAGTGGCCCGCTGGGGTTATTCGACACACGTCGCGGCTTGGGAGTATTTCAACGAGATCGATCCTCGCTTGCCGGCGGACCGGTTCTATGACGAACTGGGCGCGTACCTGGAGCAGATCGACATCTACGGGCATTTGCGGACGACCAGCACCTGGGCGCCCTCGCCCAAGGACTGGAAACACCCGCGGCTGGACATCGCCCAGGCGCACCACTACATCCGCCCGGCCGACAAGGAACAAGGGCATGACGAAGTGGCCGTGGTCCTGCAGCGCGTGGGAATGCTGCGCCAGCATGCGCCCCGCCGGCCCGCGTTGCTGGCCGAGTTCGGTCTGGCTGAGGACAACTGGCAGCGCAGTGTGTACATGAAGCAAGATGCTGATTTGGTCCACTTCCACAACGCCCTCTGGTCGTCGGCGCTGTCCGGCGCCTCCGGCACGGCGTTGTTCTGGTGGTGGGAACTGCTGGACCCGATGGACGCCTATCGTCATTACGCGCCGCTGTCGAAGTTCATGGCCGACGTGCCGCTCGATTCGGGTCTGGAGGCAACTCCGGCACGAGCCAGCGGAGGAGACATTCGCGTGATCGGCCTCCAGGGCCGCGACTGCGCCTACCTGTGGCTCTTTCACCCTCCAGCCACCTGGTGGAACCAGGTCGTCGAGAAAAAGGCGCCCGGCACCGTCGCTTCCGCCCGCTTGGAAGTTCCTCAGCTCGCTGCGGGAACCTACCGCATCGTGTGGTGGGACACCGGCCGTGGCGTTTCCGTGCGAGAGGGGGACGTCAAGCTGGAGGCAGGGAACCTGACGGTCGACATCCCGTCGTTCTCCCGCGACCTCGCCTGCAAGATCTTCCGGAAATAGTCCTGTTCCTGGGATGCCGCCTGTTCCTCGTATCCGGCCTGCCGCTCGCAGATGGAAATCCTCGTCGACGGCGACTGAAAGCGGCTGAGTCGCGAGATGGAGGGATTTCACACGCAAATCGTCTACGGCGGCTACCTGTGGGAGGTCGCCTACGCCCTGAAAAAGCTGGGCGGCCAGATCCAGTGGCAGGGTTACAGCGACGTGTGAACAATGGTTCGAGAAGCGCCGGTTGTGCTGCGGGCCCGGTTGTGCTGCGGTCTCCCGGCCGCAGGTCTCCAAGAACCGTCGGGGAGACCTGCGGTCGGCGGTTTCGGCGAGGTCGGGAGACCTGCGCCGAACAGGAAGTCGGGACTAGCCGGCATCCACCGTCCCCGGCCACAGCGGGCAGCGGCTGGTGATGCATTCGGCATTGCGTTCCCACTGCCAACAGGCCAGCGGCGCGTCGGCGCGGAGCGGGATGGGCAGGTACTGCGCAGACAACTCGGCCGCCGCGCGCAGCGCCAGCCAGCACTCGCGCTGACAGCAACGCGCAGCTTCCAGCGCGGCGATCCGCTGCATCACCCGTTGCGTCACCGTCTGGACAATTTGACGCTCGGCCGCCTTCAACGGATTGGCCTGCAGAATGATGCTGAACGAAATCCCCACGCCCGTCGCCGCGCCGCAGATGCCCACGAAGCCGCACGCCCCGCCGGCGATTTGAACGCCCCGGCGAATGCCCGTGCGAATCAAGTCGTCGCTCAATTCCCCGCCCAGATTGCGGTAGGTAGTCAAGATCACGCCGGGCACCAGCGCGTGATGGCCGGGGCCGTGCACGAGCATGCTGGGGTGACGGCGGATCTTCACCATTAAGGCGATCAAATCGGTCTCGTCCGTGGTCAGGCAAACCTGCTCGATGAGCGACAACTCGTCTTGCGTGTGGCAGGCGTCACAGACGAAGTGCCCTTTCTCACAGATGGCATTGGCGGGGAGCGAGCGCCCGCAGAAACTGCACTGGATGGTTCGCTCGCCCTCCAGGTATTTCAGCGACGCTCCGCAAACCATGCAGTCGGCGGTGTGCCGCTGGGCCGCGGCGGCCAGTCGCGCGAGCGTTGGCTTCGACTCGGCTCGCGTGTCCGGCGGCACGGCACAGGACAGGCACGGCTCGACGGCGACGTTGATGACCTCGCCGTGGTCGTTGAACTCGAACAGGTCGCCACCGGAACGCGTCGGGCCGCCGGCGGCGATGCGGCAAGTCGCCCCGGCCGGCAGCAGTTGGCCGGCAGCGGTGAGCAGGGCAGCCTGCGGGCCGCGATACATGACCGTTCGCGTTGCCAGCGCGGCGGGCTTGGTCGCCTCGAAGGTCAGCGAGTAAAACGGGTGCCCGCGCACGACGCGATACGGGAACCGCTTGTGCGCATAGGCGGCGAAGCCGGCCTCGTCCAGGAGTCCGAACAGGTCGCGCTGCGTCAGCGCCCCGGCGATGCACTCGCCGCGCAGCGAATCGTCGTTGCGAATCTCGGCGTCCGGCTCCGTCTCGCAGACGACGTCCGAGATCATCAGCCTGGCTCCGGGCTTCAGCACGCGGAACATCTCGGCGAACACGCGCCGCTTGTTCGTGGCCAGGTTCAGCACGCAATTGGAGAGCACGAGATCCACGGAGTTGTCTTCCAGCGGCAACGCCTCCAGGTAGCCCTTGCGGAATTCGAGGTTGCGAAAGCCCAGTCGCCGTTCCACCTGTTCGGCTCCCCGGCGCGCCAAGTCGAGCATGACGTCCAGCATGTCCACGCCGATCACCCGCCCGCCGGGACCGACCAGGCGCGCGGCGATGAAGCACTCGACGCCGGTCCCGCTGCCGAGATCCACGACAACATCGCCGGGCTGCGGGGCGGCGTCGACCACCGGGCTGCCGCAGCCGTAGCTGCGGATTCGGGCTTCCTCCGGGACGTGCCCGATCAATTCTTCGGGATAATAGACGGGATTGCGAATGTCTTCCCGCGGGTTGACCGCCGCGCCGGCGTAGAACTTGCCCACCGCCGTGTGGCCGTCGACCTGGGCCACGGACAGCAGGCAATTGCTGTGAATCGTGGCGACCGGGCCGTGCGGGCCGCAGCTTTCCAGAACTTCCCCCATTTTCAGCCGCAGCCGGGGCGGGCCGTCGTTGGGCTGCCGCGAGGCCTCGCGAGCGATCAACCACAACGCCGTCCGCTCGTGCAGCGGCTCGTACGGATCGCAGCCGAGAAACTGGCCGGCGTGCGTGTAACAGTGATCCAGGTCTCCACCTCCCAGGATGAACCGCAGCGGCGAATGGAGACCCGCCGCGGTCACGCGGCGAATCCGCTCCAGCACCCGGCTGCCTTGCCACGCGGCGGCCAACTCGCCGTCGATTTCGGTCGCCAAGGCTTCGACGCCCACCAGCGCCGGCGAAGGATACAGCCGCCCGTCCGGCCCCACGGCCACGGAGTCCCAGCCGGCTCCCGTCCCGTCGTGGATCGTGCCGGCCGGCGCGAACACCTGCCCTTTCAAGGCGTCGATGTTGTCCAACCCCACGCCGGCCGCCTCGGCGCGCAACGCCGCCGGGCGCAACTGATCGAAGATCTCGTCGACCTTGGCCCAGCCCTCCTGGCCACCCCGGCCGCGGACGAAATACCACATCAAGTGGACGTTCGCCGCGCCGACCTCCGCTGCCCAATCGACCAACCCCGGCAGATCGCCGACGTTGCTCTGCATCACGCACGTCGACAGCGTAAACGGCAGGCCTGCGCCGCGAAGCCATTGGAGTTCTTTGCTCAGCCGGCCAAAGGCTCCGGGTCCGCGGGCATGATCGTGATGCTCCGCGAGGCCGTCAACGCTGATCTGAAGATGAACCCGGTCGATCGGCCAGCGCCGCAAGCTGTCGCCGTGTCGCTGCAAGAGCGTGCCGTTGGTCAACACGACCACGCGGGCGCCGTCGTGACGCAGCAGGCCGTCGATCACCGCTTCGAACCTGGCGTGGACAAACGGCTCGCCGCCGGTCAGGGCGAACACGCGGCAGCCCAGCGACCAGGCCTGTTGGCCCAGTTCCAGAATCCGCTCGGCGGGCAGTTCTGCGGCGTCGTCCGGCGCCGAGGCGAACAGGCAGTGCCGGCACGTCAGGTTGCAGCGGTTCGTGACGTGCAGCCACAGCTCGCTCAGCGCGCCGGCGGCCAGCACTTCCGCCCGCCCGCGGTATTCCCGGGGAGGATCGTCCGGCAGGCGGCTCAGGAAACGCTCGACTTGCAGCGCGCCCCCGCCGGCAGCGCCGGCGCCCAACCGCTGCAGGACCGCGTCCCCTGTCGCGTTCGGGACGAACCAATCCGGCTTGTCCGGCCGGATATAGATCGGCGTCCCCTCGAATTCCATCCTCGTCCATGCCGATAGGTCAAATGCCATGCGAGTCCCCGGATTTCGCCCGTGCTGCGAGTCGGTTGCGACGGCCAGCGCTCTTGCTCATATACGATAGATGCCGCGGCCGAATCTTTCCAGGGACACGGAAGGCAGGATCATTGCCCGGCGCAGGTCCCCCTGATTGTTCGCCGCAGGTCTCCCTGATTGTTCGGCGCAGGTCTCCCGACCTCGCCGAAACCGCCGACCGCAGGTCTCACCGATGGTTTTGGGAGACCTCCGGTCGGGGCCGTGCTGCGGTCGAGAGACCGCAGCACAACGGGCGCGTCGGAATCAGGCCGGCGGGCTTTTGCCACGGCGTGGCGCCGCCTCGCTGGATGTGAGCCCGCAGGGCGGTGGCGAGTTCGCGGAATACCTTCTTCTGCGTCATGGCGAGGTCTTCTTTCTCCTGCGGGTCATTCTGAAGGTTGTACAGTTCCAGCGGGCTATAGGGATCGTTCTGCAGCAGCTTCCACTCGCCGCGGATGATCGCCTCGTAGCTCTTGCCGCCGTAGTCCAAGCCGCCTTCGCGACGCACGAAGTACAGATCGCGGGGCGTGGTGATGGTGCCGCCTGTCAACACCGGCACGAGGCTCACCGCGTCGAGTTCCGCCGCAGGTTTCGCGCCGGCCAATTCCAGGAACGTGGGGAACAGGTCGAAGTTCAGCCCTGCGTAATCGCTCCGCGAACCGGGCGGAATGTGGCCCGGCCAGCGGACCATGAAGGGCACGCGCAGGCCGCCGTCGTAATGACTCTGCTTGCCGTCCCGCCACGGATCGTTGTTCTGGGCGTGGGGCAGCGAGCCGCCGTTGTCGGCGCTGAACGCGACCAGCGTGTTCTGCTCCAGGCCCGCTTCTCGCAATACGGCCAGCACGCGGCCGATGCCGTCGTCCAGGTGCTCAATCAGGGCCACGTTCTTCGCCCGCTTCTCGTCCATCTGCGGCGTCCGCTCGCGGACCTTCGCCAGCCACTCCCTCGGCGGCTCGATCGGAAAGTGCGGCGCGTTGTAGGCCAGGTACAGAAAGAAGGGCTGGGTCTTGTCCTTGCCCCGCTCGCGCAAGTAGTCCGCGGCCCACGCGGTGAACAGGTCGGTGGCATGGCCCTCCGCCTCGATCGTTTCCGCGTTGCGGCGCAGGTAGTTGTTCCCGTGCCGCAGGTGCGTGGTGTAGCTGTCCATCATGTCGCCGAGGAAGCCGTGGAAGAAGTCGAAGCCCCGTTCGTTCGGCGTGTTGGGCGATTCGAGTCCCAGATGCCACTTGCCCACGATCGCCGTCTGGTAGCCGGCCTTCTTCAATTCGTCGGCCAGCGTCGGCACGCCGGGATCGAGGTAGCCCCAGGAGTTCTCCGGATGCGTGCGGATGACACCCGGCACGCCGGCCCGATCCGGGTAGCGCCCGGTCAGCAACGCCGCCCGAGATGGCGAGCACACGGTGCAATTGGCGCGCATCGTGGTGAACAGCATCCCCTCGGCCGCCATCCGATCGATGTTCGGTGTGCGCACGTCCGATTCGTGGTACGTCGAAACGTCGCCATAGCCATGATCGTCCGTGAACATCAACAGGAAATTCGGCCTGTCCGCCGCGGCGGCGAAACCGTTGCTGACAGCCAGCAGCATCGAAACAAATAGGAAGATCCTCATCACCGTCACCTTGTCGGGTCTGGGTTCTTTTGCGGCTTTGCTTTCTTGCTCTTTGCTTTGGGCGCTGCCTTGGGGGGCGATGGCAAGCCGTCATCCGGCTGGTTCCACAGACGCCAGGGGTCTTCCAAGCGGCGCATCTCGGCCAGCAGCAGTTCCTGCATCTCCTTGAGCTTGGCCGCGTAGGCGGGATCGCCGGCCAGGTTGACCTGGTGCTTGGCGGGCGAAACGCCGGTCAGCGCGGTCACCTTCGGATCCTGGTGCTCGACGAGAAACTCCTCCGGGTTGTCGGCCAGATTGAACAGTTGCACGTGCCGCGACCGGCCGTCGTAAGCGTCGTATTGGAGGAGTTTCCAGTCGCCCTGCTTCACACACCGCATGCCGGGCTTGGAACCGCCGTTGTATACGCCGTACAGCACGTCTCGGACCGTTTGCCGCTTGCCCTCCAGCACGGGCTTAAAACTAAGCCCGTCGTTGGTTTCGGGCGCGGGAATGCCGGCCAGGTCGCAGAGCGTGGCCAACACGTCCAGCAGGTAGATGTTGCCTTCGGCTCGCGAGCCGGGCCGGATGCCGGGGCCCTTGACCAAGAACGGCACGCGCCACGTGTGCTGGTACAGGTTCTGCTTGCCCTGCAACCCGTGCCGGCCGATGGCAATGCCGTGGTCGGCGGTGTAGAGGATATAGGTGTTGTCCAACTCGCCCATCGCTTGCAGCCGCTGGAGCACGCGGCCGATCTGGATGTCGATGTTCTCGCCGCACGCGAACTCGCGGCCCAACTCGTTGCGGATCGTCACCTCGTCGCGCCGCTCCCACACGCCGCTCACCGCTACTTCGTCGCGCACGTCGTCGTGGCCGTGCCGGAAGGGATGCGCGGGCAGGTAGTTCGGCGGCAGCGGCGGCTGTTTGGGATGGGCCGGCGGCAGCGTCTGGGGATCGGCGTGATTCACCGCGCCATACTTGGCCAACAATTCGGGCTTGCCGTCACGCGTGTCGTGCGGATGAGAAAAGCCGTAATAGATCAAAAAGGGCCGGGTGTCCTTCGCAGCCTCGCGTTCGCGGAGGTAGTTCAGCACTTGTTCGGCATGCCACGCACTGCCGGACTCGTCATCGCCACCCCGCTTCGAGGCGTCGTGGCGCACCTGGAACAGCTTGTTTGCCGCCTCGTAGCTGTTGCCGACCTTGCACGTCCGCATGGTCGCGTACCCGGCCCGGTTGAAGACGGCGGGTAGCGTGTTCTGCTCCAGGTCCGGGGGACATTTTCCTTGCTGCAGCGCGCCGGGCGCGTTCGGCAGCCGCCATACCGTGCGGCCGCTCATGATCATGTGCCGCGAAGGCGAGCAGACGGCTCCTGAGAACGACCCCATATGATAGGCGCCGTCCAAGACCATCCCCTCCGCCGCCAGCCGGTCCAGGTTCGGCGTCTGCAGCGGCGACTTGGGATCGTACACCTTCAGGTCGAAGGGCGATTGGTCGTCCACCAGGATGAACAAGATGTTGGGACGGCGCGCCTCGCCGGCCTGTGAGAGACCGCAAGAGGCAGAAACAAACGCACAGAAAGCAATCACGGTGGCGATCGTGCTACGGATCCAGGTCGTTGTCGGCATGGCAGGTTTCTCCGAGATCAAGAAGTGACTTTCGCACCAGTATACTGTTACCGCACCCCCGATGCGCCTATCGTAGGCCGCTCAGGCCGTGAGCGGATTTCGGCTCGCGGAGCGAGCCGTCTACGGTGGCGTAGTACGCCCCGAGTTCGTCGCCGTTCGCGGTGATAAAGACGGGGGCGAGTTGGTGCGATCCGGCGGCCAGTTCGGCCGTGAAGGTGATCTGCACGTCGCCGCCGGAGACCGGTTTGCTCTCCAACTCCCGGCCGTCCACCCGCAGCGCGGCGCGGACCACGGGGATGGCGGCGCCCTCGTGGGCCCGGAAGGCCCGGTCTGCGCCGGGCACATCCGGTTCCACCGGCAGTCCCGCGGTGATCGGCCGGTCGCCGAACATCCCGGTCGCGTAGCCGTGGTTCTTCAGGAGTTGCCCCAGGGTGATCTCGTTCTCGCGCAGCATCGAGCGTCCGTTGACGGTGTGCCAGACCCCGGTCCGGTCGGTCCAATGCCCGGTGAGCAGCGCCGCCCGCGTGGGCGAACAGGTCGGGGCGACGTGATAGTCGGTCAGTTGCGACGATTCGGCCGCCAGCGCGTCCAGGTTCGGGGTCTGGATGATCGGATTGCCCGTGCACCCCAAATCGCCGTAGCCCTGGTCGTCGGTGATGACGAAGACGATGTTGGGCTTCGCCTCAGCCGCTTGGACGAGAACATTCAGAACAAGCAAAGCGAACGCTGTCAGAATGGGGGCTTTCAT
>CAZAQY010000265.1:0-11394 GCA_964486845.1 uncultured Pirellulaceae bacterium
TGGTACGCTGCTCTGCCTCCACGGCTCCTACGGCGCAGGCGGTTTTCGAGTGATGTTCAGCCTGGATGGCGGCGAAACGTGGATCTGTCCCAATGAGAAGTGGGGCTTCCCCGTGGACCCGTCAGTCTACGGCTATGGCCAAGCCGTCGAGCTATCGGACGGTTCGATCTGGGCTGTCTACATTCACACTGGCGGGCATGCGACACAAGACGCCAAGACGGAAGCCCTCTGGTCTATTCGCCTGCGCGTCCGGCACGACCCGGAGGGCATTGAGTTGCTGCCCGCCCCAGGAACTTAGGGCGAGGCGTCCTGCTTCTGGTACATCCGAAGGTAGTCGATCAGGCACTTCTGCGGCAACACCGAGTCGTCGATCTTCCCGGCCCAGCTTCCGCCCAACGCGAAGTTGATGAGCAAGTACTGCGGCTGGCGGTAGGGGTTCCGCCCCTGGTCATCCGCCGTTTTCACGCCAACGTCATCGTCGTTCTTTTTCCTTCCTTGTGACCAGCGGTAGTTGTCGATGCGCATGGCCTCTTTGAAATTGCCGGTAATCTGGTTGTCAAAGACCACTCCCGTGCCGGAGCGGAAACTGATGGCATCGGGCCAGTTCGTCCCCGTGTATTGGATCACGTTGTCGTAGATTTCGAAGCTGCGGGCGCCTCGCAATCGCCCGCTCGACTCGGTCCCGTGATTCCCGATCAGGGCGTTCTTGAACGTGTTGTGCCGGACGACGACGCGCTGGCCTTTCCAGCCATCGAGGGCAAACGATCGCTCCGTGGTCTCGAATACGTTGTCCTCGATGAAAAACGCCCGATTACCCGTACCCAGGTCGGTTGCTTCAGCCCACGCGGCGTCGCCGTACGAACCGCCGCCGTTGAAACCGTAGATCCCGAAGATCCAACCGACGAGAACGAACGTATTGTGGTCGATCACGCCACCGGACGCGGAGACGTGCATGGCGCACGTGCGGGTGGCGCGGACGCGGAGGTGATCGACGCGCCAGGTGGTGGAGTCGCCTCCGAGGGAGATCATGCCCTTGTTGTAGGTGTCCTTCGCCCCGGTTCCGCCGTCGATGGTCAGGCGGGTGAGACGAGTCAAGCCGCCCGGCTTGGCGGTGATCTCGAAAACACGATGCGTCGGCCGGGTTGAGCTGGGCGCGTAATCGCCGCCCACAATCGTGGTCTTGTCGATCCCGGCGCCTTGGATGGTGATGAACTTGCCGGTGACCGTAACGCAGGCCGTCCAGGTGGCGGTCCCCTCGGGAAGCTGCACGGTATCGCCGTCGCACGACGCATCGATCGTTTTCTGGACGTCGGGCTGCGAGAGGCCGGCGGACGGCGGACGTGTGGCCGCGGGGCAACGACGAACGTAAACGAGATTGCAGGCGTTGTGGCGTTGTGCTGGCGTTGTGCCGACACCTGGAAGCTCGCGCCTGCCCGGATTAAGCTAGTTGACGCTTCAGGTCCGGCCAAAATAGAGCAACAGGAGCACGCCAATGGCAACGAGCTGGAAGACGGTTATCGTTAACTGCCTGATTCTGTCCGTGGGGCTGTTCGGCGGCTTGGTCAGAGCCGTTGAACCGGACGCCGTGGTTCCCTTGTGGCCCGGCGACGGTCTGCCGCCGGGCGTGAAGGTTCCAGACCCACAGAACCAACAGCCTGACGCTCAGGGCCTGATCCGCCGCCTGGACAAGCCGGAACTGCGCGTCTTTCTGCCGCCGACGGACCGAGCTACGGGGACAGCGGTGATCATCTGCCCTGGTGGGGCCTACGGATTACTGGACTACAAAGCGCACGTCGCCGAGTTCGTCGCCGACTACCAGCAGCAAGGTGTCGCCGTGATTGCCTTGCTGTACACGGTCCCCACGACAGCTGACTTGGCTTTGACGGAAGGAAAACGCGCCATCCGCCTGGTCCGTAGTCGAGCCAAAGACTGGAAGCTCGACCTGCAGAAGATCGGCATGCAGGGTTACTCAGCCGGCGGGCACCTGCTCGTGAACCTGATTTCCCATTCCGATGACGGAGCTCCGCAGGCCCAGGACCCACTGGAGCGGCTGAGCTGTCGGCCCAACTTCGTGCTGCTGATGTGCCCGTGGAATATCTGGACGGTGGACAAGTATCCGCTGAAGGCTCCGCTGCCCCCGGTGTTCCTGGCGTGCGCTGACAACGACAACGTGTCGATCAACTTCTCCGATCCGTTGGCAGCACGACTGAAGGAGCTTCAGGTTCCCCTGCTTTACTGGCGGGTCCAAGGTGGCGGACACCTCGCGTTCCACAAGCCCAACGCCTGGGGCACCTGGATGGAGCAGGTCATGCCCTGGTTGAGACACCAGGGATTCGCGATCCGGCCGTGATGCGGGGTTGATCACAATCGCGCGGGAGGACGAGACCAGTGAAGATCGCCGTTGTGTTGATGGTCGCCTTGTGGTCGGACTGGATGGCAGCCGGCCCGGCGATGGCCGCTTCAGGTTTGTCGAATGCCGGAGCTGCGGCGGCGGATTCCGCGCGGACCTGGGACGTTCTGGTGCTGAGGGACGTGATGGTTGCGATGCGCGACGGCGTGAAGTTGGCCACGGACCTGTACGTCCCGGCAAGAAGTGGCCGGCTCGCCGAAGGGAGGTTTCCCGCGGTGCTGCTGCGGACGCCGTACAACAAGGCGGCCTGGGGCACGGACCTGGTGCGGTTCTTCGCCCAGCACGGATACCTGTCGGTCACGCAAGATTGCCGTGGCCGATTCGCCTCGGAAGGACGCTTCTACCCGTTCATCGATGATCCCAAGGACGGATACGACACGATCGTCTGGTTGGCGGAGCATCCCTTGTATCAACCCAAACACCGGCGATCCCCACGACCGCCGGCCGCGGATCGCCACGAACACCGTCCATCACGATGCCGTCCATCCGTCGTACATCGAGTTGCCTGTTGACTCGTCACAGACCAAGCCGTAAGAACCGGATGTCTGGGAGATTTCATGGTTCCGCCAGAGATGATCGGACAGTATAAGGGACTGCAATACACGGCGATCGAAGGGATCAATCCGCACGCGACGGGAGATGGGCATCGCCTGGCCCAGCGGGCCGGTGCACAACTGCTCAACATGTCGATCACTTAGCAGCGCTCGAGAAGTAACTGTCACCCCGTCAAAGGAGCCGTCACACTCCGTGTGATGATCGGCAAGAAACACTGGACAGTTATTTCTCGAACGCTGCTTACGGGCCCGAGCTGCGATTGATCCCGCCGCCTCGAAAGCCATTCACGCAGCTTCTGCCGGGCAGCGGGCCATTGACGCAAATCATGGGCAAGATGCTCCCGCTGGCGCCGCGCGTGATCGTCAACTCCATCGTCAAACCGGTCGAGCGATTCAACAGTTACGTCCGAGGCGAGCGTTCCGATGCCTTCGGACGTACGGGCGATCAGGTGCCGATGGCCGGAGACCGCTGGATCTTGTTGGGGCCGGTGAAGGCCTATTTCACGACAACGGAAGGGGGGGCTGCAGTCAACGAGCAACTGCAGGTCCTTGACGCGGCGGGCCGGCCGATCGACGGGCTGTACGCGGTGGGCCAGAACGGCCTGGGCGGCCAGATCCTGTGGGGCCACGGTCTGCACATCGCTTGGGCCCTGACCAGCGGACGGCTTGTCGGCCAACGGTTGGGAAGCACTGCGTAGGTTGGTAAGCTAATGGGAGTCTACGAACGCTCTCTCCGCTTTTCTGACTGGGAGACCCGCCCACATTATCCTTGATACTGACATGGATAGCGATTGCGATGATGTCGGCGCGCTGGCGTTGCTGCATGCGCTGGCCGATCGCGGGGAAGCGAAGATCCTGGCCGTCGCCGCCAGCTCGCTGTACCGTTGGTCCGTGCCGTGCATCGAGGCCATCAACCGTTATTACGGCTGGCCCGATTTGCCGATCGGCGCCCCGAAGCGTGACGCTGTCGACAGCCATGCCGGCTCGAAATACGCCCGCCCCATCGCCGAATCTGTCGCGACGAGGCGGAAAGCCAACGCTGGCGCTCCGGACGCGACCGAGGTTTACCGGCAAACGCTTGCTTTGCAGCCCGACCACAGCGTGATCATCGTCAGCGTCGGCGACCTGACCAACATCCGCAATCTGTTGCGTAGCGGGCCCGACGCCCATAGCCCGCTTGTCGGCCCCGAACTCGTCCGGCGCAAGGTCATCCGCTGGGTGTGCATGGGCGGGCGTTATCCCCGCCACCTTGATCCCCGCGTTTTCGGCAACTTCAAGACAGACCCTGCCGCGACGGTCGAGGCATGTCGCGACTGGCCCGTCGAAGTCGTTTTCTCCGGCCTCGGCGACAACATCCTTACGGGCTCCCGTCTCAAGCAAACGCGGCCAGAAAATCCTGTGCGGCGGGCCTATGAGTTGTACCTCGGCAAACAGCCGGCCCGCCCAAGCTGGGACCCTATTGCCGTCCTGTACGCCGTACGTCCCGATGCATTGTTCTGGCGGCGGCGGACGGAAGGCTACAACCACATCTTCCCCAACGGCACCAACGAGTGGCGGTCGGAACGGGACAGTCCGACGCACGTCCTGCTGGAACTGGTCCCCGGTGCCGACGCGGACGACGGCCGTACGATCGACGAATTGATTGTTCAACCCCCGCGCCCTCGCGCTCCGTAAGACGCGTCTTGGCGGAGTCAACCAACCATCCGGTCCCGCGGTCCACGACTTAAAGGAAAGTACAATGAGCAAGCACCTCGTTGGTCAGGCGCTGGTCCGCCGCCATACGATTTTCGCAGTACGGACGAATTGATGGAACTGCAGCTCGATATTCGCTTGGCTGCTTGGCAAGAACCCGTAACCGCTGCTGCGAATGGCTCGTCATTCGATCTTCATCTTCGTGAACGCATCGGCGTGAGAAAGCCTGGCGGAGAACTCCGCCAGGAGCGCCCGATCATCCGCGGTGCAGGTCACATCGCCGGCGAGTGTGGTGAGGTTAGCGTCGATATCGCTTCGCAGCCGCATGCCGATGGTGAGCATGTGAACCCGTTGATCCTGCAACACGTGACGAATCGCGGCGCCGGGCAGTTGCTTGAGGCGTTGCTTGTCGAAGGCAGGAACAATGTTGCCCGACCAGGCTCCGAGCATTCCCGCGCCGATGGCTTTCATCGCGACGATGCCCATCCTGCGCTGGCGGGCGGCCTCCAGACACTTCTCCCGCAGGGTGAGCGATTTTTCGGAGAACCGTTGGTTGTGTCCCCGCGGCAGATACCCGCAGGCCAGCATACACAGGTCAAAGCCGCCGGTCTCGACCAACTCCAGCGCCTTGTCGAAATAGCCGTGCGCCGAGAAGCCGATAAAGCGGACCAAGCCCTTGTCGCGTGCCTTGGCCAGTTCGCCCTGGACCTCCATGCATTGCTCGACCGTCATCTGTTCCACGCCCGGCGTGCCATGGATCAAAATGGCGTCGATGTAATCTGTTTGCAGTTCCGCGAGGTTCTTCTCGACCTGGCGAGTCACCGCCTTCTTGTCCACTTTCGTGATGCGTCCGTCGGGTTTGGAGGTATCCCAGAAATCCACCTTGGTCGTCAGGAAAACCTTGTCGCGAACGCCCTTCAGGGCTTTGCCGATAATCTCCTGGCTTTCACTGTAGCTGTAACTGATGGAGGTATCGAAATAGCAGATTCCGCTGTCGTAGGCGTGGCGGACCAGCTTGACCCGATCTTCCAGGGAAAGAGGGTTTCCCCATTTCTTCGGCAGGCCGGCGCCGCCGTAGCCGAGGATGGGAAGTTTGAGGCCGGTCTTGCCGAGCGTGCGCACGGGGATTGTGCCAGCCGGTGGCACTGGCGAATCCGCATGCGTGTCGGCAGGCGTCACGCCATCGCACACGGCGATCGTGACGGCTGCCCGGGTCGCTTGCTTGAGGAATTCGCGTCTGTCCAGAGCGATTTTCGTCGTCATGGGGCTTCGCCTTTCTTTAGCACCGTTCTAGAAATAACAGTCCGGTGTCTCCGTGGCGTAAGCTTCCGGCGCGCGGCAGACGGTGCCATCGCAAGCTGGAAGCTTACGCCACTTGTTTCGCGAACGGCGCTTAGCAGGGCGCCGCTTCGCCGTGCGGATAACGGTAGTCGGCTTTCGGGTTGGTCGAGACGCGCTTGGTCGAGCCGTCTTCGAGTTGATAAACGTAAAGCTGGCCCTTGCCGGTTTGGGTGGAGTGATAAATCACCGCCGACTCGCCATAGATCCAGCGCGGGTAGGCAAACCAGATGGGCTTGCCTTCCGCGTTGGCGAACGCCTTGAGATTGGTGATCGTGCGCTGCTGCGCGTCGAAATCCCCGATGTAGAGCGTGTGGCCGGGTTCCTGGAATTGGTGTCCTTTCAGGTACTCGAAGCAGATCTTCTTCTCGCTGGGCGAGATGCTGGCCCGGTGCAACTCGCCCTGCGGCACCAACTCGCATTGAACCTGTTCGTAGAGCGGCTTGCCCCCTTCCTTGCGGGTCAGCAGGAAGACGCCGTAGCCCTGTGCCGGCCGCCAGGAACTCACGAGAATCCGTCCGTCCGCGAGGCAGGAGTGCGCCCAATTGTGAAACCGCTCATCGGTGATCGCGACTTCTTCGCCGGGTTGGCCACCCACCTTGCTCTGCATCACAATGTAGCCGCCGGTCTTGTCGTTCTTGCGGTTCCAGATCGGCGTGTTCTTGCCGTCGCGAGTCCAGGTCGGATTGAAATCCGTGTGCGTGCCATCGCTCAACGTGTGAAAGCCGGTGCCGTCGACGTTGATGATGAAGATCGCGGTCTTCCAGTTGGCGGTGACAGGATCGTTCTTGAGCCGGCGAAAACAAACCAGCATGTCGCCGGTCTTCGACCATGACGGCTTGAAGTCTTCCTGTCCCCGGACGGATGGCGAGGTGAGCGGTTTAACTTCGGGCTGGCCGATCTCGTTGACGTGGATCTCGCCGTTGCAGTAGTACGAAATCCGGAAGGCGCGGAAAGGGCGGGCCTCGGCGGCGCGAGCCACGAGCGGCGCGAGCACGGAGTCGAGGCTAGCGGAAGCCGCCATCGCCACGGTGGCCCGTGTGGTCCTGGTTAGGAATTCCCGCCGACCCAGTTGATCGTTGTGTGCTTTCATTGCGTTGTGTCTCCTGTGAAATCGTGCGAAAGAGCCACCACTAGACCTTGAACAAGCGAAGGCTCCGTGGGATTTGCGGTAGAGTTTTTCAGAAAACTCGAAAACCCTCGGGTTTCTTGGGTGGTACATGGAGTGTAAGGAATCTCCATCACCTCAGACACGGAGGGTTTTCGAGTGAACTTTAGGGTACGAAGAAAGTTGGCCGAACGCAAGCGTCGGATTATGGCGCGACTGGACAAGACGAAGTTTGGGCCCGACTGCCCGGTCATGTCTGCCTCGAACATCCTACAGCGAGTGGGATCATGTGCTCAACATCGCGTACAATCTCCTCGCCGGTGGCACCTGCCTGGGACACCTGGAATTGCGTCGCAATGATGAAGTGCATCTGAACGCCTTGGGCCCCTGATGATCTTTCTCACACCAGAACCGAGCTGTACGTTGATCTGCTGAAGTGCTTGTCAAGTGAGGGGCGGTAAACACGTACGTTTTTCGAGCCTTTGGTTGCCCCTCGTCGGCGATGCTGTTAGGCTCTGGGTGGCTTCAGAATGCTCAATCGCTTTCCCTTGCTGGGGGCGGTCTCTGGCAAGCAGTCAGCCTGGACATCTTTTTACAGGAGTCTGAAATGAACCCATCCATCAGTCGTCGCCGTTTCGTGGCTCAATCCACTTGGGGGGCCGCCGGAGCGATCATCCTTGGTCGCGCCGCGTCGGCCCGGAGCTACGCGGCGAACGAGCAAATCCGTTTGGGCCTGGTCGGCTGCACCGGCCGGGGCGCGGCATTTTTGAGTCCTGACGTCGTGGCCCTGTGCGACGTCGACAGCCGGCGCGCGGAATCCGCGTTCAAGCGCCTGCCCAACGCGGCCAAGTTCGAGGACTTTCGCGTGATGCTCGACAAGATGGGCAAGCAGATCGACGGAGTCATTGTCTGTACGCCGGACCATTGTCACGCGGCGGTGACTGCGGCGGCGATCCGGGCGGGCAAGCACGTGTACTGTGAAAAGCCGCTGACGCGCACCGTCCACGAGGCCCGCGCGGTGACCGAGTTGGCCGCCAAGCACAAGGTGGTCACGCAGATGGGCAACCAGGGCGGCTACAACGTGCGGGCGGTCGAACTCGTGCGTTCGGGCGCGCTGGGCGAGATCCGCACGGTGCATCTGAAGGGCGCCAAGCGGATGGGCAACGCCGGCGGAGGCCCGCGTCCCCGCAAGCCGGGCACGTACGCCGTGCCCGAGGGCTTCAATTGGGATCTGTGGATGGGCCCGGCCGCCGCCCGCCCCTACCATCCCGAGTGGGTCAGCCCCAACTGGCGCGTGTGGCGAGATTTCTCCGGGGGCGATCTGGGCGGATGGGCTCCGCACCTGTTCGCCACCGCGTTCAAGGCGTTGAAAATGGAGACCCTGTGGGACGCCAAGGAAGGCTCGTCCGAGCACCCGATCATCCGCGTCACGGCCGAGTGCTCCCAAGACTGCGACGGTGGAGTGTGCAAGGAGACGTTCCCCACGTGGGTTGTCGTCCACTGGGACGTTCCGGCGCGCGAGGGCATGCCCCCAGTCCGCCTCACCTATACCCGCGACGACGACGGGCCGCGCCCCAACGAAAGATGGATCGCGGCGCTGCGGGAGGTGTTCGACAAGCATCCGGAATGCGGCACCGTGGCCAGTTTCCAGGAAGGGTGCAAATGGCGGTGTGAACTCCTGGTCGGCTCCAAAGGCTTGATGCGCACCGCCAGCCACGGCAGTTCCCAGATGGAGCTGATGCCCGGCGACCGGTTCCGGGACATCGGCAATCCGCCCGAGATGTTGCCGCGTCCGTTGGGTGCCCCCGGCCTGGGAGGATGGACCGCGGCGATCCGAGGTGGCACACCGCCGATGTGCAACTTCCTGGATTTCAGCGGCCGGTTCAGCGAGTGGTATCTGCTGGGCAATCTGGCGTCGCTGTTCCCAGGCCAAACCCTGGAATACGACACGATCTCCGGCAGAGTCGTCAACAACGAAGCGGCCGACCAGGCCGCCCGGCCCGCCTATCGCGAGGGCTGGATGCTGTAACTCGCTGTCCAGCGTCACGTGCCCCTTGCGCGGCCTGACCGCCGTCGCCGAGCAAGGGGACGTGGATTCGCTGTGGGCCGAAGGGCTTTCGGCCCGCCAGGGCGTGGGGACGGAGCGCGCCTGAGACGATCGAAGACACTGACCCCGGGGTAGATTCAGGATGACTTCTCGCCGCACTCTCGCGTTGTTTCTGACCGTTGGCATCCTCGGCGGCTGTGAGTGCCGCACGCCGCCCACGGCTCCCGCGGTCGCCCCTGCCGCGTCCGCCGACGTGCCCGAAACGGGGCCGGGGTCCGCGAGGCCCGCGCCAAGCCCCGTCGCGCCGGAACCGGAGGCGACGGCCGCCGCCGTCGAGCGCGTCGAGTCGCTGGGCGGAGTGATCCGCCGCGACGGCCCGAAGATCGTCAGCGTGCAGATCGAAGGAACCACAGCCAGGGACGACGACCTCCGGACGCTCGCAGCCCTGACGGACCTGGAACAACTCGTGGTCCGGGGCGCAGACATTACCGACGCGGCCACCAGCCATCTTGCCGTCTTGACGAACCTGAACCACCTGTGCCTGGAGGGCACGAGCATCACCGACGACGGCGTGGCGGCGTTGAAGCCACTGAGAGGCCTCCAGCGGCTGAATCTGAGCCGCACCCCCTCCCTGACCGATGCCGCGCTGGCCCACCTCGCCGAGCTGCCTGATTTGCAGTATCTCGAACTGCTTGAAAACAAAATCAGCAACGCGGGCCTGGAACACCTGAAACCACTCGGCAAACTCCGCCTGCTGGACCTGCGCGGCTGCCTGCAACTGACCGACGCAGGCCTGACGCACCTGGCCGGCATGAAGAGCCTCCGCGCGCTGCGGCTGTGCAGTCCTGCGATCGGCGACGCCGGACTGTGCCAATTGGCGGGCCTCACGGACCTTGCCGAACTGGCCCTCGACGAGTCCCCAGCGCTGACCGACGCAGGCCTGAAGGTGCTCGTGAACTTGCGCGGCCTGACCAGCCTAAGGATCTCGCACTGTCCGGGCATCAGCGACCGGGGGCTGGCGCCGCTGGCCGAGATGCCGAAGCTTCAACTCCTGTTCCTCCGCAACACCCCGATTACCGGCGCGTGCCTGGAGCATCTCCCGTGTGCCGAGGCGTTGCGGCGGGTCGACTTGGCCGAGACCATGGCCGACGATGGTGCCGTCGCGCAGCTCCGCGGGGCCAGGAACCTCCGGTGGCTCAGCCTCTGGAAAACCCAGGTGACCGACGCGAGCATGAAGCATCTTGCCGGCTTGCCCAAGCTGACGTACCTGCGGTTAGCTGAAACCGGGGTCAGCGATGGCGGGGTGGCTGAAATCGCCAAAATCGAGAGCCTGGAAGAACTGGACTTGGAACTGCTGCGGATCAGCGACGACGGGCTGGCGCAGCTGACGATTCTCCGCCGGAAACGCAACATGTCGCCAGGCCGATCTGGAGAACCAGGACCACGACAGGCAGCAACAGGATTTGATGCATGGCTTCATCCCATTTGCGGAGGCAGGGTGTCGGCGTACCGGGGACGATCGCTGGCTGATCGTACCGGCCGGCGGCGTTCTTTATACTGGACAGCTGGCCAGGAAGGCTCGGAGCGCAGCATCCTCGGCGTCAGTCGCGTCGATGACGCATCGAGCGGAGCCGGATTCGACGTAGAACTCTACAAGTACGACGGGAGCAATCTGCGTTTCGAGTGGTCCCGGCGGCAGGGCTGGTACAAGTTCGGTACGCGATACACGGTCTTCGACGGTTCGAGCCGGCAGTGGGGGCACGCGGTCGATTTGTTCCTGCATGCCTATGGCGACGATCTGCAACGGGTTTTCCGCGATCAGGCAAGTTATCGCGGTATCGAGCGGGCAACGGCGTATTGCGAACACTTGACTCCCCGGCACGGCGGATATTGCCGCCGCGCGGCACCGGCTGCGTCTCCAGGTATTCGACAACCTGCAGGAACATGGGCGTTGCAGGCGGGGTGATCCTGGCGACGGGCTGCCCGTCCTCGCTTTCGGCCAGTTCCCAGGTGCCGCCGTCGAGGACCAGATCATCGGTGACTCGGACTCGCAGGGCACGGGCAGACGCAGGACAGTGCATTTCTTCCACGCGTATCTCCTCCGTGCCTTGATACGCCCGACCTGGACCGCGGGAGTGATCTACGGTAACGTCTCCGCAATCCGTTTCGTCACCTGCTCGACCTGAGCTGCGACGCCCTGGGCGTTGAAGTGCACGCCGTCCTGGGACCAGTACTCGGGGTGGTC
>CAZAQY010000266.1:0-11364 GCA_964486845.1 uncultured Pirellulaceae bacterium
GCTTACGCATCGGGTTACCATGGCGCGAGTTATGGCCAAATCCCAGTCTCACGAACAACTTCGGGCTAAGGGGCCGCGATGTCCCTGGAGGTATCTTGACGTTGGGCCAGGCGTTTCCAGCCGGCGGCCGACAGTCGGCGGACTTCGTTGTCCGAAGTCAATTCGTACCCGCTGATCCTCTGCGCTCGAAGGGCCAATTCGTGCCCAGACGTTGTCGCGGGCGCCGGAACCGGCAGCCATTCCAAGCCAGCCGGTCGTTGGATCAGGGCCAGGGTCGAACCATCGGGCGAGAACGCGGCAGGTTCAAAATGCAGTCCTGCCGGTACGCAGGCGTCAGTGGTTCGCCGCGCGACCAGTCCCAGACCACCACGCCGTGCCGAACAGTGACAACCGCCAGGCGTTGGCCGTCGGGACTGAAGCACAGCGAGGACACGTTTCGCGGCAACTGAAAGGGTCGTCCGCAAGCGAATTCATCCTGCACGCGGGCTACCCGGCACATCGAGTTGCTGTCCACGAAAGCCAAATAGGCACTGCCGGCGTCGAAGCACATGTGGCCGATTCCCAATTCGGCCTTCGACGAACCCGTCTTGATGGACCGCCAATCGCCGCAACGCCACAAACGGAGCCCGAAATCGCCAATCGCTGCCAGCAGGTCCCCGTCCGGACTGAAGGCCAAGCCTTGCACGTTTTGGCCGGACGGCAGCAAAGTCCGGAACACCTCTTGACCTGCCGGCGTCCACACCTGCAATGGATTCTCGCGAGTTGAAGACATGAGGTGGCGGCAACCGGCGAGCCAGCGGTCCGAGATGGCGTAGTACAACCGTTCATGCCTCTGAGAGCCGGTCACATCAAAACGAAGACTCTCGGAGCCTTGATCGAGATCGAACACGACGGGCCCGGACGGGCCGCCAAGAGCCAACTTGTCACGACCGTCCATGAATCCGACGACACCGGCTAGCACGTTCAAGTAGGCCAGCCCCTGCAGGTGCAGGGATGTGGCCTGCGGGTCGGGAGGCCGCCACAGACGGCACTCAAGGTGCTGTCCGACGCTGCGCCGCGCAACCAGGGCGACTTGATCCCCATCGGGGCTCCAGCTGGCAGCCAGGATAGGTGATCCGGACAGGCTGGCGGTCTGGCGCGGGGGACGGGTGGTGAGATCCCAAATCGAGACCTCACCGAGTTTTCCCCAGGTCAAGAGTCTCCGTCCGTCGGCCGAGACGGCCAGGCTTCGGATCGAGCTGCGGAGGCAGGGCGGCTCGAGCACGCGGGACAGGTCCCAAACGGTGATATCGCCGGACACCGTCGCGGCAGCCAGTTGCCGGCCATCGTCGCGCCAGGCGAGCGAACCGATCGGCTCTTCGTGCCGCAGGGGTGGCGTGAGCGGCAGCCCGCCAGGAACGCTCCAGACGCGAAGCGTGCCCTCGACGTCCGCCGCGCCGACCGCGTCCACTTGCGGGTTGATCGCCAGTTGGTCGATGGGCGAGGCGCTATGCCGGATGGGTGAGCCGGCCAGACAGCGTTGGGCCATGTCGACAACGTACAGATCGCCCTCGACAGTTCCCGCGATCGCCCAACGGCCGCTGGCGTCGCAGGCGACCGCCGGCGCCGTCACGCTCAGCGGCAGGAGGATTTCCGCGACCGGCGGCGAGTCGGTCGGCAGGTCCAGGTCGCGTACCTGGATCCGGTTCGTATTCGGGACGACCAGAAATCGTCCCTCATGACTGAACGCGGGCCGGGGCCAGATGCGACAGGCAGACGTGACGACGGCCGCCCCCGTTTCCAGGTCAAAGACCGCCGCTTCACCGGTTGCCACAATGGCTCGGCGACCGTCTCCCGAGAAATCGAACATTCAGGTGAAACGGCGGCGGCGGGGGTGTGACCTGAACAGCCGGCGTCGGCATGCGGCGGCCCGTCCGGACGTTCCAGACAACGAGGCTTGGGACGAGTGCGTCGCTCGCGAATCCCGCGACGACCCAGCGGCCATCGGGCGAGATCCAACCGCCCACCAGGGAACCCAAGTCTCCCTCCGCGGCTTCCAAATGGCAGATCAGCCGCTCGGGTTCGCAAGACCAGAACTCCAGATTGCCGTCTGCGGAGGATCTTACGGCGAATTGCGTGTTCTTCGCGAAATACGTGGGCGAGGGTGCCGACGCTCCCGTGTCCTCCGGCGCCGCGGGGCCGTCGGTTGCGGGCGCGCCTGACAGGGCCATGCGCCGCAACGAGTCGGTTTGCGGATTCCAGCGGAACGCCACGTCGTTGACCGTCGAGACAACGGCCAGCTCGCCCCCCGGCAGGAATTGGAGTTGCGGGGCATTGGCGTCGAGGAACAGGCTGGCGGGGTCCAGCCTGATCCGCCGCCAATCGTAAGCGTCGATCGTCCGCCGGGCCACGACCGGTGGCAGGCACTCCAGCAACGCCGCAATGCGGAACCGCAACGACCGGTCCAGAGTCAGCTCGCCGGACTCCGGAGCCGCGGACGGCAGGCCGTCGAGCTGCTCCAGTGCCCGGACGGAACACAGTAACGCCCGCAGGGGATCATTTTGCTGCAGGAACTGTACGCCACGCGTTCGCCGCAGGTCGGCCACACCGCGCAGGGTCTGCTGCTCCGCCGTCCGCGCGCGCCGCCGCCGCCTCGGCTGCCTGCCGCTGGGTCTCGCGCTGCTGGGCCAGCAGCCGCTGTTGGGCGACCAGGCTGCGGAAGTGAAACGCGGCGACCGTTGAAGCGGCCGCGGCCAGGATCAACAACAGCAGCAGCGCGCCGGCCAGCCCGGCCACCGCCGGGTTGTAGCGCGCCCAGCGAAGCAGCAGCTCGGTGCGGGAGTGCCGGCGGGCCAGCACCGGTTGGTCCAGTAAGAAACGCTCCAGATCGTCCGCCATTTGTTGCGCCGTCTGGTAACGATCGCGCGGATCGCGCTGAGTGGCCTTGCCGACGATGGTCGCCAAGTCGCGTGGAATGCGGGGGCCGGCCTGCGGAAACGGGGTGATGTCCGCGTGCCGGACCTGCCGGATCAACTCGCTGCGTTCCTCCGCGGCAAACGGACTCCGAAGCGTCACCAGTTCGTACAGCGTCAGACCCAGCGAGTAGACGTCACTCCGCGCGTCCGTACGGCCTTCGATCGCCTCCGGGGCCAGGTAGCGAAGCGTGCCGATGACGTCGCCCGCCGCCGTCAGTTCGCTGTTGTCGACCTTGGCCAAACCGAAATCGGTGATCCAGACATGGCCCTCGAGAGCCACCAGCAGATTGGCCGGCTTGATGTCGCGGTGCAGGATGCCTCGCTTGTGCGCGTAATGCAACGCGTCGGCAACCTGCCGCCCCAGGCGAGCCGCCTGCTGCCAGTAGGCACGATCGCCGTAGGTCAACGAGATGGATTGGCCCGCAGACTCTGCGGAAGCGGAAGCCGGTTCACATCCCCCAGGCAATTCCTCTGGTCCGGCCGCTGGTGGCTGATCGTCACCGGAGGCAGCCGGCAGCGATAGACTCACGGAGGGCGCTGCCAACTCGCCCGGCCCGTTCCTCGCGGCGGTATCGCGATCGGCTGGATGACGGTCTGTGGAAATCGAATCCAAACGAGGTTCCGCCGGCCGCGGGGCGTTGCCGGCTTCCTGCCGGCGCAGATCGGTCAGCACGTCGTTCAGCGGCCGTCCCCGGATCAGCTGCATGACGTAGAACAGCGTCCCATTCTGCTCGCCGAGCCGCCCCTTGGTCATCGTAGTCCGACAGCGGCATGCCCGCATCGGCAGGGGCGAATCCGTCGTCATGCCCCCCGTCTCGGTTCGCGCCGATTCGCCGGTCGTTCAATTGCCCGGACAGTACATCGAGCCTCCGGTTCAGCTGATTCGTCTCGTCTTGGTGCTCCCGGTTCAGTTGTTCGAGGCGTTCGGTCAACCTCCGGTTCATATCTTCCGTCGCGCGGAGCCGTTCTTCGACTCCCGCGGCAAATGTTGGTTCAGGTTGCGGCGGAGCGGAAGGACCCTCGGGCAGCGCCGTCACCGGTGCTGGAGGCGGCAGGGAAAAAGGAACCTGGGACCAAGCCTTGGGACCAGACGCGGCGAAGACGCACCCCACTGCGAGAATCAGTCCCCTGAGTTGGGGCCAAACCGAGCCCATTCGCATATCGCTTGCACTCCGCCGACACGACACCCCGCCTCAATTCATCCCACGGGGCGATACGCCGGACAGGGAGGAACTTGAGGCGAACGGAGTCGCGACGATGTTCAAGCCTGTTGGCAAGGCCCATCTCGTGTTGGCCGCGTTCGCGGCCACGCTCCTCGCGTACGGGGCCAGCCCAGGACGATTCGACGCCCCTCGGCGTTCCGGGCGACGAATTGACCGCGTTCGCAAGGGGCGCGCTTGGGGATGGGCCTCGTCTGGTCGCCAAACCTGGAGCCACCGGCACCGGGCCGGTGGGGACCGTGAAAACGCGCCACGTCGAAGACCGCTGTGGGCCCTTGCCTTGTTCGCGTTGCTCATCACCATCCTGCAGCGGACACTAGCCGTCGTACTGGTGCAAGTCGCGGATTCGTGGCGGATCAAAGCGGGCATTTGGGACGCGTTCGCACCGGGCGGCGGCTGGGGGTTTTCGGGCAACGATTCGCTGCTGGTCATTGGCGAGTTGGAACGTACGTACGCCTTGGCGGGTGGGACCCTTCCCGGCGTGTTCGCCGTGGGCGCAGTTTACGAGTCGGAGGGCGTGATCGAAGGCGAACCGGCTTCCCCGGTTCACGAGTATGTCTTCCAGCTCGAACAGCTCATCTACCGCGAATGCGCCTGCGATGACGACGAGATCCAGGGACTGGGCATCTTCGCCGACTATTACCCGCGCTTCCCCGGCTCCCAGATAATCGACGAGGCGATCGGGAACAGTTTTGTTGCCGGCCTGATCTACACTGGCCTCTTCCCTTGCCGAGAGAGTGATGTTCTCGGCGCGGGTTACGCGTGGACCGAGCTGTACCAGGGCGGGACGAATCAGGAGGCGGTTTTCGAACTCTTCTACAAGGCAGAAATTACACCCCGCATCAGCATTCAGCCCGACCTGCAGTACATCGTCACCCCCTCGGGAATCCATCACGACGCGTTGGCGGTGGGAGTGCGATTTCAGGTGGCGCTGTAGTCCACGGCACGGTAGTCAAGGAGTTGGTGGCTTGAGCTTCCATGGACGCGGCCAGCCGCTTCTGGAGCAGCGCGGCGAAGCCCTACATCACTTCCCGACTCGCGCAGAAGACGTGCAGAAAAGCCGGAAGAGCTGACAGAAAGATGGGGTGACAGAAAGATGACAGAATGGAGAAGTCGTATTTGCGAGAGAAATCCAGAATCTGTTCTCTCACATTTCCAGTCACCTTGTTTTTCTGTCACCCCATTTTTCTGTCGTTTCTTCCTAGCTTTTTCAGGATGCGGTCCGCGCCGACAGTCGTGAACCGCAGTTCGATGATTCCGGTGGCTGACCGCCGGACGCTTGCCTCCGAGGCGGTGTCGGGTCAGAATGCTTGTCAGTTCAAGTCCCCCGGAGTTACCGTCATGCAAAGTCCTTTCCATGTCCGTTGGTTGACGTTCCTCCTGATCTTCAGCTCTGCTGCAGCGTCGGCCATCGACGGCGAGCCGTGGGTGCCGTTCCACTTGCCGTGGGAGTCGCCGGCGGGCGCGGTCGCCGACGCCCGGTTTCTGCTCGATGCACCGGCCGGCAAACACGGGCCGTTGGTGGTGCGGGACGGGCACTTCTATTTCCAGAACGGAAAGCGAGTCAAGTTCTGGGGCGTCAATCTGTCGGGCGAAGGCTGCCTGCCGCCGCCGGAGGCCGCCCCGCGCGTCGCGGACCGGCTGGCCAAGTTCGGCTTCAACCTCGTCCGCTTCCACGGGCTCGACTCGACGTGGGGGAACACCCTGTTTCCCAAGAACGCGCCGGACACCCAGCACTTCGATCCGGGGCAACTGGACCGGCTCGACCGGATGATCGCCGAACTGGAGAAACGCGGGATCTACGTCAACCTGAACCTGCACGTCGCCCGCCGCTTCACGGCCGGCGACGGCGTGCCGCAGGCCGAGATGCTGGGCTACGGCAAGTACTGCGTCATCTTCAACCCGCGGATGATCGAACTGCAGAAGGACTACGCCCGCCAATTGCTCGGCCACCGCAATCCCTACACGGGCCGCACGTATGCGGAGGACCCGGCGGTCGTGATCGTCGAACTGACCAACGAGAATTCGCTGTTCGGCGGCTGGACCAGCGGCTTCCTGCGGGGCAAGGCGACCCAACGCCCGACGAACACGACGTGGACGGATATCCCGCCCTACTACGGTGAGGAACTGACGCGGTTGTTCAACCAGTGGCTTGTCCAACGCTACCCGACGCGGGCGGCATTGGCCGATGCCTGGAACGAGGGCTCACGGCCCGCGGGCGTGCAACTGCTGAAGAACGCCGATTTCGCGGGCGGCACGGACGGTTGGGAACTCTCGCAGCAGCAATCGGCCGCGGCCACGCTGGAAGCCACGCCCGACGCCCCCGGCGGCAAGCCGTGCGCGAAAGTCATCGTGACGGCCGTCGACGACACGCCGTGGCACATCATGCTCACGCAGCGTCCATTGAAGCTCCAGCAGGGAATGAAGTACCGCGTCGCCTTTCGAGCCCGCGCCTTGGAGTCGCGCCGCCTGAGCGCCGAGGTCTGCCACAGTTCGCCGTACCGCGGCTACGGCAGCGCGCGGTTCGAACTCGGCAGCGAGTGGCGCGGCTGCCAGTTCACATTTGTCGCTCCAGAGAACGACGGCCGAGTGCGGCTCAGCTTCCAGTTCGGCGACACGACCGGCACGACGTGGATCAGCGACGTGCTGCTGCACGAAGCGCCGGTCTACGGGCTGCGCGACGACGAAGACCCCCACGTAGCTGCGTCTCTCCGAGACGCGGGGACTGTGCGGCGGCTGGAACCCGAAGAATTCGCCTCGCACACCCCAGCCCGATTCCGCGACGAAGGCCGCTTCTACTACGACCTGGAAAGCGGCTACAACCTGGACATGGTCCGGTTCTTGAAAGAGGAACTGAAGGTGCGAGCGCTGGTCGAGGGTACGAACCACAACTACGGCCTGCCGTGTCTGCGGGCCGAGTCGTTGCTGGACCTGATGGACTGCCACGCCTACTGGCAGCACCCGCGGTTTCCCCGCCAGCCGTGGTCGCGCACGGATTGGGAGATCGGCAACACCCCGATGCTCGACGCGCCCGCCGGCAACTGCATCTCGCAACTCAGCCGCTCGGCGGTCGCCGGCAAGCCGCTGGCCGTCAGCGAGTACAACCATCCGTTCCCGAACGAATACGGCTGCGAGATGCCGCTGCTGCTGGCGGCCTACGCCAGCCTCCAGGACTGGGACGCGATCTACGGCTACACGTTCCTCCACCGCTACGACGCCCGCTCGCTCGGCGGCGACTGCGTCACCGGCTACTTCGACCTGGCCAACGAGGTCAGCAAGATGGTCCAGATGCCCACGGCGTCGCTGCTGTTCCAGCGGGGCGACGTGCAGCCGGCGAAGAAGCTCGTCAGCGTCAGCTATGACGAGAATCGCACCTACGACAGCCTGCAGCAGCCGCGTTGGGACCGGACGCGATTCTATTTGGACGGCGACCTGTCGCCCCTGCTGCCGCTGGTGCATCGCTTCCGCGTCGCCCGCTTCGACGCGCCGGCCACCACACGCGTCGCCGGCCTGGGCTTCACACCGCCGGAAGGCCGCATCGCCGCCGACACGGGGGAATTGATGTGGGAAGCCGGCGAGAAACGCACCGGCCGGCTGACGATCGATACGCCGCGAGTCCAAGCCGCCGTCGGCTGGATCGGCGGCCAGACCATGCGCACGGCCGACGCCGAGTTCCGTTTGAAGACCCCGTTTTGTGCGGTCAGCCTGGTCGCCCTCGATGACCAGCCGTTGCTTCGTTCGAAGCAAATCCTGCTCGTCGCCGCCGCCCGCTGCGCGAACACGGGCATGAAGTGGAACATCGAACGGACCAGCATCGGCGACCAGTGGGGCACCCCGCCGCTGCTGATCGAACCCGTCGCCGGCCAGATCGCCCTGCAACGCGAACCGCAGAGCGTGCCGCTGCAACTGGTGCCCCTCGACGGCTGTGGCCGGCCGCGTCCCACCCGCGCCGCCGCGGACTCCTCCGATCGCGCCACGGCCGTCTACGAACTGGACGCTGCCGCGGGCACGGCCTGGTACGTCCTGTCTGCCCGGACAGACTTGGCACCTTAATCTCTCACCTGGTCTTTCACTTAGCCCCCCGGCTCCAAGGCGGTAGGCGGTAGGAAGTAGAGAAGAGATTAAGTGAAAGATTAGGTGAAAGATTAGGGCTTTGGGCTCCGGCGCAGCCGGTTGATTTCACTTCGCCTGGCTTTGCACCACGTCGATCAGCGCCAGCATGTTCTCCGGCGGCACGTCGCCTTCGACCGAGTGAGCCGGCCCGAAGATGTAACTGCCCGACTGGCCGGCGGCCAGCAAGCGCCCGGCCGCCCGCCGCACGTCGTCCGTCGTGCCGAACGGCAGCACCTGCTGGGTGGACAAGCCGCCCAGGAACGTCAGCCGGCCGCGATAACGTTCCAGCAACGCGAACACGTCCATCACCTCCGGCTGGAACGGGTTGAAGCCAATTCGCAGGACGTGCTGATCAGCGACTGCTTCATTCGCAGCGACGACGATTGCGTGGCGCTGAAGGGCCTGGACTTCTCGGCCGCCGACAGCAACGTCGAACGGATCACGGTCGAGAACTCGGTGTTGTGGTGCGATCGCGCCCGAACCTTCCTGCTGGGCCACGAAAGCGGCGCCGCCTTCATGCGGCAAGTCACGTTGCGCAACCTGGACATGATCCACTTCACCATGGCGCCGTTTCTGTTCGAACCCGGCGAAGACATTTCGCAGGGCGATCATGACTTCACTCCTCACATGATCGTCCAAGTTCTCACTTTTCCGGCGAATTGTCCTCCACTCCGGCGTTGCCCCGAGTCGTCACGTCCCTGCAGTCCGTGATGGGGCCGATGGTGCGGATGGGGCCCTGGAAGATATTGTCCGCCACCAGCAGGCAGTCCCCGCCGGGCGCGAAGGTGATGGCGTGCGTGGCGTGCGGTCCGCTGATGAAGATATTGCCGCGGATCGTGACGTTCCCGTAGCGGCCGCCGGGCTCGTAGGTGGTGAAATACAGCTCGGCGTACTGTTCGTAGTCCCCGGTGACGAAGCTGCGCCGGCCGCGGCGCGGGTCGCGTTCGCACTTGGTCGTGTTGTTCACGAAGATATTGTTGGCGAGCACGAAGTTCCGCGGCTGGTTGATCCACGACCCGCGTCCGCCGTTGCGAAAGGTGTTGCCGACGACAGTCACGTCCTCGCACGACTTCTCGACGCTGACGACGCGCGAGCCGTTCGAGCCGTCCACGGTGTTGCCGGTGATCACGGCGTCCCGGCAAAACTCGGCGAGAAAAAACGCGCCCATTCGCGAGCCGGTGATGTGATTGCCGCTGAATGCCACGCCACGACTCTTCTGGATGTGCATCGTGTCGCCCAGCGCGCTGAGGCGGCAGCCCCGCACGATGGCCTTTTCGCAGCCGACCAAATCGAGCGCGCCCTTGCCCGGCCCGCTGCCCACCGGGGCATAGAGCGCCAAATGCGCGTGAAACAAATCCGAGATGAGCTTCGCTTGCGGTCCTGCGCCGCTGGCAAAACGGAGCGGCTCGCCGCCGGCGGTCTCGGCGATGCGGATGAATTCCGGCGTGCTCTCGACCACGAAATACTGCCGGCCGCGCACGACGTTCGAGGGCAGCCTGTCTCCAAAGAAGCACACGCCGTCGCGGCCGTTGTTGTCCGGTTTGGCGACCGGCAGCGGCTTCGTGTTGTGGAAGCACACCCGATCATCGCCCGCCGCCATCTGCACGGGCCCGCGCACGAGGTCGTGTCGAAAGTACTTCGCCGCCATCGCTCGCTCGGCGTCGTTGTACTCCTCGGGCCAGACGGTGATCTGCCACAGGTAACCGTAGTCCCACATGAACTTGCCGCTGCGCTGGAGCGTACAGTTCTCCACCGTCACGTTGCGTGCGTAGGTGTCCACCTCGCGGTCGCTGCCCTTCTGCTCCGCGCCCAGCACCGTGATAACCGCACCCGCGACGCCGCCGGAGGTGATGTCGCGAAACGTGAGGTTCTCCGTGCATCCGCCCGGCGTCGTGGTGATGAGAATCGCCCGCGTATTGGCGTTGGGCTCCCAGACGTTTTCCGCCTGCGCCGGATCGAAGACGTGCCCGAGGAAATGTCCGCCGAACCAGCGGAAGTCGGTCACGTTTTCCCCCGCAAACACCACGACGCGGGCCTTGTCGCCCAGCCGTTCCGGAAGATGAAACCGTGCGCCGTAAGCTACCACCGTCGTTCGCGACGGCAACGGAATCGGCGCCGAACCGTCGACGTGGTAGTCCCCCGGCGGAATCGTCACGGTCCCGCCCCGTTCCATCGCCGGAGCGAACAGTTCCGCCAGCCCGACCGTATCGCCAGCACGGGCGGTCAACGCGAGGCCTGCGAGCAGGCTCGGCACGAAGACGAGCGATATTCGGGAAATGCTCATGGGGTTGATGGTCCTTCGATGGGCGTTGTCAATCAAAGACCGGCATAGCGTCAGCCGCGAGCATTGGCGAGCCGGAGTTTTCTACTCAGATCAGCAGCAGTCATCTTGTCATCTTGTGCCTGGCCGAGGAACTCGATCTTGATCCACAGAGTGAGGAGTGCCGTGCCCAGGTCGCCGGAGGTCTGGCTTTCCAGGGAGCTTTCCGGCGCCGCCAGCAGATCCAGGCTGCGCGGGAGATCCTCGCTGGCGCGACCGATGATCAAGGCCAGATCTTTCGCCGGAAAATCGTCGCTGGACAGGACATTGATCGCCTGGACGAAGTAGTTTATCTCTGTTTCCTCCTGTTCAAAATGCTTGCAAGAGAAACATTCGCCTGGATCGGCGGTTTCTCGTCGGCGCCCAACACCAAAAGACCGGCGGAATTGGTGCCCGACCCCGCAGCCGCCAAGAACCAGTTGAAGCTGCTGTGGCTCTCGTGCGGCAACAGGGAGGGCTTGATCGGCATCAGTCAGGGCATGCACGCGTATCTCAAGGAACACGGCGTGCCGCACGTCTGGAACGTGGACTCCAACGGCCACGACCCCAGGCATTGGCGCAACAACTTGTGTCACTTTGTGCAACAGATTTTCCGCTGATCCCGTGTCGAAGTGCAAGCGCCGAGGGGGACCAGCCCGGGTTCGTCATGCGCGGGAAGAGGTAGGAGCAGGGAGACGACGATGGGAGCGAAAAGCGGAGCGAAAAGCGGGACAGGTTCGCTTATGGGATACTGGGGCTGTTCGCTGTCGCTGTCGGC
>CAZAQY010000267.1:0-11345 GCA_964486845.1 uncultured Pirellulaceae bacterium
TGATCTTGCTCAAGAACTGCCATTTTTCCATCGAGTATTGTGCGCAAGCACATGGCGATGTCGGTCACGAGTACCAGAACGCGCGAGATGTCATCGCGTCCAGCCACACGGGCCTCGACCAAATACGAACCGGGTTCGGACAGCGGCGCTGGCGTGCTGCCCTCGGCGGTGCGATGTCCCTCGAGCCGCTCCACCGTCTGCGTCCACGCGGCAACCTGCTTGCCTGTGTACGCCTTCCAACATTCCTTCTGGAAGAAGTCCCAGCTGATGTTGCGGTAGCTCCAGTACTGCTCGCTCTTGTCCTCCATGCGGTCTTGGACGTACTTGACCAGATCGACCGCAAAGGCCGTGAACTCGATCTTGTCGGTGTTGCGGTGCGTGAACGCCAGCGTGTACGGGGCAAGATGCCGAAGCGAGCGCAGGCGGCACGGTTCATTTGAGACACGCTGATCGTCAGGGCTCCTCGGACAGGATTCGTGGGACTCAGCAGCGGACTGCTGAACGCGGACTCCCTGATCTAAGACGATTGTGCCATTCCAGGGGTTTTCCGGCTCCTCCGGTTCTTGGCCAACGCCATTGCATGCCTCGGAAAACGATTCGCCTGCGCGGCATGGTCGCGTCTCCTCTCAGAAGAACGAATGGTGCAGATCCAGCATATCGTAGCAGCGCACGAAGTGGCAGGGCTACTCGACTTCGAGGATCGCAACCCAATGACGCGGCAGGCCACGTGGCAGAAAGCGTGGCAACGACTCAAGTCGTCGCGACGGGGCACGTCGTCAGCGGCTCGCGGCGGGCGAAATGGCGGTTGTCGGCCACCCAGTCTTCTCGCGTGTACACGACGACGGAACTGTCCGTTTCGCGGATTTCGAGCCGGTTCAGGCGAAAGCCGAGATCGGTGATCTCGGTGAACAGCTGGTGGGCCAGGTTCTCGACGGACGTGGGGACGGTGAACTTCTTCAGTTTCAGCCACTCGCCCGTCCGCTCCATGTGATCGCACAGCGTCTCGTACAACGGGTCGTGGACGTTGATCAGCATCCCGTGATCGTACTCGTTCTTCAGCAGCGGCTCGATCTTGTCGTCAAAATCCGAGAACAAGGTCGAGTACGAACCGGTGCGTTCGACCTCGAAGAAGCACGTCACGCCGTAGCGGTGGCCGTGCAGATTGCGGCACTTGTCCTGCAATTCCTCGTTGCGGTGGGCGGCGTAGAACTTGTAGTGTTTTTGAATGATCATGGTTGATGGCTTTGCCGGAAAATGTCATGAGCCTGGTTCTGTGGAAAAGCCACGACCCTTATTGGAACCGCTAACAAAGCCGAAATCGAAGACCTTGGGTCGTCGGTTTCGGCGGGGTCAGAGACCCGCGCCGAGCGGTCTTGTCGGCGGTTCTCGGCCGACCTCACTTCTGGTTGATCAGCGACATCACCTCGGCGCGGGTGGATTCGTTCGTCTTGAACACGCCGCGCAAGGCGCTGGTCACGGTTCGGCTGCCCGGCTTGCGGATGCCGCGGATCGACATGCACGAGTGTTCCGCGCTGACCACGACCGCCACGCCCTGGCTGTCCAGTTCCTGCTCGACCATGTCCGCGATTTGGCCCGTCATTCGCTCCTGGACTTGAGGTCGCCGGGCCACCTCGTCCACCACGCGCGCCAGTTTGCTGAGGCCCGTCACGCGGCCGTTGGGGATGTAGGCCACATGCGCCACGCCGCTGAACGGCAACAGGTGATGTTCGCACATGCTCGTAAAGCGGATGTCGCGCACCAGGACCATTTCGTCGTACTCTTCCGGAAACGTTACTCGCAGGTGCCGCGCAGGGTCCAGCCGCAGGCCCGCGAACATCTCGCGGTACATCCGGGCCACCCGTCGCGGAGTGTCTTCCAAGCCGGGACGGTCCGGGTCTTCGCCGATCGCTTGAAGAATGGTGCGAACGGCACCCTCGATGGCACGCAGGTCCACGTCGGCTCGTTCCGCGCTGTCCGGCTCCAGCGTGAAACGATCGGAAATGTTCGTGCGGGGCCGGTTTAAGACAAGCGACATGAGTATCTCCTTCGTTGGATCTTGATCTATTGTTATTTTTCAAACTTTCCATTGCGTAAAATTCAGTCTCTAGCTTTCTAGTGAGATGGGCGACTCTTTCAAGGCGCGCTGGTGCATATTTCCTAGAAATTTAGACAGCCGAAACGAGCGATTGAGCGGTATTGCGGTTTCCCCAGCTTTTGTAAGCCCGAAGTCCTTACGGGGAAAGTCCGTTCGCAGATGTCACCCCTTGAAAAGCGGGACAAGTCGGCTAAAAAATCTAGTCCGCACAACCTACAGACGCGACGAAACTCAGGACAAGGAGACACGCATGAAGACGATCAATGTGGCGATGATTGGTCAAGGGTTCATGGGCCGTTCGCACTCGAACGCCTGGGGCCAAGTAGCAAGATTCTTCAAGTGCCCCATCAAGCCGGTGATGCACACCGTGTTCGGTCAGCCGGAAGAAAACCCGCAGGCGTTCGCCGAGAACTGGGGTTGGCAGAACGCTTCGACCGATTGGGAACAAGTCGTGAAATCGCCTGACATTGGCTTGGTAGACATCGTCACGCCTAACTTCATGCACGCTCCGCCGGCCAAGGCCGCGATTGCGGCGGGCAAGGCCGTGGCCTGTGAAAAGCCGATCGCCGGCACGTTGTCGGAGGCTCGCGAGATGGCCCAGGCGGCCAAGAAGGCGGGCGTCCCGACGGCCGTTTGGTTCTGCTACCGCCGCTGCCCGGCCGTCGCTCTGGCCCACCAGTTGGTCAAGGACGGCGTGATCGGCGACATCCGCCACGTGCGAGCGCACTATCTGCAAGACTGGGCCGGCGATGCGGTGCCGCTCAGTTGGCGGTTCATCAAGGAGCAGACAGGTTCCGGCGCCCACGGCGATTTGAACGCGCACATCGTGGACATGACGCGGTTTGTGACCGGACAGGATATCACCGAGATTTGCGGAGCCATCGCCGAAACGTTCATCAAAAAGCGGAAGAAGACGTCGGGCGTGTCCGCTGGCGGGATTGCGGCCGGCCTGAAGGCGAGCGAGGAATACGGCGCGGTGACGGTCGACGACACGGTGCTGTTCCTGGCCCGTTTCTCCGGGGGCGCCGTGGCCAGTTTTGAGGCGTGCCGCCAAGCCACGGGCAACCAGAACCGGAACGGCTTCGAAATCAACGGGACCAAGGGGGCGCTGAAGTTCGATTTCGAGCGGATGAATGAACTGGAGTACTACGACGCCACCGCCCCGCGCCGCGTCCAGGGCTGGACGAACATCATGTGTACTCACGGCGCCGATCACCCGTACGTGGCCAACTGGTGGCCGGACGCCCACATCATCGGCTACGAGCACGGGTTCACGAACGAAGCCTACGATTTCCTGTGCGCGATCGCCGGCCAGAAGCCCACGGTGCCCATTCCGGATTTTGAGGACGCCTACCAGACCCAGCGCGTGCTGGAGGCCGCCATGATCTCGGCCACCGAGAAACGCTGGATCAACATGGACGAAGTGAAGTAGTCGTCACCGTGTAGCATGGCTCCGAGAGCCATGCTACGGCTGGAAGGCGTCTATGCGGCGCCGCGGAGCACTTCGACCAGGCGGTCGATATCGGTTTCGTCGTTGTAGGCGTGCGGACTGATCCGCAGGTTGCCGCCGCGGACGCTCAGCACCACGCCGGCCTGCAAGCAACGGCGACGGAGGTCGACGGGATCGCTGCCGGGCAGGGCGAATGCCAAGATGCCGGATCGGTGCGGGGCGCGGCGGCAGCTCTGGACCGCGGCGCCGATCGCCTCCAGACGGCTCACGGCGTAGTCGGTCAGGGCCAGCACTCGGTCCGCCAGCGCGGATCCGCCGGCGCTCAGCCCCACGCCGGCCAGCAGTTGGAGACTGGCGCCCAGCGCCAAGTGTCCTGCCATGTTTCGCGATCCGCCCTCGTAGCGTGCGGCGTCGGGCCGCAGGCACAGTTCAATGCGGCTGAAGTCGTGGGCGTGGACGACGCTGTTCCAGCCCACGCTCAGCGGCCGCAGCAGGGGCAAATGCTCGCGGCGGACGAAGAACAACCCCGCGCCTTCAGGACCCAGCAGCCACTTGTGCCCGTCCGCGGCGAGGAAGTCGACGCCGGCGCGGCCGACGTGGATGGGAAAGACGCCCAGTCCTTGGATGGCGTCCAGAAACACCAGCGCGCCGCGCTCGTGGGCTAGGGCCACCAAGGCGTCCAGGTCCATCCGCCAGCCGCTGGCGTATCCAATCCAACTGACGGACACGATCCGCGTGCGCCCGTCGCAGGCGTCGCCCAGGCGATCCAGATCGACTTGTCCCCGCTCGACCGGCACTCGGCGGGCTTCGACGCCGCGCCCGGCCAAGTTCATCCACGGGTATTGGTTCGACGGAAACTCGTTGGCCAGCGTCACGACGTTGTCGCCCTCGCGCCAGGGAAATCCTTCCGCCACGAGGTTGATGCCCGCCGTCGTATTGGGAACCAACGCGACCTCCTCGGACGCGGCGCCGATCAACTCCGCCGCGATCCGACGCACCTGCTGGACGCCTTCCTCCCACTGGAGCCAAACCGTGTCGCCCAACTCGGCGGCCTGTCGCGACCAGGTTTGGACCGCTTGGCGGGCCGGCCCCGAAAGCGGCGCGGTCGCCGCGTGGTCCAGATAGGCGAAACGGCGGGCGATGGGCATCTGCTGGCGAAAACTCTGCCAAGGAGTCGAAAACTCTGTCATTTTCCGCCTCTGTGTGGCCAAAATTCTTGAAAAGCCGCCCTAATGGGTCTGGCAAGATTCGCTTCCAGGGAACTGGGAAGTACACTGGTGACAATGGAGTATGTTGGAGTATACTGGTCCGATTGCGGGGAGAATGCGAAGTACGCCGGTTAACGCAGCTTCGAGGACGCATCGCATGCCGAAGGCGTTGTGTATTACGGGACTAGCCATATCTGCCGTCCTGTTCGTGCTTTTCTTGTGGGACTTGGCCACGCCGCCCTGGATGGCGCCGTTCAAGAAAGCCAACCTGATGATGGATATCGCCTTCGTCCTCTGCTCTGCCGGCCTGGGCTTCCTGAGCTGGATTACGTGGAAGGAGCAGGTGTAAACCCGGCTCCGGCGTTCTTTATCGCCTCTTCCCGCCGACCCGGCGGCCCCTTCTGGCAGGCCAATCTACGGCGCCGTCACGACTTCGAACGCCGATCCCTTCACTCGCCGCAACTCTTCGTGCAGGACCGGAATGCGTTCGTCCGGAGCGACGGAAATGGCCCAGTCGATGCCGTTGTCGGCGACGAACATCCCGTACTTCTTTAGCCCCTTCAGGATTGCTTGCACCTCGGGCGAGAAACCCGAGATGTCGTAGCCCTGCCGCAGCCGAATCCGCTCGCCCATCCGCGGGTAATCCTGGTTCGTGTGCCGGCTGGCAAAGTGCGTGGCCGGCGCCACGTACGCGCGCCGCGTTTTCACCACCGTCACTCGCATCGCGTGTTCCACCATACCGCGTTTCAGTTCGCCGTAGCGCACGACCGCCGGGAAGATCGGCAAACCGGCTGCGTCGGCTGACGTCCAGCCGTCCGGACGTAATTGGTTCGTCTTCAAGTCGAACTTCGATGATTGCATCGCCGTCCAGCCGCGATCCGTCTTCTTCATCACGAAAAACTCATACAACAGGCGATTGACCGGATCCACCACGATCCCGTGCCGGTCCCCGTCGCGGTTGTTTCGATCGCGCTGAATGTCGTCCAGCGTCCAACCACGGAAGCTGGGGTCTCGTAGCGAGCAGACCGGCCAGCCTTCGATCGGCAATTCATCCGGCACGGGAAATGGGCCGGGGTCCGATTCGCCGCGGTAGCCGACGATCTCGACGGGCACTCTTTTCTGATCGGGCGGCACGAGGATGAAGCCCATGTCCGGGTTGTAGCGCAGCGGCTTGTCGGCGCCGATCGAGGCGATGATGTTCCGTGAATTCGGGTGAACCGGCCAATCCGAGACCACTTGGTTCCACGGATTGTCCGGCGGGAACACCTCCAAGGCGCTCAGGATGGCATCGGCTTCGGGCGTGTTGAACATCACGGGCCTGGTGATCGGCGGCATGTCGGCGTTGCGAATGCGAGCCAACCGCGAGGAATCCGTGGCCGCAGGCTTGCAGTCACCGGCCGCGCCGGCGCCGGCTCGAGCCGCGATTCCCGCAGAGGCTCCCAGCAAACAAACCAGGGCCAAAGTGAGAGCGCTTCTGCTCATCCGGTGTGTCCTTGTCCAAGGTCTCGATGCTTGTTCAGCCCCCGCCACCCCCTGGGGAGAACGGATTTCGGCCCGCGTGATTGCGCCCCGAATCCATCGCAGATTGTACCGCTGGGAAACGCGGGGGACCAGTCCGCCGCATCCATTCCCGCGTCCGGCAGCTTGGGCATGCGCGTGTGCTTGGCATCGGGTCCGTACGCCACCAAGAAAGCGCGGGTATGCGCCGGACGGGGATGCCAAAAACCTCTTCTCGCGCGGTGGCACAGACCAAGAGCCCACGCTACGATGACTCATCACAGGTTGAGAAAACACTGGACCCAACGCCCATTGCTATTTGCAGAGGAGCAACCATGCACCAGCCAGATGACACCTCGAATCCGAACGACACGACGCGGCGCGAGTTCCTGAAACGATCGGCGGTCGCGGCGGTCGCGGCCCCCCTGGGCGGCGCCGTAGCGGCGCGGGCAGCCGAGCCATCGGTGGCGGCGGCGAAATCGCCCGATCGCAAGATCAAGCTGGGCTTGATCGGCTGCGGCGGGCGCGGCCCCTGGCTCGCCGATCTGTTCCAAAAACACGGCGGCTACGAGATCCATGCCGTGGCCGATTACTTTTCGGACTTGGCGGACAAAGCCGGCGAGCGGTTTGGCGTGGACAAAACGCGGCGGTTCTCGGGCTTGGGGGGCTACCGACGATTGCTCGCCAGCGGTGTGGAAGCCGCCGTAGTCGTGAATGTGCCCCGCTTCCACCCAGAGCACGGCTACGCCGCAATCGAGGCGGGTTGCCACGTGTATGCCGCAAAACCCGTGGCGATCGACGTGCCCGGTGCGCTGCGGGTCCAGGCCGCAGGCAAGCTCGCCGCGCAGAAAAAGCTCTGTTATCTGGTCGACTACCAACTGCCTACCGACCCGATCAACGTCGAGGTCGCCAAACGCGTACGCGCCGGCGGACTCGGCCGGTTGGCGCACATCGACAGCATCGGCTTCTCGCCGCCGTGGGCCGAGCCGGCGGTGGTGACCGTCGAGGATCGGCTCCGGCAGGGCCGCTGGCTGACGACCATCGCGCTGTCCGGTGACGTGATCACCGAGAACACGATTCACTCGATCAACGCCGTGCTGTGGCTCGTCGGCCGGCGTCCGGCGAGCGCCGTCGGCCGCACCCGCTGCTGCCGCGAAAACCCGCGGGATGACTACTGCGAAATCTACCTGGTGACCTACGAATTCGACGACGGCCTGCTGTGGACGCACCGCTGCCAGTCCTTGCGCAACCAGTTGGAGTGGGCCCTCGATTTCACCGCCTTCGGCGATCAGGCCACGGCGCAGATCAGCTATCGGGGCAAGTCCTACCTGCGCGGCGGCCCCCAACACTTCGGCGGCGGACAGGTGGAGAGCCTGTACGACCAAGGCGCCATCCGCAACGTCGCCACGTTCTACCAGAACATCGTGGAAGGGCGATCTGACAACCCCACGGTGCAGCAAGCGGTGGACGACGTCCTGACCGCCGTGCTGGGCCGCGAAGCCTCCGCGCGACGCTCCTGCCTGACGATGGACGAGCTGATCAAGGAGAACAAGGAACTAGAGTTCGACCTGAGCGGGCTGAAAGTCTGAGCCGGTGTCGAACGGTCCGACCACCACGGCTCGGATCGCACCACTTCGGCGAACTGAGAATCAGGCTTGACTGTCCTCGTTCTGCAAACGAGTTTCGTGATCCCTATGATACCGAAGCAACACCAAAAGGCGATCTCACTACTGGACTGTAGCCGGAGGCTGCGTTAGAATGACACCATTGCGTCCTTCGCTCTTTTTGCACATCAAGGGAGGCAGTCATGATTGTGTGCCATCGATATCGGCTTTCCGGTCTGTTGTTCCTGGTATTGGGACTGGCGGCTCCTTGGATGGGGAGGCTGTCGGGGGCGGAGCCGGTGGCCGCGCCTGTCCTCAAGTCGCAGATCGTGCGTTGGGACGACGCCAAATCGCACGGCGGTGATTGGGGCGAGATGCGGCGCTACTTCGGCGGCCAGACGGCGGCCACCAAGGACGTCCTGGTGGCCGTCGCGGTGGTCCAGCCGGGCAAGGCCGTGCATTACGCCCACCGGCATGCCGAAGAGGAGTACCTGGCGCTGGTCGAAGGCAGCGGTGCCTGGAGCCTGGACGGCAAAGACATTCCGGCTGAGCGCGGCGACATCTTGTACGTCGAACCGTGGGTCTATCACGGCCTGACCAACACGGGCGAGACACCGTTGATCCTCCTGGTCGTCCGCTACAACGGCCAAGGCACGCCCCCGCCGCCGCAGCCCGACGATCGGCCGAACGAGTTGAAGCCGCGGGCCAAGGCGGAAGCGACGCCGCGCCCGACGAAAGTCGCCGGCACGGTCACGTTGGACGGCAAACCGTTCTCCGGCGCGACGATCGTCTTCGCGCCCCAACAAGGCCGGCCGGCGTGCGGAGTCACCGGCGCGCTGGGACGGTACTCGCTCTCGACGTTTGACAAGGACGACGGCGCGCTGCCGGGGGTCTACCGGGTGACGATCACCGCCGGCGATTCCCAAGATTCGGCGAAGCCCAATCAGGGTCAACCCAATCGCGCGGTGGCGGACAAACCGGCGATCCCCGCCCCAGGTACAGCGATCCTGCCATGACGGAATTAACCGCCGACGTTCGCCCTGGGACAAACGTCTGGGACTTCGAACTCAGTAGCCGGTGAGCACCTCGGTCAGTTTGCAGTGCCTCCTTCAGGCGGTTTTCCGAGGATTGGGAATTGTCGCGCCCGCCTGAAGGCGGCACTACGCACCGGGTGAGACTGCCCAATGGCCTGGAACGCGGTGCCATCTCACGGTTTTTCGTCCGCGGGTCGCGGAATTCCGTGGTTCTGGCCAGATCCGTCTCGGCTCGCCGCAGCTGGACATCGGACGCAATTCGCGATATCCCCGCCACTTGTGTTTGGTATCTCGAAATCTTATGATCTTGGCCCGACGCTTGCAATGTGGGCATTGACCATTGCGGTAGGAATCAGGTTCCATTCACGCCTCACCGCTGCGGAGGAAACCGAATGTCTGTTGAAAGCACCGAAATCCATCGCTCGCAATTCATGCGGGACGTCATGGCGGAGACGCCCGACGGCGAGCGGCTTGTGCGTTGCCTGCAGTGCGGCAGTTGCGGCGGATCATGCCCCAACGGCCCGGATATGGATTACACGCCGCGGGCGATTTTCGCCATGATCGCCGCCAACCGTCGCGATGACGTGCTGAAGTCCAACACCATGTGGTGCTGCGTGTCCTGTTATTTCTGCACCGCCCGCTGCCCGCAAGAAATCCCGATCACGGAAACCATGTACACGCTCAAGCGGATGGCGATTCGCGAGGGCAAGGCGACCGAGGGCGACGCCCCGGCGCTGGCCCGCACCTTCACCGGCTTTGTCGACAAGTACGGCCGGGCGTTCGAGGTAGGCATTGCCACGCGGTACCTGATGCTGAACAAGCCCATGAGCGGGTTGAAAAGTATGGGCATGGGGATGTCGATGTTCGCTCGCGGCCGGCTGTCGCTGCGGCCCGCCAAGATCCGACAGACCGCCCAATTGCAGGCGATCATCAATAAGGCTCGAGAACTAGGCAAACAAGAAAGACGAAGCGGAGGTGCGTCGTGAAATACGCGTACTATCCCGGTTGTTCGCTGGAAGTCAACAGCGCCGCGTACGACGTATCGGCGCGGGCGGTGATGGAAAAGCTCGGACTCCAGCTGGACGAACTGGATGACTGGAACTGCTGTGGGGCGACCGAGTACTTTACCCAGGACGAACTGGTCGCCACCAGCGTGATCGCGCGCAATCTGGCACTGGTCGACAAGCAGCACGACCAGCTGGTCGCGCCGTGCGCCGCTTGCTATCTGAACCTGAAGAAGGTCGACAAGCTGATGTGCGAGCACGCGGACATGAACGCGCAGATCAACCAGGCGTTGGCGGCCGGGAACCTGAATTACAAGGCCGGGCGGGTCCGCGTGCGGCACTTGCTGGACGTGATCTATACCGACGTCGGCGAAGCGGCGTTGAAGGCCAAGATGGTCCAGCCCTTGACCGGTCTGCGGGTGGCGCCCTACTACGGTTGCCAGGTCGTTCGTCCGATCGGCGACGTCGACAACCCCGAGTACCCGATGAAGATGGACGAGATGTTCCAGTGGCTGGGCGCCGAGGTGGTCGATTATCCCGTCAAGTCGCACTGCTGCGGCGGGCACATGACGCAGTTAAGTGAGGACATGGCGTTCGAGATGATCCGGCGACTGTTGCAGAGCGCCGAGGATTACCGGGCCGACGTGATCCTTACGATGTGCCCCATGTGCCAGCTGAACATGGACGCCTATCAGGGCCGGGTGAATAACTTCTTTAACACGAACTTCCGCCTGCCGATCGTGTTCTTCACGCAGTTGCTGGGCGTGGCCCTGGGCATGGACATGAAGAAACTCGGCTTCGGCAAGGAATTGGTGGCCGCCGAACCGGTGGTTCGGGCCAAGCTCGAAGGCCAGGCGGCCGGGGCGACGGCGTGAGCGGGCGTACGTCAGGCTTTCGAGCCTGACGCGCGAAGGATCGGCAGCAAGACCGACCTGGGAGACCTTCGATCGGGGGTTTCGGCGGGGTCAGAGACCCGCGCCGAACGGGTCCTGAGGACAAACAGCCGGTCAGGCTGGAAAGCCTGACCTACGATTTCGCAAGCATTGGAGAATAACCATGGCCGAAAAGATCGGCGTCTACGTTTGTCACTGCGGCAGCAACATTGCCGGCAAGGTCGACGTGGAGGAAGTGGCGAAGTGGGCCGGCAAGAACTGTGCGGACGTGTGCGTTTCGCGGGACTACAAGTTCATGTGCTCGTCGCTCGGCCAGGCGATGATCGAGGAGGATATCAAGAAAGAGGGTCTGACCCGCGTCGTCGTGGCCGCTTGCAGCCCGCACTTGCACGAGAAGACCTTCCGCCGAGCCTGCTCCAACGCCGGGCTGAATCCGTACTTGATGGGCATGACCAATGTCCGCGAGCACTGCTCGTGGGTGCATAAGGACCGGGCGGCGGCGACCGAGAAGACCAAGGCGCTGGTGGCCGCGGCCGTCGGGCGCGTCAAGCACCAACAAC
>CAZAQY010000268.1:0-11302 GCA_964486845.1 uncultured Pirellulaceae bacterium
TTGGCCTCTGTTTGTGAACAAGCGGCCAATGGTAGGCTGTCCTAAAGTGCAACCCTCCAGGAAGCCTTTCAACTCATCCAGCTTCACCCGGTACTGCTCCCGTTCCTCCGCGACGATCAGCTCGCCGCCCCAGCACGGCAGCCCGGTTTGAACCTGCTGCGTCGCCGTCACGACCTGCTCGGTCAGTTCGTTGGCCTTGGCACGCAACTGCTTGACCGCTTCGTCGTGAGTGTCCGGATTGCGGATCAGGCCCTCGTTCAATCCCAGGAGCTCGAACAAGGCCACCAGTTCGGCGAGCGGCAGCCCCTTCGGGCGTTCGATGTGTTTGAATTGGACCAGTGTCTCCAGCGACGTTTTGGCCGCCTCGCCCAAATTGCCGGCGTCCAACCGCTTGCCGGCGACGTTCACCGTGATGTTGCCGTTCTGGACCAAGGCCAGCAGGACGATCAGCAGGAGTTCCGGTTCCAACTGGTACTGGGCCTCGATCTCCACGTCGTTGCGTACGGTGACCAGTTCCTTACGGTTGACGACTTGGCCCGGCGGTTTGCCCTCCAGCTTGGCGAGCACCGTCTGCGCGTAACGCGAGTTCTGCGGTCGCAGCTTGTCGCCGTCCAGCAGTTCCAGGCCGTCGAGGATGGCCGTGGCCTGGGCGTTCTTCACTCCGCCCGCCAGCAGCCGAACCACGTCCTCGGTGGGCTGTTTCAGGTTGCTGACCGTCAGCTTGACACCGAACGTGGGATAGTCCGGGTACCGGTCTTCAAACGTCTTGGCCAGGCAGACCGACCCGGTCAACTCGACCAACTCGCGCACTGTGGCGTTGCCCGTGCGATGGCCCTTCAGGCATTCGACCATCTTGCGCGGCACCCCTTGGTGCGTGACCTCGAACGAGGTCAACATATTCTGGCGCAGCCAGGCCACGAGGGTCTTCAGGTAGCCATCAGCCTTGTCTTCGTACACCTTCTTCGTGCCGCTGCTGGCCGTCGTCGCCATCTCGCGAGCGCCCGCGTACAGCCGGAGCGTGTCCTGGAACGGCTTGTCGTGGTGGGCCAACTTGAAGAAGACCTCGTCGGCCAGCTTCTCATCGTCGAAAACTGGTGGCTCGAACGGCTGCAGGAAGTACAGGTAGTAATCCCGCGGCGGCTGGGCGGTGGACCGCTCGTTCGGCGCGCCAAAGAACAGATAGCCGCGCCGCGTGACCTTGTGTTCGCGCCATTCGATTTCGTGTTCCCAGATCTTGTAGCCGCGGACGTAGGTCTGGTCGGCGCACTCCAGCACGCGAGTCAGGGCGTCGAAGTAGTACAGGTCCAACTGGGATTCCGAGAGCGTGTCGGCTTTGTCCTGGATCAGGGCATCGTGGTCGATCACCCGGTCCAGGTCCAGGAAGTACTGGCCGTTCTCCGGGTTGTGCGAGATGAACTGCCCGTTCATCGTCTTGGTGATTTCTCTCAGGCACGCTTCGACCGTGGTGCGCAGGAAGTCGCTGGTGCGTTCGGGCATGACCGTGTGCAGGCACAGGCCGTCACGGAGTTCCTCGGCGGTCGGGCCGATCTTCGCCCGAATGTCGGCGGTGGTCAGTCGATGGACCGACAAGCCGTGGACGATCCGCATCGCCAGCGGCTTCAGCGCCGGCCGAGTGAACGCCTGCTGGACACGGTTCTCGACCTTTTCGCTCTTCTCGACGACTTCACGAATTTCCGGGACGGACCGCAGGACCGCGTTCCCTTGCAGCACTTCCCAATAGGAGTCGTAGCTGATCACGCCCGGTTGGTCCTTCGGTACCTCCATGTCCAACCGTCTGCCGATCTCCGTGCTGAGTGTCTTCAGCACCTCCCGTTTCTCGGCCACCGAGATCAGCCCGAAGACCTCCAGGTAGGCGGGATGAACGGGGAACAAACGCACGAACTCCTCCAGTCGCTCCGCCATGCCGCCGTACAGCGGGCTGAATCCCTGCAGGTACTCGCGGATCTGCGCCTTCTGCTCGTCGGTTTTGCAGAGCAGACGCTCCGAGACGACGTAGGCCACGTCCTGTCGCACGATCCGCAACTGCTCGAAGCGTGCCTGTACTCGCCGCAGACTCTCCGCTACGAACTGGAACTTGGGGTTGTCGAACAGGCTTTCCTGCAAACCGGCGACGAACCGGAAGCGAATCAGCTTGCAGACCTCGCCGATCTCCCGCAGGAACCCCAGGTCCAGGATCAGGTCCTGATGGTTTCGGGACCGCAAGTAGTCGAGCAACTCGTCCACGACCAGCAGCAGACCGTGGTCGGGGTACTTTTCGCAGAACTGGTCCATCATGCGGCCCAGGTCGTCCTTGTTACTATCGACCTGGTCGTCCGGCGGGAAAGAGAAGGCCAGTCCTTCATCCGCCAGGTAGTCTTCCAGCCGGCCGCAGATGATGCTGCGGAGGCTTTTCTTGGTCGCCGGGATTTCGAGGCGAAGGACCTTGAACTTGCCCCCGATCGCCTTCGCGGCCTTGGCCACCGTCTTGTCCTTGAGGACTTTTCCCAAGTCGGCGTGCTCCGCCAGGCCGGAGATCACGGACAGCAGGTGGCTCTTTCCCGTGCCGTAGTTGCCCACGATCAGCACGCCCTTGTTATCGGCCGGGTTCGCAAACTGCAGGTTGGGAATGACCAGGTTCGTCAACTGGTCCGCGATTCCCTCCGAGATCACGAACGTCTGGACCAGCTGCCGCGCCGCGTCGATCGAGTCCGCCTGCTCCAGCTGGATCACGGTCTCGATGGGCTCGAACTTCACAAGTTGGCGGTATTTCATGGTGCCTCCGTTGACACGACAATGGCTTCCACCTGTTTGAACCGAGCGTGTTCCGGGTGCCCGGGCTCGGCGTATGTCAGTACTCCATCACGATACTGCCCGTTCCAGGCTGCTACGAGCGTGCGGTTCCGGCTGGACCCTTGGAGGAGCCGCAGCGGTTCCACGGCGAGGCCGGCATCGAACAGGATTTCCAGGTTATCCAGCAGCAGCACATCCCCAGCGGCGGACGCGATGACTTCCTTCAACACGCGCTCGACGTGTCTGGTCCGCTGCGTGCGGGTCAGTTCCAGCAACCGCTTGCTCAATTCCAGGTTGACGTTGAGCAGCGTGTAGCCCTTTTCCCGCGCCAGCGTCTGCAGCAGCCCCGTCTTGCCCGACTGGGACGACCCCACCACCAGCACCAGCCGGTAGTACTGCCCGGTGGCCTGAGCGATCGCGCCAAGCAAGACGGCTTTGAAGTCTGGGGTTGTCACGGCCGATTGTCTCCACTTGGAGCGGATTTGGCTGTCTTGGCAAGACGTCAATTCAACGGCTGAATAATGGCGAACACGCGGTTGCCTGCCCTCTTGGCTTCGATCCAAACCCTGCAATCCGGCAAGGTCTTTCCATCGGAAAACTCCCAGCTGCGCAGGTTCTCTTCCCCCGAGGCTTCCTCACGCGACGCGTCTTCGTGGAGTTGGTGAATGACCGAGGTCTCAGGCACTCGCATATTGGGCATGACGCGGAAGTTCTGGTCTGTGGCCGCCTCATTCGGCACGACCAACGGTACCCGGAGCTTGGCAACGGGGGGATCGTCTTCGAACAACCGCTTCTGGCTTGATCGGAGCCGGCGCTCTTCCTCCGCCTTGTACTTCATCTCCGCCTCGACGTAGACCAGGGGTGTGGAAAGTCGGCGTTGACAGGCGAAGAGCGTGGCCTGGAAGCTGGCGTGATCGCAGTAGTCCTTCCTGACGGCATCGATCGTCGCAAACGAAAGCAACGCGCCGCCATGCCTTCGGGCAAGAATCGGTGCGAAGATCGGCTCGTAGAAACCGATCCTGCCGGCAATCGAATCCATCACCTGCTCCAGGGGATCGTCGGTCGACCGTCGGACAGGGGCGTCCAACTCCCGTTCCAGAACGAGCAGATGTGCGATCTCGTGCCAGCGAGTGAAGAATCGCCGGGCACCCTTTTCACCCCGGCAGTCGATCACGGCCACGTACTTGTCTTTCGGGCTCGCACCCCGCGAACTTCTCCTCCTGATGGTCGTACCAAACGTGGAGGAATCCAGACCGTGACGCAGGCTCGCGAACACAGGCTCACGCTGAGCCACGTACTTGGCAATCATCCGTTCCAGGTCTTCATCTGTGAACAGCTCCTCGAAGGTAAGCTGAAGCTGCTCCGTCACCAACGATTCCAGATCGGCTACACTGGCCACACCGCCGCGTCCCTTGACCCAGCGGTCGATCTTAGCGTGGCAGAAACCGATCACTGCCTCGACGGGATCGCCGCGAAGTCCGAGTTCCGCGGCCAGTGCAATCACGGATGGCTCTTGATCCAAGCGGCTCACAGGAACTCCTTCACGGCCTCGTAGAACTTCTGCCAATCAACCTGTTCCAGATCGCCTTTTTTGACGCTGCTGCGGTGGGCGATGATTTGGTTCTGCATCTCCAGCAAAGCCAGGGTTTCTCGAAACGTCAGTGATTGGTTCTGGGCGAATTGCGCGAGAGCCTTAGGGATCTGGACCTCGGCTTTGGTCGATTCGCGGGCCCCGGTCTCGGCGTTTGTGCCCGTCATGATGAAGTCAAGCGACAGACTCAGCGCACGAGCAATGTCGAGCAGCTTGTCGGCGCCGACGTTGCGTTTGCCATTCTCCAGGTCCGACAGGAAGCTCTTGCTAATGCTGGCCTTACGAGCCAACTCGTCCTGCGTCCAGCCTAGGTCTTCCCGCCGCTCCTTGATCCTTTCGCCTACGGTTGGCATGGTTCTGCCCCTTTCAGCGGATTTGGTCTCCGACTCCCACGCCCAATCGTACCCCTCCGGTCAGTCCGCTTCAACCAGCCACTTCACGTTTTTGGCTGGTTGACATCTTGCTTAGCGAACTGTACCATAGTAGCGAACATGATGATTCCGGCTGCGCTGGCCAAGTGGCTCGATCTGCAAAGGAGAAATCGAGATGGCGTGGGACGAGCAACGATCCAAGGACAGGGTTCAAGAGAACGACTTCGGCGACTTTGAGGTGGACGTTCGCGACCTTCGCCGGACGATGGACTTCCGCAATTTGGCCACGAAGGACGTTCGGCGAGCCGAAGCCGTCCATCTGTACGTGGACGTGCCGAACTTCCACCGGGCCGTGGAAGATGCAGGAAACGACAAACAGAAACAGCGGAAACTGGTCCGCGCTGCGAGCGTTCTGCGCAAGGTGCAGGGGGACCTGTTGGAGCACGACGACATCGGCGACATCCAGCGACAAACCGTAAGGTTGCACGCCCTGGCGTTCAAGCCTTATGACACTGATGACGCCAGTCTGGAGGCCGACCGGGTAAGATCCGCTGTAATCCACGCAATCACGCACAACACGTACATCGTCGACGTATTCAACGACGTCCTCGACGACGTTCGAGACTTCGGCTGTGCCGTAGGATTGGCCAGCGGTACGAGCTACATCGCGAACATCGGCAGGCATGGCAATCGAGAACTGATTTCGCTCGGCTCCTGCGCCAATCTCGCAGCCAAGATCCTGGGCGGCAAGGGAACCATCACGATCACGGATGGGATGTTCGACGTTCTGCCCGATTGCCTCAAGGGACGTTTCAAGAAGGAAGCCGTAGTCGCCGGGGTCCAGACCTACCGCGCCACGGGCCTCCGTTGGAGTCAGCAGCCGGAATTGGCCGAGGAACTCGGCGTGACTTGGGATGAGGACAAGTGGCGGAAGAAGACAGAGACGTACCGGGACGATCTACCGCTCGACAGCATCGAAATCTCGGACGCCACGGTCAAGATCGATGTCGAGACATTGACCGAGTGCAACTGCAAACGCACTGCGGCTGTCGCCTTTTTCGCTGATCTCGACGGGTTCACGCGCTATGTCCAAGAGGCCGAGGACGACGATCAGGTCGTGTCGTTGATCCGCCAGTTCCACATGATCCGAGCGGAATTCCACACAGTCGTGGGCGCGGATTACGAAGGGCTGGTGCTCCAACACCGGGGCGACTGCATACTCGGCATTCTACACTTGCCGCCGGGCGCTGACAGCCACTCCAAACGCTGTGAAAAGGCGGTGGACATCGCGATTGGATTGCAGTCCTCCATGGAGCACGTCCTGAACGAGCACCTGACGGATCGCAAGGACATCCACGTGGCGATTGGTCTCGCCGTCGGCAAGGCATTCGTGACGCGGCTCGGCAAGAAGGGGCGGCGCGTCACGATCTGCTTCGGCCCGGAGGTATCGGAAGCAGAGGGCCTGCAAGTATCTTCCACAGCCCGCCAGATTCGCGTGTCAAGCGAGGTTTACGACCAACTCAGCGACGAAGACGTGAAGGAGGAGTTCAAGAAGGCCGGAGGGGCGGCGTACGTTGCCACGGGGCTGACATTCCCCAAACTCGACGAAAAGAAGGAAGAGGAGGCGGCTCGGGCAGGGTTGCTTGGTGCCAGCGTGGAACAGGGGCGAGTGACGGTGACCACGAATGCCCCGACGACGCCGGGCACGTGGTACAACAGCACGCCCTGGGGCGGGAACTGAAATGCACTGGTACGAGCGACAACCTGAACGCTGGAGGGCCGAGCAGCGAATCGCCAGCCAACTGCTTGACGGTTCCTGCAACGGTATCGACGCTGACGGCGTGGCGTTTGTCGAAGGCGTCTTTCACGTGCGGTCGGGGCACGGCCACGTATATGAGTCGGTGACGATTCGGATCGAGTACCCGCATTCCTTTCCCGACCGCGGTCAGCCACCGCGTGTGGTTCTTTTGAGTCATCGGGATCGGTGGGAGGTCTGCGCCGACGCGCACATTTACAGCGACTGGAGCTTGTGCCTCTTCGTCCCCGGGGAAACGCCGGTCGACTTCAGCCGGGCAGATTCACTTACGGGACTGTTTGCGGTACTCCACACGTTTCTGTTCAAGGAGCACCTGTTCCAGCGGGCCTTGAAGCGACAACTTGTGACCGGCGTCGTCCCGGAGTGGCCAGGAGAATCCCGATCGCATGGACGAACTGGCGTCGCCGAAGCCGTCCGGGAGATTGGCAAAGTGGGACGAAACGAGCCATGTCCGTGCGGGAGTGGTAGAAAGTTCAAGGTCTGTTGCATGCGACTGATTGGGAGGTGACACTTGGCCAAGAAGAACACGAACGGTACGGCGCCCGCGGGCAACCCTACGCAGCACCAGCCCGCCAATTGCCCCCAAACTGACCAGCGGACGAGCCTCGACACCTGTCTGAAGCTACTGGCCGGAATCCAGGAACAGATCCGCTTTGCCGATACCAAGGCAGCATTCGTCCTGGGCATCAATACGCTCATGTTTGGGTTTCTGGCAGGCAGCCTTGGCACCCTAAAGAAGGCGCTGGCACTGGCTACGATTCCCGCCGCGGCGTGGGTCGGGCTGGTATCCCTGATCTTGTTTGGGATTTGTGCGGTTCTCGCTGTCGGCACACTGATCTGCGCCGTCATGTCTCGATTCGGCAAGCTTGCTCCCAAGAGCCGGTATTTCTTCGGACACATCGCCACGTCGTACGGCAAGGACTATGGCAAGTACGTTGCCGAAATCAAGGGAATGACAGATGACAACTGGCTTGACGAGGTGGGTACGCAGATCGTCGAAATCTCGCACATCGCCCTGAACAAGCACTTGGCGGTCAAGTGGGCCGCAATGATCAGCATCGGCGGGCTCGCCAGCTGGGTCGTTGCCCTTTTCAGCACATCCTTGCTGTCTTGCCCGTGACATCCAACTCACCTGGACGTCGCGAGTCCGGACCAGGTGTAGTTCTTCACCGCTTGCCAGGCCAACCGCTGAAAAACTGCCGTCTGTTCCTGGGACAGGCAAGCCGTCAGCGCCGACACCTTTCCCTCCGGGCTTTCCCGGAAGATGCACGCGCAAGCAATGGAAGTCCAGGCTGCAGTCGGTGTCCTCCGCCACCGGCTTGAACCAGTTATCGACGCTGTCGGCTAAGCTGTTGCGCCCTCGTTCGTATTTGGGTTCGAAACGGATTCCGCAGGGTGCTCGGCTGACGATAATGTCGGCGACCCTGATGTCGCGGAAGCCGAAGTGTCCAAGCGGCAGGTGCCGTCGGAGGACGCTCCGCTCTTGCTGTCGTCCGACGGCGGTGCACCACTGTCGTCTTCGGTGGATTCACTGTGTAACGCGTCTCGCAATTCCTCGAGCTGTCGTCGACGCTCCGCAAGTGCCGCTGTATAGGGATCAGGTCTGGGCGGCGATAGGACGATGGCCTGTGCAGCTGCGAGGTCGTAGTTGCCGCGCCGTTCATACAACTCGCTCTTATGGCGGTGGTAGCTGGCGCGGGAGCCGCCCCCAGAATCCTTGAAGGCTCGCTCCCGAGCAGCTTCAGGTGCTTTGAGCGAGTCGAAACGCGAATCGGCCAGCAAGCGGGCAACCAGCACCAGCTTTGCGTCAGCCTCCGACTCAATGGTGCGGAGGATTAGGTTTTTCCAGTCGAGACCCGCACGCTTGTGACTGCGTGCGGTGATGTAGAGCCGAAAGCTCGGCTGGGTAACGAGATGGAGGTTCCTCCCAAGGAATTCGAAAACCTCCGCGTCGTCGAACCAACCCGCCCGAGCGATCTCCCGGTGAACCTCCAGCGAACTCGGCTTGAAGACGACCAGCACCCCGCGGTCCTGGAGTGCAACTACATTCCTGCGAAGCGTCTGCCACTCATTGGCCAGGATCAGAACCCTGCTTATCGACTCGAAACATGTCGGGAGAGGCGGATCCCCCTTTCGGAACACAGCGTGAGTGCTACCCCATTCGACAACTTTGACAGCGGTCGTGTCGCAAACACACTTCAACAGGGCTACATTGTCAGGTTTGAGGAACAGACCGTCCAGGTCGTCGAAGACCAGGGGCACCAAGGCGTGCTGCAGGAGTTTCTGATACAGATCAAGCGGGGAGTGTTTTCCTTTGATCAGCGCCCACTTGCCTCTCCCCAGAATCGACAGCATGGAGCGTTTTACCAGCTCGCTCTTGCCGACGCCACCATCGCCCACAATGGTCATCAGCTCGTGGTGGCCATTGGCGAAGGCCAGAACGAGTTGACGCAGTTCCTGGTATTCGTAAACAATCAGGGCATGGTCGGGCAACAACTTCTTTTCCGTCATGGTTTCCTCCAACGTGCCGCCCAGCGGCACATGTCGCTGCATCTGCGGTCTGGCGCCGAGAAACGTCAGGTTCCCAGGTGGATCAACTGTCTGGGCCTCCCGCTGTTTCCCGGTCAGGCTCTTGTTTCGTTGGCAGCTCCAAGCGTGCCTTATTTCCCTCGAACAAAGCCGGGGCATGCAGCCGCAGCGCGGTGTGGCTCCCGCCTTCTGCCACTTCCGAAATAATGGAGGCGATACTTCAGGAGCGACTTTGGCAGCGACGCTGGGAGACGGAGCGAAAATCGTGAGACATTGAGACAAAGCCGTCGTCTCAATGTCTCACGTCTCACGAGCCGCCAAGTGGGGTTTGCGCGGAGATGACGCAGAAGTGAATGGTTGTGACCCCGGCGAGGAGTTCTTGGGCAACACGCCGGTTAGTGCCAAGCAGCCTCGCGCGGCTGACAGTTCAAACAAGGCATCGTGCGCGCCCTCGGAAGAGGACAGTCGTGATGCCTTCTTCGCGCGGTCAGTCTGTAAGGCATTGCTCGCGAAGCAGTTGCGCTGCCGCTCGATTTCAGGCAACTCTGGCTGCCAGAGGCATCGGTCCACCCTCAAGAGTTGGTTTTCGCCATCGCACGAGGCCTCCTGCGGCTGCATTGGCCAAACGTCTGTGCGAGTTGGATGGCCATGGAGCGCAGCGGTCCCGTCAGTTGGCGACAGGGTGGTTACTGAACGCACGGGAGAGCATTCAGTCTCATCGTGTGTCTGCGGTCAGCCGTATCGCCTGAAAATGCACGCTGGCGACAATCCTCCACTGCCCACCTAGGCTTGCCGTCGAAGATCGTCTTGAGCCGGAGGCGAAGGCTGATGGTCTCTCTCGACGTAACGCCTTAAGGGCGCCGAGCGGCACGTCTCGAGGCCGGGCACCTACTCGATGTCCCCAGGGAGAAATGGAGTTCATTGCTTGGCGAACTGGAGCCGTATGCCGTGCAGACCGCGTCCGGCTTTCTTGGGAACGATTTCGCGACGACAAACCGGACCCCGCGATCCTCCTCTGCGATGGATGTGTGTTTGGTTTGTCAGAAACGCCGCGGGATTCGTGTCGAGCACCGGGGCTCTTCTTCACCCGGCGCGGGGCGCGCTAAAGAACGCCAAGAAACGCGTCATAATCTATAGAAGGGGATGATTACCACTCGTAATGGTGTATCCGTGCGTACTTCGCGTGTCTCACCAGTCGATTTGCCCTTCGCCACCCCCGATGGCGCCGGTGCGGAGTCACTGACGGTCATCGTCCATTCGCATTCCCAACAAGCCAAATTCAGTAGGCGACTTGCACAGATTGGCTGGAGCGATCTGCATGCCTCTGAACGAGGTAAATATCGACAAGAAACGCGTCATAATCACATGATGGGGAGTATTACTACCCACATGGGTTCATTTTCGACGCCAACGATTACCGGCGAAGCGGTTTGATCGCACTCGCGGACAAAGGACAGAGAGCAATCGCCGGCCAGTCGCAAGGTACCTGCCACTTTCGCAAAGAACGTCTCAAGACCAAGGACGCCCGAATTCATTCTTTGCCGCCATCGCGCGCCTGACGAAACTCCTCCGTTCGGCCTCGGAGGTAGCTGATGTCCGCAGGAGAGCCTCCCAGACGCTCTGAAATCTCTTCGTCCGACAATCCTCGTGCTATCAGTTCGTCCACGTCCAGCAAGAACTCAACCAACTCCTGATCGCCATCTATGCAAGCGCTCTTGCTTTCAACCACTCCGGGAGAGTGCGGATCAAGCGATGTTGGGGTGATAACGGAGTCTGGTACGTCCCGGCGAGTCGGCGACTTAAGCCGGCGCCGAATTGCGGCTGAGAGTATCTTCTCCGGGTCGGTGCAGAACCGGCTCAACTTCAGCGGTCCCAACATTCGTCGCCAAAGGTCCACCGAGAACTCGTGTCCGGTGATCAGCTGAAATGCCGAAGTGTACCGGCTGAAAGTAGTCGAGAGTGACACTTTGAACTGACTGGAGATCTGTTTCAACGTCTGGTCACAGTCGCGATCGTAGCGGTCACCGGTCCACCCCTCCCGCAAGTCCCACACCTGCAGATAGAGCGGTAGCTTCTCGGTATGGAATCGCCGTTCAGTTATGCCGTGACGCCGCTTCCATCGACGAACAAAGTTCTCGACGTCACGGCGTATCGTGCGTTGGGATGCTCCCATGTGCATAAAGAACAAGGGAGCATCCGGATAGG
>CAZAQY010000269.1:0-11298 GCA_964486845.1 uncultured Pirellulaceae bacterium
TGTCCGGGCTGATGTCATGCCGGGCGGCGAGTTCCCGCCCCCCGATCCGGTCATCCCGGCCGGGAACTCCATCGCGATGATGACCTGGTTGCGGTAGAGCTGCGTTCCGGGCGAGACCATCCTGATGTCCGGCCTGGTGATACCCTGAAGGCTCCAGTGGGCTTGTTACATGGAAGAAAGGCCGGCGTAGCGGTCAGGCTGGCCGGCGAGTGAAGCGATTCGGCCGCCTGCGGCAGCCGGCATTACGGGTTCGGGTTTTCCATCAGAGACGGCAGGTGATCGGTCGGCTCGTTCTACCTGATGATCGCGAACTTCCCGACAGCCTGGTCATCCGTGGTCTGGACGACGAAGACGTAGAGCCCTGAGCTTACCAGCCTGCCCTCGCCGTTCTTGAGATCCCAGTACTCCTCGCCGGAGTTCCCGCCCAGGCTACGATGCTGGATCGTGACGACATGATCCCCGCCAAGCGTATAGACGCGTATGTCGCACATCGGTGGGAGGTGGGTGAAGGCGATCCTGTCGGCATGGCTCTGTTCCCAGCCGGCAGAACCACGGTACGGGTTGGGAACGACGCTGATCATCTCCTGCCAGTTCGAATCCGAGGCCCAGCCCGGTACAATGGGGATGGGAGTGCCGTCGAGCGCTTGCTTGTAGTTCGTCCTGGGGCTCTCGACCCCTGTTTCTGCGTCACAGGCACAGAGCGCGTAGTAATAGGGGAAGCCCCTCGTAACGCTGGAATCCGAGAAGGAGTAGGTGCCGGCCGCCGGCTCGGCGACGAGTTGCCAGTTCGTAGTGTTGAAAACCGAGCGGTAGAGATGGTATCCGCCGAAGGGATCATAGATCTCGGCGTCGTCGCTCCAGATCAGATCGACCGCACCGTCGCCCGGCTCGTAGAAGAACGTCGGCACGGGCGGGATGTCCGGCACGCCCCAGCCACCGTCACGGTAATAGGCATCGAGCATGTTGTCGGCCTGCCGCCTGAGATCCTCGAGCCCCCTGCCGATGACGAACCCACCGACTATGTGCAGGCTGTCCCCGTCAGCCAGATCGACAGGGCCCATAGTGAGTAGGAAGTTGTAGTCGAAAGGCAGGTAATCGAGCGACAGCGGGTTGTCCTGGACAATCGGGAACGGCCCGGGGTTCATGGGCTGGAAAGCTTCCGGAGCGCTGGGATCGCCCATCCAGTCCGCCAGATAGGCGGGTCCGCTTCGCCTGCCGCTGCATTCCTGGTTGTTACCCCACTGGATCTTATAGGCAGTTTCGTCGTCTTCAGGCAGTGACAACTGAAAGCACCACCAGGAGTGGCTGAGCGGGATGGGACAGCCGTTGACGTCTATCGGGCGCTCGATGGTGCCGTCGGCCTTCCTGATCCAGAAGTCGAGAAGCCGCCAGCCGGCAAAGCCATTGCAGGGAGGAGAGTAGGTCGGCTCACCGGAGTCGTCCGTTGCGGATCCGGGACGGTCTCCATCCCACATGTAGCTCAGGTTCCGTGGCACTACGGCATAGGCTGTGTCGCCTGCCGTATGCGTCCAGTACGAGGGGGGCATCCCGTCGGCGAACAACTGGAGTCCGGTGTTCGGTTCGGTGGCATAGACGGTGTCGCCGTCCGCAACCTTGAACAAAACCGTGAAGTGGTCCGAGACTCCGTCTGAATTTGCGTCGGCGTCCACGATGCCGTCCGAGCCGGGATAGTTGTAGAAGTAGTAGATATCGTCCTCCGGATCAGCCCAGGAGGCGTCCGGGTTGCGCTGGTATACGAATATGTCCGATTCGCTCGCCTTCGAACCATCATCGAACTCGTAGTCGAAGGTGGCGTCTGGATCGTTGCACCAGATCGCGTGGCCATCATAGAATACGAGATCGTCTAAGTAGAACCTCGTGAAGTCCGGATCTGCTGTTGCGACATCGACTTCGGCGAAAAGAGAAAAGCACAGGCCATCCAGCGGCACGCCCGGATTAGCATGCTCACTGAGATGCGTTATGACTATATCGTTGACCATGAACTGGTTGTATCCAGGCGTAGCCCAATTTAATGCTCTCTGATAGGTCCTGACCCCTAAAGGGTTTTCATTGCTTGTGCTCCAATCGTCCTCCCCCCAGCTCGACTCCTCGAGTGCGGTCGGGCCGGGAGTAAGCTTCATCAAAGGAAATCCCTCCGTCGGCCTGAACTCATAACTGCCTGTGAATGCGGACGAGTAACTGACATACGCTCCGGGCAGTGCCGATGGAGTCACGGTCCCGAAGGCGGAGACCCATATCGAGGCAAAGAAGAGATAGCAGGATCCTTCACCTCCGGGCCACTGCATGCCGAACTGGTCCAGATCGCCCCGGGGGTTGCCATATATCCCTACATTCGAGAGAACCATCCACATGTTCGACAGGTTGTGATTCGAAGTTGTTTCTGAGGGCCTGCCATCCATCCCTCCGACCGGGGAGGGAGGGAGAGGAATGCCGGGTTTCGCGACGGAGATGCCTGCTACGACCAGCAGAATGAATGGACTGATCCTGGTCATGTCAGCCCTGCATCTCTGAGAAGAGTTCGAGCAGGTCGAACAGGAAGCCTTCGGATTCCGGGTCGAGGTCGAGCCCGTAACCGGCCTGCCTGCACATGAACCAGGAGTAGATGAACTTGCGGTGTATGTAGGCATAGGAGGCGCTGCCGGCTACCACCCGGGCGGCATCGATATCGAACAAGCCCTCGCGCAGTGAGTCGCCTTCTCCGAAGGCATAGTCCGGGGCTATCTGCAGCAGACCCTGGGCACAGGCGGACGCCTGCAGCAGATCGCCGTCCTCCCCCATGACCTGCTGGAGCATCGTCCAGCCCGCGAGTGCATCCTTCGTGATCTGACCGGCCGACGCGTCTGCGTTGAGTGTCGCGTAATCGTACCCTACGTTCTGGCCGACCATGATCCAGGTATTGTATCTGATCCCCCCGACATGCACGATGGCCATCGGAACCTCAAGGTAGATATAGCCCGCGAAGATGCTGTCTCCGTCGTAGAAAGACCCGCTCTGGGAGTTGTACAAATCGAGGCACGAAATGGCGTCGCCTGACCCCGGCAGGAACCTGTATTCAAGGTCGGTGTCGAACCCGCCCCGCTCGAGATAATCGCAGATCTTCCGGCCGACCCAGATGTCGCCGGAGTCAGCCGTCAGAGGAAGCCAGACGGCCAGGGACTCCTGCGGCAGATCGGGATCGACGCATTCGAAGACTGTCCAGAGGGTATCCTGCACCTGCACCTCGTTCATGTGCCTGACGATGGCGGAACGGCCCAGATCCTGCTGGATCGCCGCCTGGAAGTAGCCGTCCGCAGTCTCCCATCGGTTCTGCAGATACAGGCATGCCGTAGCGGCGCCCAGGTATGCGTCGGATCTGGACACATCCACGTCGATCGCCTGTTCGAACCAGTCGAAAGCCTCCGGGTACCGCCCCTGCTGGATGGCCTGCCAGCCCAGTGCCAGGAAGCCGTCGTAGCCTTCGGGATCGGGCAGGCCGGATGGATACTCGACGCAGCCCGACATGCCCGTGACGAGGATGGCGAGGGTCACGATCAGGACAGACCGGGAGGATGCGATACTCATTCGCGGATCCTTACCATTCGGGTTGTGGCGCTCTGTCCAAGGGCTTCGAGCCTGAGGAAATAGACACCCGGAGGCACACTCTCACCCGACCGGCCGTGCCCGTCCCAGACCAGGCAGGCTGTCCCCGGTGAGAGATCCTCGGACTGGAGCCTTGCTACGAGCCGCCCCGATATGTCGTAGATGTCCACCGACGCCGACCCGGCGCCCGGAATCGAGAAGCTGAGCGAAGCCTGATCGGAGAAGGGGTTGGGACAGGCCCCGAGTATGACCAGCTCGGAGGGCACCGACGGGGAGGATACTCCGGGCCCCGTCCCAAGGAGGTAGATGCCGCCTTCCGTGATATGCGAGCAGGTTCTGCCGGCCTGGAAGTAGCTCTCGACCCGTTCCCAGGCGTCGCCTTCGAGCCTGAAGACAGAGCTGCCGGAGCATCCGGAGGCGAAGGAGATAGTCCCGTTTACGGCAGGAACGGCGACAGGGCCTGCAAGAAGCTCGTTCAGACCCGCTGACTGAACGCTCCAATCCGGGAGTTCTCCCGTCGCGAGCCCCGGCTGACGGGCTTCCGACATGCTGACGAACCTGCCGGGTGCGATGCTCCCGGCAGGTATATCCAGCCTCGCCTTCCCCACCTCGAGAATCAGAGGCCGGGTGCCGCCATAGCCCACGGCGAACTCCATCGAGTCCCGGTGAGGGATTCCGAGACTATCCCATCCCGTGCAGGCCAGCATGTAGTTCCCTGTCTCCCAGGCATACACCTGTCCGGTCCAGATGGTCCCGACGAGGGGAGACATCTTCACTATCGCAGTGCTGTCAGGCTTTCCTGCGTCGTCGAGATGCGAAACCTCCAGGCGCGGGCCGACCCAGTCGAATCCATAGGGGATCTGCCGGTCTTCGCGGAAGAGGGTTGAGAAAGCCTGTAGATACTGCTGGTTCATCCCATTCTGGAGTGCAACCAGGTAGAGGCTCTTCGGCCCTGTATCCTGGCTGAGGGTGTACCTGAGCTGGGCGGTTCCGCGCGGGTTGTTGTTGGTGAGTATCACGAAGGTCCTGAAGCCTTCGAGCTGTATCGTGCCGTTGAAGAGTGCATCGAACTGGAGGGAATCGAGAGACTGGAGGGTCGAATCGTCCGCCAGCGACACCCGGTAGGCGATCCAGTTGCCGTCCAGGTTGGGCCCGGATCCGTTGTTCTGGTTGTACATTCCGTTGAACCAGACCGTGTCGTTGCCGCCGGAGTGGTAGTCGCCGTCGAAGCTGGCGTACTGGGCCGCGAACTCCTGGGCGCTGATGCCGTGGCCCCGGGGTCCTATCCATGTGGGGAACGGATAGAAGTTGAACTCCCCCAGGAACGAGGCCGGGCTGTTGATGATCGTGAAGGTGTATCCGGTGCCGTCGAGGAAGTCGTATCTGTAGATCCCCCCGGAGAAGTCCCCGGAGATGTGTGCGATCAGGTTCGTGATCAGCCAGTCCTCGTAGAGAGGATAGATCACGGTGGCGATGGCGGTTTTGTCGGAGATCGATGGATCGATCGCATGAGCGATCCCGAGCATCCCGGACTCGTCTGAACGGGCGATCGAGGTGATCACCCCGGTTCCGGCCCTCTGCTCCAGGTACTGGAACCACAGGAGTTCGCCGCCCAGGTTCTCACCGAAATCGTTGGCCCGCTGACCGGAACACCATGAGACGAGTTCGATCCCGCCGGCAGTAGCGAAGTTATCCAGCAAGCCTTCTATGCCCACCCGACCGTTGAAGGCGGAGGTCAGGCCGTAGCATAGGAACTGCGCATAGATCCCGAGGCCGCGTGTCACCCAAAGCTCTTCCCGCGGGTTGTTGGCCACCCGGAGAACCTGCCCCAGCCCGGTCGCAACCGACCAGGCGTGAACCTGCCTCCGGATGTTCGCCCATGTCGCCCCGGGCATGTTCTTGTATGGCGCGAGGTTCACATAGAACAGGTCGTGGTTGTTTCCGGTCAGGCTCTCACCGTCGTAGTCCTCCGGCCAGGTATAGACCCAGTTTCTGAGCCTGGACGGCGGGCCGCCGGGATTCGGGTAGTAGTCGCGGATATCTGCGAACGCCACCCAGATTCTGTCGTCTGGGTTTCCGGTGACCGGCATCTCACCGAAGACGGAGGTCACCGTCGAATAGATCCCTACCCCCGCCCCCTCGAACTGCGCCGAAATGCTGTCGAGTTCGTTCTGGGTCATCAGGCCGCCCCAGATCACCTGGTAGCTCATGCTCGTGTCGGCCAGATCGATGAAGGTCGTGTCCTGCACCAGCCAGCAGGCGTGCTCGGTCACCGCCCTGCAGGTGAACTGGCGTGTCTGGAGCGAATCGGGGAAGTAGGAGATGTCGGGGACGAGCAGATTGACTGTATCTCCCAGTTCCAAAGCATGAACGGGTTCAGTCGGGCAGATGACGAGCAACGCAGGAATCATGAGAATCTTCGTCATGCCGCAAGACATCAGGGAGTACTCATTCCCGTTGCGACTCCTCCCGGAATGGATGTCTACCTGAAAGAATATCCTGCAGCGCCTCGGTTCCGTCAACGAGCTTCGGCGGGTCGTCGCCTGGCTCTTGTCAGCGGATTTCTACACATAGATACTTAAGATAAACCTGACGGAGGGCCGGTCATGTCGAACAAGACCCTTGTGTTAATGACTATTCCGTTTCTGTCCCTGGGCTGCATCGACAATCCGGCGACCACCGATCCCCCGGACCGGTTCGCCTCCGAGTTTCAGCTTGTCTGGGATCTGTTCGACTCGGAGTATGTCGGCTTCGAGGTGAAGGGCGTCGACTGGGACGCCGTGTACGAGCAGTACAGGCCGATGGCCGATACGATCTCCTCCCGGGCGGGCATGACCGACCTGACCCTGAGCATGCTTTCCCGGCTGGAGGACTACCATGTCCGGCTGATCGATCCGGCAAACGGCCGGATTCTCACCTACGACCCGGTGATCGTTCCGAATTATGACCTCGATGTGCTGATGGACTACCTGGAACCCTGGGGCTTCCTGTGGATGCAGTCGGGAAAATGGGGCTACTGCCTCGCCGGGCCCGACTCGATACCCTACTTCGTCATCACCGCATGGGACTCCAACTTCAACATCAGCCTCTTCGACGATCTGCTCCAGCAGGCTCTGGACCGGCCGGGGCTCATCATCGACGTCAGGATGAATCCGGGTGGTTCCGAAGCGCCTGTGGAAAACGTGGTCCGCCGGTTCGTGGACGAACTCCAGGTGGGCTACCTGTGGCAGGAGAGGATCGGCGCGGACACTCACGAACTTACCCCGCCGGAGCCGCACAAACTCCGTCCAAGGTCATGGTTCTTCGGCAATCCCGTCATCGTACTCGCCGGATCGTCGAACGCCGACGCCTGCGAGTTGTTCGTCTGCGAAATGGCTGAGATTCCCCGGGTCACGGTCATCGGTGATACGACCATGGGCGCGGTGAACTGGCCGTCAAGCTACTGGGAACTTCCCGATAACTGGTACATGACTTGCCCGATACGCACGGTTTTGAGGCCGGACACGACAGTCATCGAGGGGGCCGGCATCCCTCCGGACATCTTCGTCGAGGCCACGGAAGAGGACTTCTCGGCGGGTATCGATCCAGTACTCCTGGCGGCATTCGAGCAGCTCGGAGCCCTGCCCCCCGCACGCTGATCCGATGTGGGGTCACATGTCTGAAGTGAGCGCCAGCACGTACTCGCCGTTCGCGTGCGAGGTGATGTCCCAGGGGAAGCCCGGGATGTCCACTTCGCCCACGATTGTTGCGTTCACGTAGTCGATGGCCGTGACCCGGCTCGTCCCGTCGCCGAGATAGCTCAGCACATAGAAGAAGACCGTTCCCGGCACGCTGCAGATGTCGGTGGGGTGTCCGGCCACCTGTACGGCGGTAACATCCGGCACAAGAAGGAAGCTTCTGCAGATCGACACGGCGCCGTTTTCAGCGAACCACTCCGGATGAGTGACCGCCCAGGTCGACTCGGCCGGGAACGAGGTGATCGCGGAGCAAGGAGATCCCAGGGAGATCGGACCGGTCGCCATCGTGCTCAGGGTGACTCTTCCGACACTCCCGGCGCCGTCCGAGCAGCAGGCCAGCAGGTACTCGTCCAGGAAAGACTCCGTCGTGATCGCGACAGGTATCTCATCCAGGGGCTGTGACTGCCTCAGGACGACGTTGCCCACGGGGTCCACCTCCCGGATTCTCCTGTCACTGCCGTCTGCGACATAGAATCGCCGGTTCGTCGAGGAGGCGCACAGGGCTCCGGGCAGCGGGCCGGCGTCGAACCGATCTACGACGGAGTTGGATGAGAGGCTGACCTCGAGTATTTTCCCCGCCGATCCTATCACATAGACCGAGCCGGGCTTCGGCATGACCATGTCCCCGTAGCCGGAGCCGCTCCCGTAACCGATGGCGTACGAGGTATCCAGGAGCATCTGCTCGGAGTCGAACCTGTAGAGGAGCCCGCTGCCGCTCGCGACCAGGAACTGAGTGTTGCCCAGTGAGCAGAGCGATCTGCCGTCTTCGATCCCGCCGAGGCTGCCCACGACAGTGTTGTCGGATACCCGGATCTTGACCACGCCGCTATGTGCGGAGACGTCGTATTCGACAGGGTCGTGGCATCCGGCGACAGACAGACAGCCGAGGATGGTCGTTGCGACCGACCAGGCCGGTATCCGCCGGAGGATCGTCAGACCGCCTACCATCTCAAACTGATCCCGAAGAGGACGTGACGAGCCGGAGAGTAGGCGGCGGGATTGGACATCGATCCCCCGGGATCGCCCGAATCGAGATAGATCCCGGGATCGTAGATGCGGACAATGTTCCTTCTGTTGAACAGGTTAAAAACCGTCATCTTCGCCTCGATCTCGAGCCCGCCGGTCCAGAACCTTTTCGCAGCACTCATGTCGGACTGCATCGTCCAGCGGTAGCGTTCGGTGTTTATCCGGGGCAGAGAGTCGCTGGAGGCGGGGCTGAACGGGAATCCGCTGCCGTAGGACCAGTCCAGGGTCAGCGCACAGCCCCCGAGCGGATGGAATCCGCCGAGGCTGGGGCCCTCGCCCCTCTCTGTGCTGATAGTGAGATGGGCGCCGGCCGAGTGCCGCTGGTCCCAGTCCAGATAGTTCTCCTCGGCCGGGATCACCGAGTATCCCTGGCTGCTGTAGTCATACTGCTCCGTCGCCGAAGAGTATCTTCCGGTGGCCAGGGAGTAGGTGTAACTGACGCTGCCCGAAATGAGCCGTCCGGGAAGCCTCATCAGGGTCAGCTCAGCCCCCTGCACCGTCGCGTAGCTGTCGTCGTTCGCGTACATGAAGAAGAACTGGGAGCCGTCAGAGCCGGGAGTGGTCTGTACGAGACCGGTTATCTGCTTGTAGAAGGCCGACAGCGAAAGGGTGGAGAGTTCTCCGATCCGGTGCCTGACTCCTGCTTCGTACGAGGTCGTCCGGATGGCGTCGAGGTCGGGATTGCCGACGATCGAGTAGTCGCCCGAGAGATTGTAGTTGGTGCCGCAGAACATCTGGTTCAGACTGGGCATCTGGAAGTAGTGGCCGTATGTGGCGAAGAAGACGTCCCTGTCGGATATGGGGTGGGTGATACCGAACCTCGGGCTGAACTGCCACTTCACCGGGATGTCCGTCGAGCCGGTCTCGCCGGGCGTTATCATGTCGGTGTTGGGGTTGAAGGCGTCGACCCTCAGGCCGGTGTTCAGGACCATGCCACCCGAGAAGTCCGCGGAGGTCTGCAGATAGGCGGCTCCCGAGCTGGGATACGCCCTCCAGTTGCTCACGAAGGTCTGCCCCGGTCCACTCGCATAGACGCTGAGATCGTAGATGTCGTAGTAATTGCCTTCGATCCCGGCCTTGACCTGCAGTATCCTGCCGAACTGGCGAGTCAGACCGAGCCTGCCGGATGTGACGCTGCTCCGCGATTCGAGCCAGACGTCGGGATGCATCCCCGAGTGGTAGAACCCCAGCGAATCGGCCGCCCTCCCCGGGAAGTACTCCGCGAACCAGGCCGCCGGCGTGAGGTCTTCTCCGACGTAGCCGCCCCCGGGATCCCGTATCCTCTGCCACCGGCAGAACTCGCTGCGATCTACCATCAGCTCGATGAACGTATTGCTTCCCAGCATCCTCGAAGCCCTCGAGGTGATCCCCCAGCTCTCGTCGAATCTGATGGGCAGGGCATGGTCGGTACTCCCGCCCAGGTACGGCTCTCCCTCCACATATGTGGGCTGGTCGTAGCGGGACCATGCCCACTCATCCCATCCGCTCTGACGATAGGAGTACCTTCCCAGGCAGCCGATGCTGGTAAGGACATCGGGGCGATACGTCAGGTTGAGGCAGCCGGAAAGGTAGTTCTGCCAGTTGTTCTCCCAGTTGCCTCTGCTGTCCTTCAGGTCGAAGCCGCTCCTGACCCACTCGCAGGCTCCGAAGAACCTCATCTCGCCCGGCATATGAATACCGATCGCCGGCAGCAGATAGGTGGTGAAGGGCTCAGGGCCGCCGAGGGAGACTTCTCCATCCAGGCAGTCGCTGCGGTAGTTGTCGTTCTCTGCGGATGCGGAATAGTTGCGCTCCTCGGATTCCACCCCGAAGGCAGTCATGTCGCCGGCGCCGAGATTGACATCTCCCTCGTAGTCTGATCCGCCTTCTCTCACCACCATGTTGACGACCCCGGACATGGCGTTTCCGTAATTGGCGCCGAACCCGCCCGTGGTGGTGGAAGCCTCGGCTATGGCGGACAGCGGAACGCTGGATGCCAGTGCGTTTGTCACCGGTGAGCGGAGAGATACTCCATCCAGCAGGAAGGCGACCTCGCCTGCACGCCCGCCGCGGACATGGATCTCGCCACCCTGGGCGCTGACTCCGGCCTGTCTCTGGATCACGTCCAGGACGCTGGCGACAGGCATCGTCTCGATCTCACTCCGATCCACAACGTATATCGTCGAAGGGATGTCTTCCAGGACGAGGTTCCTCTGACCGGTGACTTCCACAATGGTCGCTCCGACGACCTCCGGGTTCATGACCAGGTCTATCCTGGTGGTCTGGTCGGAGACGACCGTGACTCCCTGGACGGTGACTGTACCCATGCCGACCATTCTGGCCGTGATCGAGTATGTGCCGGGTGCGAGACGGGGGATGTAGTACTCGCCGGAACCGCTTGTCATCGCGCCGAGCTGGGTTCCCTCGACCATGACCGATGCTCCGACGAGAGCCGCTCCCTTGGAGTCCTGTACGATTCCTGCAATGGCTCCGGTCGTGGATGCTTGTGGGGCACCGCCGGGAATAAGGCAGAGAGCGAGCAACGGCAGGAGACCTGCGGATGATATCAGTCGGGCTTTCATAAAGGTATGATATTGCTCATCGGAATAAGAGGCAAGCTCATCCGGCCTTGACGGTTTCCTCATCCACTCCGCTCGCTCCGGGGATGTACTCAGCCGGTCAGAACGGGCTTCCTCCCCGCCGGACAGAAGAACACCCTTCCACCCATGCACCCGCAGGATCAAAGGCCGAGATGCGCCGGACGGTCATTCTCATGGAGCACAATACCAATCTGATAGTTTGTATCGACAGGATCGTCGAAACGGACAGGAGCGCATCGAGCGGGCTTAGACCGGCCGTAGCGTCCGTCCGCCGGCGAGCGAAGCGGTTCGGTCGCCTGCGGCGGCCGGGCCGGCATTACGAGTCGAGCCTGCCGCAATACATGGTCGTCGTATAG
>CAZAQY010000270.1:0-11289 GCA_964486845.1 uncultured Pirellulaceae bacterium
CCGGCGCTGATCGTCTTCCCGCTGAAAACGTTGGCGTCTCGCCCGCCGGCGCCACATGAGCCGCTGCATGACCGGCGTGAGGTGGATCACGCGAGGCTTGCCGGTCTTCCCAACGGTCTTGTGCTCCGGGAGAACCCAGCGGTCATGTCGTACCTGATCCCATGTGAGCCCTCGCACTTCCGAGGGACGGGCACCGGTCTGCCGCAGCGCAAACAAGAACAACCTGAAAGCAGGTACGGCGGCCCGGCGGAGGGCCCGAAATTCGTCGTCGCTGGCATAAGTCATGCGCGACTTGGGCCGTGGCCGCTCCATTGCTTTGACGGGGTTTTGCTGGATGCGTTTTTCCTTCACCGCCCAGTTGAAAACACGCTGGACACTGCGAACCGCGTTGAATTGCGACGTTGGGCCCCAGGCTTTTCCGTCCGTCCAGGTGGTCACGTGGTGGGGTCGCAGATCTGCGACGGGACGATAGCCGCAAGCCTCGCAGAAGCTCTGGACATAGAAATGGTAACCCCGGTAGGTTTCCGGCGACTGGTGCCGCTCGGACCACTGGAGAAAAGCGTCGCATACCGAGGCGACGCGCATGTCGCAAGATTCGGGGGATTCGGCCACGAGCAGCGACAACTCGTGAAACTTCTTCTCCGCGAGCTTTTTGTTCTCGCGACCCTCGGCCAGTTTTTGCTGGACTCCCCCCAAGATAACCATCCACCAGCCGGTCTGCTTACGAAACCACGGTCTCGGCCTGCGTGCCATAGAACGACCCTCCGATCAAAAAGCCCCGTGAAGCGAACCACCAAAGGGCTGACCGAAAGGTCGCTCGAAGCCTCTCGCCCGGCTGGTACCCGGGCGGGAGGCGTTTTGATTCCGTGCATTATTCCGTGCACAGGTCTGGAGGACAAGCGGCGTAAGTCTTTACACCGCTTAAGTATCCCCGTCGTGATTCGAACACGAAACCTTCGGCTCCGGAGGCCGACGCTCTATCCAATTGAGCTACGGGGACGCGAGGTGAATTCAGCCGTAGAAGATAGCATTTGGCGGGTTGTCTGGGAAGCGGGGAAGGGGAGACTACTGGCAGAGAAATCGGATGTCGTTACGGCGCGGTTGCGCCGGGCTTTATCTGACGTTCCCGTCTTTCGCGCAAGTAGCGGGCCAGCAGCAGGTTGCCGTGTTTCTGGGGCGAATCGTCCAGCAGCAACGTCTTGCGAGCCATCTCCAGGTCGCCAAGGGCTTCGTACACTCGCGACAGGTTGTAGCGTGCTCCCGGCTTCCAGGGGCTGTCATCGGATGCTTCGAGCGATCGCCGCTTGAGCCATTCGACGGCCGTCTCGTAGTTGCCCGTTTCGTAGTGGATCATGCCGAGCCAGTACGTGGCGGTCTGCTTGATCCCCGTCGCCATGCCCTTGGCAATTTGCAGCCGGTAGTTCCATTCCTGCTCGTTTTCGCGCGTCCGAACCAGCCCCAGGCCGGCTTGGACCTCCGGCGAGGTCTCGATCTGGTCGATGACCTTGTTCGGCACCCGGGCCTCGACCAGGTAGCCTTTGGCTCCCGGATTGTCCGCCGTCTTCTCGAAGTTCCCCCGAAAATACTGCACGCGGCCCTGAGTCAGGGGATGGACGTTCTCCAGGATCATCTCGTCGTACAGCAGCCTCCTCATCGCTTCGGGATCCTGGTTGGCGCGCGCGGAAAGCGCCCCGCGATACAGCCACGCCTGGAACGGGATTTGCCACAGATCGATGGCGGCGATTCCCGCCCGGCTCTTCAGACGTCGAGCCAAGTCCTCGGCCGCGACCGCCACAAACAATGGTTCGCCGGCCGCGGCCTCCAGCTCGAAGGCCTTCATGCGGTAAGATAACGCCTCCGCCGGGGCGTCGATCAGGGCCACCAGTTGCGCCAGGTCGGCAGTCCCTTTCGCATAGCGCATTTCTGTGCCGACATCCAGCGCCCGCAAAATGCCGACATCCTGACGCACTTGGGCCAGCGTGGCGATGCCGGCGCCGCCAGCAGCGCGAATCGCCAGGCCCAAACCCGTGTCGAACAGGTACAACTGATCGTCGATCAGGGCGGCGGGCAGCCACGGCTGAGGCCGCGGGGACAAGCGGGCATCATCCACGGCAAGCATGACGGTATCGATCTGTTGCTGCCGGCACAACAGCATGAAAATGCGTGCCCGCTGCCACGCATCGCCCTGGCCATAAACCAGAGTCTGCCAGGGAAAGGCTGTGTAGCCCGGACCGGGTGTGGCCTGCTGGATGGGGGAAACGCCCGGCGTCCCAGCCGCCGCGCCGCCGGCCGGACCTGCCGCCTGGCCGGGAAACGGCAGCAGGGGAGCCAGTTGGATGTTGCGCACGGTCCAGTCGAACAAGCGGGCCGCCAAGGACACTTCGTAAGCGTGCTCTTCGCCGCGGTCCTTCTCCAGTTGCTTCAACCAGGGTGCCAAGTCAGGATCATCCGGACGTTGGGCGACCCACTTCGAGATGCTGCGGGCCCAGGACGCCTCGCGCAGGTACCTCACGTCCTCCACCGTAAACTCCCGCTTGTTCAGCGATTGGACAGGCGGGAGCGTGCGCAACTCGCTCGGCAAGGCATCGATCATCGGGTCGAGTTGCCAGGCGACCTGGTCCTCGGAACCTTGGATCCAGCGGTTCAGGTAGTACGCGGTCTGCAGCATGCCCTCCTTGGGATCGACGTCGTCGAGCCTGGCCAGGTAATCGCGCGCCACGTCAAAGTAGTCCCGCTCGGGCGTTGTCGAGGCGGCATGGCCCGCCGGCGATTGGGCCGCCGGCGGCTCGGGCTGACAAGCTGCGAAGAGGCACAGGCCGAAGACGCAAAGCAGCAGGTTCGATTTCATCGGGCAATTCCAGTCTCTGCTATCATCACGCGGAGCGTGATGGCTACTCTTGATTCGCCGATCCTTGCCGTCCGAATCCCTCCACCACCGCTCGCAGCCGCAACAGCCGGTCCAGCACGCCCGCGAACTGGCCCAGCGCGATCATGTTCGGTCCGTCGCTGGGCGCCCGGTCCGGGTCCGGGTGCGTCTCGAAGAACAAGCCGTCGACGCCGATCGCGACCGCCGCGCGGGCCAGTGGCTCGACCAACGTCCGGTTGCCTCCCGTCTTGCCACCCAGTCCGCCGGGTTCCTGGACGCTGTGAGTGGCGTCGAAGATCACCGGGGTGCCCAGCGCCCGCATCTGCGGCAGCGCTCGCATGTCGTTCACCAGACGCCCGTAACCGAAAAACGTGCCGCGTTCACCGAGCAGTATGTTATCACAGCCGGCTGCCGACAGCTTGCCGACGACGTGCTGCATGTCCCACGGCGCCAAGAACTGGCCCTTCTTGACGTGGACGGCCCGACCCGTGCGGGCGGCCGCCAGCAGCAGGTCCGTTTGCCGAGCAAGAAACGCCGGAATCTGCAGCAAATCGCAGACCTCGGCGACCGGAACCGCTTGCGGGGATTCGTGAATGTCGGTCGTCACCGGCAGGCCAAGCTGCGATCGGACTCGTTCCAGAATCCGCAACCCCCCGTCGAGGCCCGGCCCCCGGAACGAATCCAGGCTGGTCCGATTCGCCTTGTCGAAGGAAGCCTTGAAAATCAGCTGCAGCGGCAGGCCAGCGGTCATCTGCTTCAGCCGTTCGGCGATCGTCAACGTCACGGTCTCGTTCTCGATCACACACGGGCCGGCAATCAACAGCAGCGGCTGTCCGTCGCCGCAAACGTAGGGTCCGATCGTGGCAGGATTGTTAGGCACTTAGTCAACTCCTCCCGCAGTCCGCGAATCTAGCCGCCTGCGCCGGAACCTGAAACCATCCCAGACTCCTTCTGCCGCGGCCGGAGTATAACCGCAAATCCGGGCGTTGATAACTACGGATGGACCAGAGAATTGGTTTGAGGTCCGACGGGTAGGGCATCTGTCCGAACGGCTGGGCGCGGGAGGGTCGTGACTGCAGCGTTTTTTGGTACGCTTGGCCAAGCCGCTGTAGCGAAACGGCACGATCGTCAAGGCAGTGGGAACTGCCGGGCCTTCCCGCCCCGGTGTGCGATGCTGTCCGAGAAAGCCCGGCAAGAGATGCTAACCCCTTGGAGAAACATCAGTTGCGCCACAGCGTCGCCCAGGCCCAACCGCCGGATTTTCGATCTGGCATGCAACGTGCATTGAGGATCGGACGGCAGTCCAAAAGTTCGAACTATTGAGGCAGTTCAAGCCGCGGGGTCTGAGACGAAAGTCCTGCCGAGTGGGTGCCTTGCCCCTGACCATTCAGCACGCCAAAAGGTTTGGCGCGTCGACGGCCCCCGGCTTTTTCGACCAAGATCCGCAACTGGCGCCGGCTTGCAGCAACACCAGACGATGTTGAGCGGAGAGCGGCCTATCAAGGTCGATCCGCCTTGCCTTGCGCGACGGCCCGTTCGTGAGTTTCCCGATCCCGCTCGATCCGCCCCGCGAGTTCCTGGTCGCCGGCCGTGCGGGCGAGGCGGAGGGCCTCGTTGGCGGTGTCGAGCGCGTCCCGATTCCGCCCGCCCGCGGCATAGGCGGCGGCCAGGATCTTTAAGGGATCGGGCGACCGTCGCCCAGTCAATTCGCAAGCCGTCTCGGCCAGGGAGACTGCCTTCTGGGGATCATGCCAGAGAGGCAGTTCGGGTTTCATGCGCATCACGGCTAGGGCCAGCAAGGCGGGAACCGACTTAAGATCCTTGTCCAGCGCGCGGGAGTAACGTCCGGCGGCTTCCTCCAACTTGCCCTGGCGGTGCAACACGTAACCGTAGTAGTAGTTCGCAAAAGGATCATCCGGTTCCAGGCGGAGCGCCTCGGCCAGATGGTTTTCGGCGTCTCCCAAGTCGCCCATCTCGACGAGGACCAGGCCGAGACTGAGGTGCAGTCCGAACTGAAGAAGACGGTTCCGGATACTGGCGGCACGATCGACTTCGAGTTGAAGTCCAAGTAAACCCGCGCGGAACCCGTTCGGCGCGGGTCTCTGACCCCGCCGAAACCGCTGGCCGAAGGTCTCCGATTTCCCTTTCGTCAAGCGGTTTTGAGGAAACCGGCGCCGGCCCCGGAGTCGCTCCCGACGACTGGTGGGATTCTCCAGATTCATCGGGGAGGACCGACACTGCGGTTCGAGGGAAAAGACCTTGCGTAAGGCGTTTGGCTGGGCCAGCATCGTCGTTCTCCTTGTGGCAATGGCGACGGTGGTTCGCGTCTGGACGCCGTCCGGCGGCCGCTTCGGCACAACCGATAGTGCTCCACAGGAGCGGGCTCTGCCTTCCCCGGCACCATTTTCCGATCGCAGCGCAAGCCGCCACCGCGAGTCCGACGCGGGCAGCCCGCCGCCATCCGCGAAGCCGGTCGCTCCTCGGCCCACTCACCCCCTTCTGGGTCGCGCGGAGGAAGCCGTCCTGCTCGAGGGAAGCGACCAAATCATCGGAACGGCCCGATCCGGACTCACGGAGGTCGTCCGCACGGTAGTTCAGTCGGCCCAGCAAGAAACCGGCCTGGCCTCGCTGACCGTCGACTATCCGCTCGACGAGACGATTTTCCCCCCGGACATCGTTCCACCCACCTTCCTGTGGCACGAGCCGACGGATCGCGCGGAGACGTGGCTCGTCGTGGTCGCATGGAGCGACGCAGCGGAGCAGATTCGCATTCTCGTGCCGGGCAGTCCGCCCGAGCCGGGCCGGATCGATCCCGATTGCATCGCCGAGAACAACGAGATCTACCAGCCGACCCCCTACCAAGCCTCGGCGAAAAGCTGGACTGCCAACGAGGAAGTCTGGGCAAGGATCAGGCAACGGTCCGTCGAGACGCCCGCCCGCGTGACCATTCTCGGCTTCCGCAGCGACAACCCGAAACAAGTTGTTTCTCGGGGGGAGATTTCGTTTACGGTCAGCAAAGATCCGGTCGGGGCTCCGATCTTCTACCGCGACGTGCCGCTGGCGCCGGCGGTGACCAAAAAGGGCGTGATCGCCCCCCTGGGCGAAAACGCCGTCGCGTTGATTGCCTGGCGACTCCGGGACGTGAGCAAACCGGAAAGCCGGCTCTTGCTGAACGACGTCCCCACCTGCACCAACTGCCACTCCTTTTCCGCCGGCGGCAATATCTTGGGCATGGACCTGGACGGTCCCGACGGAGACAAGGGCTCCTACGTGATCGCCCCGATCGCCCGGGAGATGGTCATCGAAAACGAGCATGTGATCAGTTGGAATTCCTTTCCCGGCAAGCCTCCGGGCGACAAGACGATCGGTTTTCTGTCTCGCGTCTCGCCCGACGGGCAATATGCCGCGACCACACTGAACGAACAGGTGTTCGTCGCCAATTTCCTGGACTACAAGTTCCTTCAGGTCTTCTATCCAACACGCGGCATTCTCGGTTACTACTCACGGGCGACGCGCGAGATCAAGACCCTGCCGGGCGCTGACGACTCGAGCTACGTACACTGCGACCCCGTGTGGACCCCCGACGGCCGGCATCTCATCTTTGCCCGAGCCGCAGCTCGAGAGGCCTACCCGCAGGGCTCGGTGCTCCCCGACCGGCCCAACGCGCCGGCCGAACCGCTGGTCCGGTACGACCTGTACCGGATTCCCTTCCGCGAAGGCCAAGGGGGGCAAGCGGAACCCTTGGCGGGGGCGTCGAACAACGGCATGAGCAACAACTTTCCCAAGGTCTCGCCGGACGGCAAATGGGTCGTTTTCGTCCAATGCCGCAACGGGCAGCTCCTGCGTCCCGACAGCACCCTGTGGATCGTGCCGGCCGCGGGCGGCACGGCGCGCAAGATGCGGTGCAACACCCCCTTGATGAACTCCTGGCACAGCTTTTCGCCCAACGGACGTTGGATGGTCTTTTCATCCAAATCCAACACGCCCTATACGCAGATGTTTCTCACCCACATCGACCAGGATGGAAACGACAGCCCTCCCGTGCTCGTTCCGAACTCGACCGCGGCGAACCGGGCGGTCAACCTGCCGGAGTTCGTCAACCGTCCCTACGACGATCTGGTGAGCATCCGCGTGCGTGCGCTCGAACACCTGCAACGCGGTATGCGGGGCGTGCAACTGGCCAGGCAAGGCAAGCTTGACGAGGCCCTGGCCGAACTGGATGCGGCGATCAAACTCCAGCCCGACTACTGGCAGGGGCACGTCAACGCGGCCGTCGTGCTCATCGACCAGGGGAAGCTCGACGAAGCCATGACGCGTCTCCAGAAGGTGCTTCAGGCCAACCCCGACCGGGCCCACGCCTACGGGAGCGTCGGGGTCGTGCTGGCAAAAAGAGGGATGATTGACGAGGCCATGACCCATTTTCAGAAAGCGATCCAGCTCGATCCTGCTTACACCGAGGCACACTCCAATTTGGGCAGGCTGTTGCAAAAGCAAGGGCGGCTTCCGGAGGCGACGGCCCATTTTTTCACGGCGATGAACATCCAACAGGACAGTCCGCTGGCCCACTACGAACTGGCGAGCGTGCTGCTGGAGCGGCAAATGCGCGACCTGGCCGTCCAGCACTTCCAGAAAGCCCTGGAACTCGACTCGCATTTGCTCGATGCCCACGTCGCGTTGGCCAAGGCCTGGGCCGCGCAGGGGGACTATCCGGCGGCGGTGAAACAGCTCGAAAAAGCTGCGGCGGTCGAGCCAAATAACCTCCGCCCGGTCAACGACTTGGCCTGGCTGCTGGCGGTCTGTCCTCAGGACGACGTCCGCAACGGCGCCAGAGCCGTCCAACTCGCCGAACGGGCGTGCCAAGCGACCGGACATGCGAATCCCGTGTTGCTGAGCACGCTGGCGGCCGCCTATTCCGAAGTCGGCAGGTTTCCCGAGGCCATCGAGACCGCCAGCAAGGCGCTCGCTCTGGTGCTCCCCGAGGACAAAGCCTTGGCCCAGGGGCTGCGCCGGCAACTGCAGCTGTACCGAGCCGGCAAGCCCTGCCGCGAGCTGGCGGGGACAGCGAAGTGACGGGCGGGATCGATTCGAGCGGCAGTGATTCAGACGCGACTTGATCTTTCACCTAATTTTTCACGTAATCTCCCCTCTGCCTTGTGCGAGTGACGCCCCAGCCGAAGGGCGTTCCGGTCGCGGGTTCGTATTCGGGCGTCATGCGGTCACGGTCCGAGACTCGCACGGCGGAGTACGTTGGGGGACAAACGCCTCGTACGATTCTTCATCCGGTGGGTAGCAGCGCCATGCCTCTGGTTGTCCTTCTTGGCCCGAAGCAGTTTGTCGAACGGCGAGGCGAGCGTTTGCCGATGAAGGCGATCGCGGACATCAGCAACTCGGCAAGCGACGGATGGTCGCCAAGCCAGGCCGACCCGACCGGATTTCAGGCGTAGGTGAGAACCCGGCTCGTCATTCATCTTCAAAAACAATCAAGCGGCGCGGCCGTGTGGGGAACTCATCCGTTTGGGCCATCACCGGGATACCGAAAGAAAGCGGAACTTGCTGGACCCGGGTCCCCGGCGAGCCCACCAGGAGGAAGACCAACCAGTGTCCCTGGTCAAAACAAGCCTGACAGCGCTCCTGGAACTCGCCGTCGAAACGGGCCGCGTCCCAGCCTTCCGAGATCACCACGACGACAGCGGCGCTCGTCCAGCCACGAGACGTCCAGTGTGGCATGACGATACTGGCGAAGGTGCCAGAGCACTTGGCGGCGAGTCTGTCGGCTCGATCGCTCAAAGCCCTTGCGGACTTGGCCATCGATATCCCGTGCCGCTCCCAGGCAGCCCTGCCAAGCCTTAGAATCGGGCGCGAATTCCCGCACCCACATCAAACGCTCGTGACCGGCGACGATCTCGCAGTACAGCTCTCGCTCGTCCAACTCCTCAGGCCGGCTTCGGCGTTGCGCACGCCAAGCATCCGCGATCCATTCGCCGAGTCGGGTATCGACACGGCTTCTTTTCGGCCGGAAGGGGTTGCTTTCGCGTTGCTACCTCGGGCTACGTCAACCCGGCGGCCGCCAGTGCGTCAACGCCGGCCTGCTGCTCTACGGTCCCCAGCAGCTTCTCGCCTGGTTCCGCCTCTGGCGAGCCATCGGCCGGACCCACAACTTCCCAGGCTGGGGCCTGGGCGACCAGTCGGTCCTTTCCGTCTTGTGCGTCAACCTCCAATTCCACCGTCTGCTTCCCGACCGCTGGAACCAGACCCACGCCAACAGCCACTGGCGTCCTGACTTGCCATCGCGTATGAGCCGTTCCATCTATCACTTCTGCGGCCGACAGGACCGAGCCGCCCGAATCGCCGCCGTCGAATGGCGGGCCACCGGCCGACCGCCGCTGGCGGCGCCGGCTGTGAGCGGTACTGGACGATTCGTGACGGGCGGCTGCTCATCGCGGGGGACGATGACCATGCTGTTGTCAACTGACCAGGTGGCCGACGACAAATGTGAAGTGGTCATCAACGGTACGCCGCACCTGATTTCCCAGGGCGAGGCAGCGGACAAGGATTACTCGCGGCGGCGGCTGATCGAGATCGCCAACGGGCTGCTCGAAGATGCGGGGTCGGAGCAGCGGCTCTTCGCGGTCAGCAATGGCCGCGTGGTGCTGCTGACTGAAGAAATGCAGGATTACGTGGAATCCATCGGGGACGTTTTGGACTACCGCTCGATACCGCGTGAGGTGGGGCATTGAACATTCGGCGTCAAGCACGGAAAATGGAATTTAGCGAGACGTGTCGGGCATGATTTGGCTTGCGCCCCATCATGATCGTTCAACCCAAGGAGCCGCAGTTATGGCAAAGCAAAAGACCGTTGCAAACCCTCCGAAGAGACTCCCGACCAAGGCCCTCCCAACACCGAAGAAACGCCCGACCAAGGTTGTCCCAAGCGCAAGGAAACTCCCAACAAAGGCCGATGACATTGGCGCGATTGATGCGCGTTTCCTGCCGATGTTATGGATTTACAAGTGCAACATCGAGGCAGCGGCCAACGGTGACTGGAACTATTTCTTCGAAGCGGAAAAACAGGGCGACGGACTCTGGGGCGGTACATGGTGCATCAATAACAACGCCAGCCTCAAATACTTGAGGGAGGAGGTGCAGGTTGGACACTTAGTGCTTGCCTGGCAGTCAGATCGGCCAGCCGCAATGGGCCTATGCCGAATGGCGGACCTCCCCGAAGATGGGTACGACATTTCTATTGTTTTGGAAACACTCATGGTATTCCAGAAGCCCATCAACTTGCTTAAATACAAGCGAACTTATCCTGCACTGAAGAACGGCACAGGCTTCCAGCAAGGCAACGCGGGAACACTCTTTCCCACAACTCCAGAAGAAGCGAAAGTAATTTTCCAGCTTTGTCGCGTCCCAGTGAGTCTGTTGAACGGATGACCACCGCGATGCGACGGGTGACGGTAGACGATACCGACCGCGGTCACGCGGCGACGCACGACGCCTACGCCCACAGCAGAACATTTTCCCAGCGTCTAAGTCGCGACGCTGAGCCGCACGCGTGGTGTCACCAACATTGTACACCTCTGACGCTCACAGGCGGTGCCTATCGTGTGAGCGACCGGCTGCCGGATCACGGCCAGGGGGCTACGCCACAACGCCCGTGAACGCGACACGGGCGAACGACGGGACGTGGGGCGGGAATGGGCTGGTCGCGATCCCTGTGGACAGCGACGGCGAAGACTTGGAGCGGCGGGCCATCAACGATCATGGGCAAGACGCCGAATCCATGAGGAAGGACGGAGGCATTTAGAATGGCCGACGACCAACGCAGCGGCAAAATCGCCTTCGTTGCCCATTGTCTGCTGAATCAGAACGCCAAGGTGGCAGGCACGGCAAGCTGGCCCGCCATGGTAACCCCTGTGATCGACATTCTGAGTCAAGCCGATGTCGGCATCGTGCAGATGCCCTGCCCCGAAGTCGAGCATTTGGGGGTGAGCAGGCCCACGGGCGAGGATACCAAGGAACAGTACGACAATCCTGAGTATCGGATCTGCTGCCTGCGACTTGCCCAGCATGTCGTTGGTCAGGCCCAGCAGTACGTTAACGCGGGCTGTCAGGTCGTTTGCGTTTTAGGCGTGGAAGGAAGCCCCAGTTGCAGTGTCACGACCGTGCCAATTAGAAAAGGACCAGCGGAAGGAAGCGGCGTCTTCTTCGAGATCCTCCAGGCTGAGTTTCGCAAGGCCGATCTCGAAATTCCCGTCATTGGGATTCCCGAAGCTGCCGACATGAGCCAAGCACTGGCTCAGGTTCGCAGGGCGCTGCCGACACCGCACCTGATGAATACGGATCAGACTTTACGCACAAGCGATCGGGATTGCACTTTAGGAGAAATGTTCCAGTCAAGAAACTGATCTTGACCGAAAACC